>JALQUR010000438.1 GCA_023260695.1 Planctomycetaceae bacterium
GCGGACCTCCAGCTGCGGGATGTCTGTCTCATCGGGAATGGCAAACAGCAGACGCTCACTGACACTCGATCCGTAACTTCCCCCACCTCGCAGAAATCCAGTCTGCGGCGGAGATGTCTTCAGAATCACTGTCGCTCCGACGGGTTCGCGAGCAACAGCAGTACCAGACAGCCTGACACCGACCCAGCGCCGGAACGCCCGCTTTGTGCGATTCTCCAGCAGCGCTGCAGGCTGCAGAGTTGCCGATACAGCAACATCTGCGTCCCCGTCCTGATCAAAATCTGCCGCCACCGCACCGCGGCCCATGTGCTGTCGACCAAACCACTCACCCGCCAGTTCCGTCACATTGACCAGCCGTTCGCCATTCTCATTCTGCAGCAGGAGCGGCTGCTGATTGAGCGGAGCATTCTGCGGATAGCGAATGACATGCCCATTGGAAACGAAGATGTCTTCATCTCCGTCACTGTCAAAATCCACGCAGCATGTGCCCCAGCCGACAAACAGACCACCGACCGCGTTCAGTCCCATCTTCTGACTCACATGACGAAATGCCATTCTGCCGGCATTCTGGTACAGCGCGTTCGATTCCCGCTCGTAATTGACCACCCACAGATCCGGCAGCGTGTCTCTGTTGAAGTCACAGACATCCACGCCCATGCTCCCATCCGGTACTCCCAGACTGCTCAGACTGGCACCGCTGGGAAGTGAGACATCATCCATCACCCCGGTGCCCTCGTTCTGATACAGGAAGTTGGGCACCGTATCGTTCGTGACATAGATGTCGTTGTCGCCGTCCCCGTCCAGGTCCGTCAGCACCACGCCAAGCCCCTTTCCCTCGGAACTCAGTTTCGACTCTGCAGTAACGTCGCGAAAACTTCCATCTCCATTACTGAAATACAGCGTGTCAGAAATACCCGTGTAGCTTCTTGGCGGGCAGATCTCCCGGCCGCCTTCCGGGCCGCGTTCACAAAAGGGATCATTCTCCCACGACCAGTCCACATAGTGAGCCACATACAGATCTGCAAACCCATCCCCATTCAGATCGCCCCACGCTGCACTGCTGCTCCACTGCGAATCCGTCAGCCCGCAGTCAGCAGGAATCAGTTCGAAGGTCCCGTCTCCGCAGTTGTGAAACAACTGTATCCCGCCATAGCCCGTGATCAGAATGTCTGCAAAACCATCGCAATCGTAGTCCGTACGTGCTATCCCATGGCTGTAGAAGTCTGTCGCGGAGAGGCCACACAGTGCGGTACAGTCCACAAACTGCATTGCCCCGAGATTACGAAACACTCCCGGCGGTGCAGGTTGTTGTGTTTTTTCCGGCAACGTTCCACCGCCCGCAAAACACAGGTCCTCTCGCCCGTCACCATCCAGATCAAGCGTCGCCAGTCCGCCACCCAGTGACTCGAGGATTGAGAAGTTGCCCGCCTCTTCTCCATTCTGATAAGCAAACTGAATCCCGCTCTCAGCAGCCCTCTCAACGAAGGACCAGACCGGTGGCAGCGAATCTGCAGCGGGAACGACTGTCTCTGTAATGACTTCCGGTGGCGCGTCACTGCACCCCGCCAGAACCAGAACAAATGCACAGGTGCCGTGCAGAATCTGTTGAAAAGAAGGCATAGCGAGAGATTCCATCGTCACAGCGATACAAAATGGCGCGGTCTGACATGCATTCTGTGACGCGGTCGATTCAGGTGCAATCCGGAAGTGCCGATTGATGCTGCGATCGCATCCGCTTCGGCAGACCTGACCGAAAATCTCACCGCTGTTTCCTGCTCACCCACATCAGCCGCCTGAAGACTACATCTTTCCAACGCCGCCCCTTATGATATGGTGCTGAGATTCCGATCTGTTCTCCCTGATACAGGCACTGCCATTCATGATTCACGTGATCGCCACAATTTCTCTGCAGCCAGGTTCCCGAGCAGCCTTTCTGCAGGCATTTCATGAACTGATGCCCCTTGTCCACGAAGAGGTGGGGTGCATTGAGTACGGACCGGCGATTGACGTTGATGCCGGCCTCCCCAATGGGCCAGCCTTGCGTGATGACGTTGTTGTCGTTGTGGAAAAATGGGAATCCACTGCAGCTCTTCGTGATCACCTGCAGGCTCCTCACATGACGACGTATCGCGCACAGGTGCGTGAACTTGTGATCTCAACTCAGATTCAGGTCCTTGAACCAGCCTGAATTCTGTAGTCATCAACCGGCCGTCAGCCCACCCGCTCAGAAAACTCGATGCTCAGCCCACGCCTTTACAAATCCACTGGTATCTACGACTTCTTCATCAAGTCTCTGGGATACGAGCGCAGCATCGACCGCTTTCTCTCTGAGCTTGCCGTCGAAATCAAAGGACCTCTGCGGATCCTGGATTCCGGCTGCGGCACCGGGCTGATGGGCCTGCATTTCCTCAGCCGATTTCCTGAAGCGCAGCTTGTTGCCACGGATCTGGAACCAAACTGCCTGCGAACCACGCTCAGTAATGCCCGTTCACGCAAACTTGCCTGGGACAGAATTCAGACGGGCATCGCTGATATCTCCCACCCGTCTCGACTGACACTTCCGGACGGTTCGGTCACACAACTGCAGAGATCCAGTTTCCATCTGATCTGCCTCGGAGCTGTCGTGGGTTACGCCAACTGCACTGAATCTTCCATCAGGGAACTCATCTCGCTGCTGGCTCCGGGGGGCATACTGATCAACCTGGAGATGAACGAAAGCCCTTCCGGCAAGTTCTTCTCTCGCCAGTATCACTACTCCAATATTGCCCTGTCGCAAATGAAGCAGATCTTTCAGGACGAGGGTTGTGAGGTCACGCTGCGTCGATTCCGTTTTCGCCACCTGCCAGCCAAACTGACGCGCGTCGCAGTGATTGCTCAGCGTTCTGCGGATGCCGCTCAGATCAGCAGCTGATTCGCGTTGATTCGTAATCCCCCGGTATTCAGACCATGCTGCTCTGCAGCCCGTTCAGGACAGGATTTCCTGCACGACGTGGCCATGGACGTCAGTCAGTCGAAACTGCCGGCCCTGGAAACGATAGGTCAGCCGCTCGTGATCAAATCCCAGCTGATGCAGCACCGTGGCCTGCAGATCGTGCACGTGCACCCGATTCTCCACGGCATTGAATCCCAGCTCATCTGATGCCCCCCAGTTCATCCCGGGACGGATTCCACCGCCAGCCATCCAGATGGTGAATGCATAAGGATGGTGATCACGTCCCCAGCGTGGCCGATTCCCCAGATCACCCTGGATGAACGGAGTTCTGCCAAACTCACCGCCCCAGATCACAAGCGTCTCATCGAGTAGTCCAAGACGATCCAGATCCCGTACCAGGGCAGCAGACGGCTGATCTGTATCGCGACACTGGCTGTATAACTCCGTGGTGATGGAATTATGCTGATCCCATCCGGCGTGCATCAACTGCACAAAACGAGTTCCGCGTTCCACCAGACGCCTGGCCAGCAGACAGTTGTGGGCAAACGTCCCGGGCTCCGCCACGCCTGGTCCATACATATCCAGTGTCTGCTGAGTCTCAGAGGAGAAATCGGTGAGCTCCGGCACACTGGTCTGCATCCGGAACGCCATTTCATACTGCGCTGTTCTGCTGGCCGTTTCCGGATCCCCCGATTCGCGCAGTTTGAGCTCATTGATTCTCGCAATATCGTCCAGCCAGGCACGCTTCATCGTCGACGTCATGCCCGAGGGATTGCGGATATACAGAACAGGGTCACCGCTGCCGCGAAATTTCACTCCCTGAAATCGCGATGGCAGAAATCCGTTGCCCCAGTAGAAATCATAGAAAATCTGGCCGCAGGTCGTGTTCTTCGTAACTGAGGTCATCACAACAAAAGCCGGCAACGTCTCCGTCTCAGAGCCAAGCCCCCATGTGGCCCACGCTCCCATCGTCGGGCGTCCGGGAATCTGAGCCCCGCTGAGCAGGAGCTGAATTGCCGGAGCATGATTCACTGCATCCGTGTGCATGCTGCGAATGAAACACAGGCGGTCGGCAATCCCAGCGGTGTGCGGCAGAAAGTCACTCACCCACGCTCCGCTGTCGCCACGCTGCCGAAATGGCTCCACCGGAGCAAGCATCAGCTTGCCATCAGCATTGCCAGTCATCGTGCTGAAGCGTTTGCCTTCTGAGAAGCCGGCGGGCAAAGGCTTGCCGTGCAGACGCTGCAATTCCGGCTTGAAATCGAAAAGATCGACGTGCGTCGGAGCGCCATTCTGGAACAGATAGATCACACGTTTGGCACGCGGAGCAAAATGCGGCAGGAGCGGACGTTCATTTGCCGACGCACCGCTCCCCTGCAGCAATTCAGCCAGCGCAACTCCACCAAGCCCAAGGGATGTGCGTCCCAGCAGTTCTCGGCGAGTCAGATCTGTAACCGACTCTGATATCGGATGCATGTTTCTGTTTCCTGTCTGAGATCCCGGTACTGGCCCTGCGGCCGGCTGTCCGGAAATTCGCTATTCACGCGTCAATGCTTCGTCCAGATTCAGAACTGCCAGTGACAACGCCGACCACGCTGCATGTTCGGCAGGTTCGAGCTGCTCCGCTGCAGGAGCTTCCCCGGCAGATACCAGCTGCTGTGCCAGTGCTGAATCAGCGGCAAACTGCAGCCGCGACCGCTCCAGTCCAGCCAGCAGCACCTCCGCTTCCCTGTCCTCAGGTGGGCGACAAAGCACACGTTCGAACACCAGTTGCAGCCGTTCACGATCAGAAAGACCCACTGGCTGCAGGACTCGCTGAGCAAGGACCCGCGCCGCTTCCACGTAGGTCACATCATTGAACAGCTGCAACGCATGCAGCGGAGAATTCGTTCGAAAGACATCAACCGAACACGTCTGGCGAGGAGAGTTATCGAAGAAAATTGTGGGGCCGATGATTCTCCGCCAGAACACATACAGACTGCGGCGATACAGAGATTCCCCGTGATCCTGTGTGTACTTCTTGCGGCCAAATGTTGCATCCTCCCAGACACCCTCCGGCTGATACACATTCACCGGCGGGCCACCCTGCCGAACAGACAGCAGGCCACTGGCTGCCAGTGCCTGATCACGCAGCATCCACGATGCCAGTCGATATCGCGGAGCTCTCGACAGCAGGCGATTTTCCGGATCGTGCTCCATCTGCAGCTCTGTCCGACGCGACGTCTGACGGTAGGTATGGCTGAGCACAATCGTCCGCAGGAGCTGCTTCAGATTCCAGCCGGAATCTCTGAATTCACAGGCCAGCCAGTCCAGCAGATGTTCCTGCTGAGGAATTTCTCCCTGCACTCCGAAATCACTTGCCGTTTTTACCAGGCCCTGGCCAAACAGCAGCTGCCAGTAACGATTGACCAGAACTCGTGCGGTGAGCGGATTCCGGTCATCCATGAGCCATCGCGCCAGCTCAAGGCGACTGGGCTCGCCGTCACTTTCCAGTCGTGGCAGACTTACAGGAGTTCCCGCCGTCACAGCGTCTCCCGGCGCAGTGTACAGACCACGATCGAGCATGAACGTCTCTCTGCGTTCACTGCGATCTTCCATCACCATCACTTTCGGAATCTCACGACGCACCGCAGCCAGCCTGTCCTCTGCCTGTTTCTTCTCCGAGGTCAGCCGTTTCCATTCTTCGTCACTGGCCTGATGCTGCTCCCGCACCAACTGAGTCTGCTCCGACGTTCGTTCTGAAACGGGAGTCCGCAATGCCAGCAGCAGCTGCTGGTCCTTCTCTTCGTTGAGTCCGGCTTCCGCGCTACTGCTGATGGATACCCGGAACCGACCCAGATTGTGGCTTGCATGCGCCGAGTCGTGCCGCAGGATCAGCTTCAGACGATCTCCATCCTGAAGTTCAACCGGCTCAGCCAGCCGGAGTACAGCAGCATGATCCCGATCAATCGGGCGGCCTTCGTAAACAGCCCAGCCTGACTGCCTGTCGCCATCAAAGACCTTGTCAATGGTCAGTGCACCCTGCTCAAATGTTGCCTGACCGCCGACAAAGCGAATCTGCTGTTCCTGGTCTGCCCGAAGCAGATACAGCTCCAGTTCAGTCAGCACAAAATTGCCGCTGTCGGACCTTGCCAGACCACCCCCCGTGTGAGTCTCGTGCCGCAGTGCATCCAGCCGCAACGCAACCACTCGCTCAGCAGGTACCGCCGCCACCAGCGTGTAAGTGTCATTCGTCGGATTCGGGCCCGAAGCCAGAATCGCACCATCTGCAGACTGCTTCAGCTGCTGATGCTCAGCCCGCAACTGCTCTGCCGTCAATGGCTTCCACAACAGCTCAGTTCCCGGCTGCAGTTGCTGTTGTTCCCACGCAGGCTGAGTCTGCAGCAGTTCATCAGCTCGCTGTCTGAACCGGTCGGCCAGCTCCTGCAGCTGCTGTTGCTGTGCCGTGATCTGCATCGACTGTTCCGTAGTGGGAGCTTCCAGTACCGGCGCTGTCTGGCCACTTCCACCACCTCCATTGACCGGTGTCTGATTGAAAAAGGCAAAGAATCGGTAGTAATCCTGCTGTGTCAGTGAATCGAATTTGTGATCGTGACAGCGGCAGCAGTTCAGAGTCAGCCCCAGCCAGACAGTGCCCGTTGTTTCCGCCATGTCCATCACGTAATCCACACGGTTCTCTTCCGCGATGCGGCCACCTTCACCGTTGATCATATGATTGCGGCAGAATCCCGTGGCGAGCTTCTGTTCAAACCCCGAATTGGGCAGCAGGTCTCCTGCAAGCTGCCATGCTGTGAACTGATCGAATGGTTGGTTCTGGTTAAACGCCTGCACAACCCAGTCGCGCCACGGCCACATTGTTCGTTCCTGATCCCCCTGATAGCCATTGCTGTCCGCATATCTGGCTGCATCCAGCCAGTCCCATGCCATGCGTTCGCCAAACGCCGGAGAATCGAGGAAACGATCGACCAGACGTTCATACGCACCCTCATTCATGTCTGCCAGAAATGCTGCGACCTCGTCAGCAGTCGGCGGAAGACCACGCAGATCCAGTGAGAGTCGTCGAATCAACGTGCGGCGGTCCGCCTCCGCACTGGCCTGCAACGGGCTCTGCTGCAGTCGGGCCTGCACGAACGCATCAATCGGATTGCGAATCACCACTCCCACGGTCGCGGTCACCTGCGGAATCTCCGGACGCTGCACTGCCTGCCAGGACCAGTGCTGATTCCACTCCGCTCCGGCATCGATCCATGCCCCAATGAGCTCCTGCTGAGCAGCTGTGAGTACATGTCCGGAATCCGGCGGAGGCATCTGCAGATCCGCATCGATTGAAGTGATTCGCGCGTACAACTCACTCTCACCACGTGCCCCGGCTCTGATCACACGCATTGCTTCCTGCTGATCATGCAGTGCCAGATCAGCTTCTCGTTGTTCCGCATCCGGCCCATGGCACTGAAAACAGTTTTCCGACAGCAGGGGCAGAATCTGTCGACTGAAATCCGGCGAATCAGCAGCCTGCAGCGGAATCATCGTCAGAAATGCCAGCCAGACCGGCAATGGGCGGTCAATCATCAGAACTTCCTCTGGCGGGTAATTGGAGTAGAGCGGAGGTGGGCCGGGTATTGTAACACGCCTGCACCATTTGACAGATGCAAAAGGTATTCAGGACAGCAGGAGTTCTGTGCGGCCCTTGCGGATATCAAAGCAGACGACCACAGCATCTTCCTCACGAACCCATGTTCCGCTCACCAGATCCTGCTTCCGTTGCACTTCCCGGAGCGACTGCTGTTCACCCATCCATGAGATTACAGGCGGGGCACTGATCCTCTGAGTCGTGCAGGAAAGCGTCAGATCGGGACATTCAAACGGAGACTCCAGCTCAACCCGGTCCGCCTGGCGACGGATCGCCGTGAGTTCCCTGGTGGCCCAGTAGCGAGCAATTTCACTGAGCTTCATCCACAGAATCCGATCACGGAATCTCGCGTGAATCGAATCCACGACCCGCTGAAATGCCCGGAATCCCGTGCGGGTTCCATTGCTGTACATTCCCGGCCAGTGACACAGAAAGAATCCCGGCTGTCCGCGCAACAGCAGTTCCACCAGCCGGCCGGATGTGGCTTCTGCATCTGCGTACAGATCCGGACGTGGCTCTACATCTCCTTCCCATCCACCGAACCAGTCACCTGTACCAGCGGGAATATTCACCGTCAGGTTCGGTGAGCCACCGGCGAGACCCGAAACATGCTCCAGCGTTGGCTCGGTGCTTCCGTCTCCGTCAATCACATACTTGAAATAGTGTGGAATCTCCACAGGAAAGACATCCCGCACCGCCTGCTGGACAGCCAGAGACAACTCCGGTTTGACAAGGTTGCCAAATCCTCCCGGAGTCGTGATTCCTTCACACGGCAGCCCGCAGTTTCTCAGAATTCTGAGTGCGTAGGCGAGATACTCGGCGATCTGATCAACGCTCTGCGGTTGTCGTGGCCACGAGTTCTCCATCGTTGCCGGGCTGATCTCCTCCAGAGGTCGTCCGGTCTTCAGATCGATCACTCGCGTGTGGGTAATCATCTCCGGGTGAATATCCCAGTTCGGCAGCATCAGATCACGAACCAGCTGCAGGCTGTTCTGAAGATCCTTTCGAGACCAGCCGGGAAGTTCCCGATCCAGCCAGCCGGTGCAGGCCGGATAGGGCACGATGCTGTATTTCCCCTTCACGCCCCGCGACGCGCACCACTCGCCAAATTCTCGCACAAACAGATCCGGGATTTCACGCGGAAACGTCTGCCATGGCTTCTGGTACACCGGACGATCCGGGTAGCAGGCGTGGAACTGCGGGATACAGAAATGCCCCATGTTTACCAGGCAGGTGGAATCATCGATGATGAAGGTGAGCGGAAGCCGTGCCCGCGGAAAAACGATCCGGGCGCTGTCATCCTGTTGCGGACGCTCTCCCGGGGGAGCCTGAGCAAAAACGGAGGGACTCCTCCATCCGTGCAGCGTTGCCGCAGCCGCGGCAGTACCTGCCAGAAAAGCACGCCGATTGATCCCAGCAGCCATCGTCTTCCTCCCGCCTGTACAACCACACAGATCTGCCGCAAGCAAAGCGGTTTCAGCCAGACTGCACCGCTGCAGCAGAGATTAGCGTCCCGCGTGCACAATGTCTTCGCTGCCGCAGGCTGATCCGCACCCCAGTCTGCTGTAAACCCGCAGGCCCGCGCTCCGTCAAATGCTACCTGCAGCTTTTTCCGTGAGCAGATTCGCTCGCATTTTCCAAAGCCGGAAGTAGTCTGTGGCAGCCGGATCTGCGGACACACGATGCAACAGCGACACCATGCGTCAGCGAGCACCTGGCAATGTCGCTCATGCAATCCAACGGGAGATCCGCAGAAACTCCATGAGCTTTTCTCAAGGAAGTCTGTTTGCATGCCCGGTAAGTCCCCTCAGAATGCTGCGGTTCACTGGTTCAGCAGGCAAATCCCGATACCATAACGCAGGGAGGTTCGCCCTCTCGCCTGCAAAGTCCGGTTTGCTCCCCGACGGCAGTCCAGGTGCCAAAGTTCAAGGTGCAGGGGCCGGACAAAAGCATCCTGCGGCTGCTTTCCAGTCAGCACTGCATTTTCCTGCCAGCCAGCTGCACTCCCGAATGTCTCCAACAGTTCTCTCCTGTCGCTGAATCGCAAGATCAGCAAAGAAGTTCATCCTGATGCCTGAACTGCCGACAGTGCGATATGCATCTCTGACTGATGTCGGGATGCGCAGAGCAACGAACCAGGATTCCCTGGCGATTCGGCTGAGCTCAGATTTTGACTCGTGGGCGAACCAGGGCCACCTGTTTGTTGTTGCTGACGGCATGGGTGGGCATGCCGTCGGTGATCTTGCCAGCCGCATCGTTTCTGACTCACTCCCCCTGGCCTGGTCCAAATCATCACTGGAAGAACCTGCGGAACGTCTGCAGGAGGCAGTTCACGCAGCAAATCGAGCGATCAACGACCGTGCGTTGCAGAACCCGGAATTCAGGGGGATGGGTACTACCTGCAGCGTGCTCAATCTGTCCAGCAGGGGAGCATTCATCGGACACGTCGGTGACAGCCGTGTTTATCGCCTTCGACATGGTCTGCTGCAACAACTCACCTTCGACCACAGTCTGCAGTGGGAAATGATCCGTCTGGGACGTTCCACTGCTGAAAATGTGGAGAATGAACATCCCCGCAATGTGATCACACGCTGTCTCGGACCGGACCTGCGGGTCAATGTGGACATTGAAGGCCCCTTTTCTGTCCACCCGGGAGACATATTTCTGCTCTGTTCCGATGGTCTGACCAACCATGTGAGTGACGCGGAAATCGGACGGACACTCCGGGAATTACCTGTGACCGAATCCTGTCGCTTCCTCATTAATCTGGCCAATTGTCGAGGAGGACTTGATAACAGCACTGCCATTGTTGTGCAGATCGAACAGTACCCCGATGTTGCCGGAACTCTGTCGGACAGCGCCTTTGTCTCGCCACTGCCACCAGCACCGGCTCAAACAGCACCACAGCAGCAGGCAAATCGCCCTCTGACTGTCGTCGGAGTGCTGCTCACAATTATTGCCGCTGCTGCCTGCTTCCTGACCGGCTGGATGCTTATGGGCGTCATTGTGCTGGGGACGGGATTGTTGTTTCTGCGCCCATGGAGACGGTCGCCGAAGCCCGAGGTTACTCAGCCACCACTTCCTGTGGCTGTCGCTGAGGTTTCACAGGAATCGCGGCCACATATCGAATCCTGTAGTCAGCTGCGTTCCTCATTTCTGCCCCAGTCTCCATATCGCAGCACTGAAAGTTTCTCGCCGGAATACCTGCAGACACTGGTTGCAGATGTGCTCCGAGAACTGTTGCGCAACGCCGAAACCTCAGGCTGGAAAACTGAGACTCAGATCAGGGAAATTCAGAGCAGCAACACCAACGAAAAGGGCAGCAATTCCGAACAACTCCTCCGAAAAGTTCGCAGTGTCAACGCAGTCATGCGGGATTTCTATGCGGCGGTGCGAGGAACAGGGGGGAGCGGCATCTGAGCTGCTCAGGAATCCGTCTGCAACAACTGCAGCTGAGCGGTAATCGCAGCTCCTGCGGACAGAGTCTGGTAAACAACGCAATAGCGTTCCGTCAGTGACAGCAGTTTCTGCAGTTGCTCCTCTGCCGCGTCAGACCGCACCTGAAAGACCAGCTGCAGGCTCTGGATCCCGACCGGCACATCACGATCAACCCCCATGGTGCCTCGAAAATCCATCACTGCCGACGCCACGATCCGACAACTGAAGATGCGCAGATCCATTGCGGTGGCTACCGCAGCAAATGTGGTTCCGGCACAGGTAACCAATGCCTGCAGGAGCAGTTCTCCGGAACAGGCCATCATCCCGTTTCCTGCTGCAGCCGGATGCAGCCCCGCAAGCAGTTCTCGCCCGTCATTGACCAGCAGCGGAACCCGACAGCCGATCCGTTTGAAGTCCACCACGCCTTCCGCTGTGAGTGTAATCAGGGCGGTTTCCGGTCGCTCGGAATAAAGTTGCTTCAATGGTGCCTGAAGCTCGCGCAGTTGCCTCTGGTCCGGCATGAATTCTTCCTTCTGGAAAATCAGATCCACTGTCAGCAATTTCGCAGCCGGCAGAGTACCGCCTGAACAACCTCTCAACTACTCGAAACCACGGACGAATCAGCTGAATTCTGTGACTCTCCCGGCTGCAGCAAATGAGAATATGAGGGTTGTGCGGCGATGTTTATGCTAGTATTCCACGGTGCGTACCTGTCGACCGGGAACACACCTGTCGGAGCGGTTTCAGACAGGCTCTGATCGAACCAGTCCGGACACAAATCTCGACGCAAATGAATTTCGTAACACAGTTTTCCGACGACAGATCTGACTGTCCTCGACTTCACCGCTGAGCAGGATGCAATGAATACACCGAAAAAAAAGCAATACTGGGTCGGCTTCGATCTCGGCGGTACAAAGATGATGGCGGTGGTCTTCGACAGCGATCTGCAGGAAGTTGCTCGAAAGAAGCGAAAAACTCGCACGAAAAGCGGTGAAAAAGTCGGGCTGGACCGGATTGAAGAAACACTGCATTCAGCACTTGCTGAAGCCAGTGTGAACCTGAGCGACGTAGCGGGAATCGGAATCGGTATTCCCGGGCCGCTGAACCCCGTAAACGGTATCGTTCTGGAAGCAACGAATCTGGGCTGGAAGAATCTCCCGCTGCGAAAACAGCTGCAGGAAAAATTCGGGCGGCCGGTTGAAATCTGCAATGACGTTGATGCTGGAGTCTTCGGAGAATATCTGCGTGGAGCAGGAACCGGATGCCGCTCGCTGCTCGGCATGTTCCCGGGGACGGGCATTGGGGGCGGATTTGTCTATGAAGGCCGCATCTTTCATGGCACAAGAGCGACCTGCATGGAAGTCGGGTATCTGCAGATGGCAACCGAAGGCTCCGCTGCAGGCGTCGGCCCGGTGGGTACACTCGAAGGTCTTGCCAGCCGACTGGCGATTGCCGCTGAGGCTGCCAAGGCTGTGTTCCGCGGACAGGCTCCGAATCTGCAGGCCATCGCTGGTACCGACATATCAAAAATCAGAAGTTCTGCTCTTCGCAAATCCATTGCAGAGGGAGACAAATCCATCGAGAAGATCGTCCGTCGTTCGGCAGAACAGGTTGGACGCGGAATCGGTTCACTGATCAATATCCTGGCCCCTGACCGCGTCATCCTTGGCGGCGGTCTGGTGGAAGCCATGCCCGAATTGTATATCGACAGCGTCAAAAAAGGGCTCAGACGCAATGTCCTCCCGGCCCTGGTCGACTATGCCGAAATTGTGGTCAGCAGACTCGGCGATCTTGCGGCGGCTGTGGGTGCTGCAGGGCTCGTTCGTCAGAGTGTGACATCCGTGTCGCCGCAGGAATCCAGCCTCTCACAGCAGCCGGCAATCTCGCCGCACACCGCCCTCGCATTGCAGCCGCCGACCCCGGCAGATGAAGCTGAGCCCACCGCAGAACAAGTAGTCAGTCCGGACTCTGAGGACGACCAGTCATGAGCAGTCGCAGTGCAGCTGAACCCGATGATCCCTCAAAGGCGGAAGACCAGTCCTCCGACCAGCTCGGTATCCGACAGTTCTTTCCGCTTGCCGTCATCGAACTCGGAACCACAGCTATTCGCATGGCGATCGGGGAATCGGACGGCCGCAGCGAGGTCCGCGTGCTGGAACAGCTCGTTCATGGCGTCAGCCTTGGCAAGGACACTTACACTGCGGGAGAAATTCATCGCAAGACACTGCAGGAGTGCATTCGAGTACTCCGTGGTTATCGTCGCAAGCTGAAGGAATACCAGTGCGACGACCCACGGCATATTCGTGTGATTGCCACCAGTGCGATTCGTGAAGCATCCAACCGACTGGCAATCCTCGATCGCATTTTCATCGCAACAGGCTTCGCGGTTGAAATCATCGATGATGCCGAAATCTCCCGGGTGACCTACCAGGGTATTCGACCGCTTCTGCCCGAATCCGCCGTCTCTGAGAACCGCACAACAGTCGTTGTGGAAGTTGGAGGTGGAAGTACGGAAGTGCTGGTGCTGCGTGGAAAGGATATCCTTTATTCTCAGCCCTGCCGACTGGGATCGCTCCGGCTGCAGCAGCAGCTTCCCAAGACCTCAGCGCCCCGCCGCGAGTTTGCCAGCATCATGTCCGGACAAATTCAGCGAGCCCTCGAACCACTGCTCGACAGTATTCCGGAGAACCATCCGACCGACGTCATCACGCTCGGTGGAGACATGCGATTTGCCGCAAGACTCCTCAACGTCGAACCTGCCCAGGATGGACTGCGGAGTATCTCAGTGGCAGAACTCAAGGCATTGCTGCAGCGACTGCAGCCGATGCCGGTCGACTGGATCATGCAGGAGTTCCACATTGAACTGTCCCAGGCTGAGACCCTGGTTCCGGCACTGATGGCAAATCTGAAACTCGCCGAACTGCTCAGCGTTGACCGCCTGCTGATCACAGGTTTCAACCTGCGTGACGCACTGCTCCGCGGAATGGTGAGCAGCAGTGAGTGGTCTGCTGATTTCCGTGAACAGATCATCAACTCATCACTCGAACTCGCCCGCCGCTGCCACACTGATCTCGTCCACGCGACACATGTTGCCGAACTGTCAGTACGGCTGTTTCGCGCATTGCAGCCGCAGCACTCGATGGACTCCCGCTGTGAGACTATGCTCTACATTGCAGCCCTGCTGTGTCGCATCGGGATGTTCGTCGGGATCTCAGGATATCACAAGCACTCCTTCTATCTGATCCTGCACAGTGAGTTATTCGGGCTGAACTCCCGTGACCAGACCCTGGTTGCCCTGATTGCCCGCTACCATCGCCGGGCAGCGCCCAGACCTTCCCACGAGGCATTCACACAACTGGACCGGGAAAGTCGTGTGACGGTGACCAGGCTGGCCGCAATTCTTCGCATTGCAGATGCGCTTGATCAGACGGGCACACAGAGGATTGCTGACATTACCTGTTCGATCGAAAACAACCGCCTGACCGTGACTCCAACGCGAGTCGCCGGAGATCTTTCGCTGGAACGGATGGAATTGCAGCGCAAGGTCGCATTGTTTGAAGACACTTTTGGACTTGAGGTTCTGCTCCGGGAACCACAAGGCTGAAATCAGTTGCCGGACACCAGTCAGAATTCGTCAGTATCCAGTTTCTACATCCCTCTTTCTGTAAATCTGCGGATCAGCGCATGTCAGATTTTGAACCAGTTTTTATGAATCGGGAACTCAGCTGGCTGGAGTTCAATCAGAGAGTGCTGGATGAGGCTTCTGACAGCACTGTCCCGCTTGTGGAGCGGTTGCGGTTTCTCGCCATTACCGCATCAAACCTCGATGAATTCTTCATGGTACGTATCGGCAGCCTGCTGGGCAGCATTCGCAACGGCAGTACGGCGATCGATCCGTCGGGACTGACACCACTGCAGCAGCTGCAGGCAATCCGTGAACGCGCCGAACAGATGTGTGCAGACCAGTACCGAGTTTTTCTCAGCCAGATTGAGCCGGAACTGGATTCCGAAGGCCTGCAGCATCGACGTGCGGAGCAGCTGAGTAATGACCAGCAGCAGTTTCTTGAAAAGGTATTTACCGAACAGCTGGAAGCCATCCTGACACCTGTGGCGATACACGATCCCAATCGATTCCCGCTGCTCACCGGCCGCACCATGAATATTGCCGTGCAGTTGCTGGGCGACTCGGAAGAGCAGCCGTTTCGATTTGCCGTGATTCCCTTCGGTCGCTACAGAAATCGCATCGTCACCCTGCCCTCCGATCGTGGATTTGAGTTCATTCTGACCGAAGAACTGGTGGAACTGTTCGCAGCACGTTTCTTCCCCGGGCAGACCGTTGTTGCCACCGCACCCTTTCGAATCACTCGCAATGCCGATGTCACCGTCTCCGAGCACGACGGCGCTGACCTGCTGGAAGAAATGGAAGATGTCCTTGAAGATCGCAAGGACAGTTTCGTGACTCGACTCGAAGTTGCCGAAAAGGCAACTGAGCCGCTGCAGCAGTTTCTGCGGTCACTGCTGAAGGTGGGACGCAACGAAACGTATGTCTGCCCCGGGCCCGTGGGGTTCAGTGATCTGGGACAACTGGCGGAATACAGCGGACGAGACGGTCTGGTCTATCCGACCTGGAAACCGTGCGCCTCACCGGAGTTCGACGTAACGGAATCCATCTTTGAGACCATTCGTTCCGGTGATCAGCTGTTGCACCATCCGTACGAGTCCTTCGAACCAATGCTGCGACTGTTGTCCGAAGCTGCCGACGATCGCGATGTTGTCGCAATCAAGCAGACGCTTTATCGCACCAGCTCTGCCAGCCCGATTGTACGCTCACTGATCAGAGCTGCAGAAAATGGCAAGAACGTGACCGTGATCGTGGAACTCAAGGCCCGCTTCGACGAAGCCCGAAATATTGAATGGGCCAGACAACTGGAGTACAGCGGAGCGCAGGTGATCTATGGCGTGAAGGGGCTCAAGACTCATGCCAAATGCTGTATTGTCGTCCGCCGGGAGCCGCACGGTTTTCAGCGTTACTGCCACTTCGGCACCGGTAATTACAATGAGCAGACAGCCCGCTTCTATACGGACCTGAGTCTGCTCACCTGTGATCGTGAACTGGGCAATGATGCCATCGCATGGTTCAACGCCATCTGTGGCGCATCACAGATTCAGCGTTTCTCACAGCTGGATTCAGCCCCGATCGGGCTGCGAGAAAAACTGCTGCAGATGATCAGTGTCGAAACAGAACGAGCTCGAAACGGCGACCGAGCCCAGATTCTGCTCAAGCTCAATTCGCTGGCCGATCCTCAGATGATCGAAGCCCTGTGCAAAGCGTCTCAGGCGGGTGTAAAGATCAGCCTGAATATTCGTGGGATCTGCTGCCTGAAACCCGGAATCCCCGGCTACAGCGAGAATATCCGGATCGTCAGCATCATCGATCGCTTTCTGGAACATGCACGCATCCTGTACTTCCATCACGGTGGCGATGAACGCGTTTTCATCTCCAGCGCTGACTGGATGTCCCGCAATCTCGATCGCCGAGTTGAACTGCTGATCCCGGTTCTGGACCAGCAGTGCCGCAAGAAGGCCCTCGAAATCCTGCGGACTGCTTTTCGAGACAGTGTCCGAGGGAGAGAACTGGATTCCAAAGGTTCGTACTCTCCCCCGCGGCATCGTGACCAGGAAGCAGCTCCCGGACAAAAACGACGCATTCGCTGCCAGCTGGAATTTCAGCAGCGAGCTCTGAACCGAATGGCTTCCGATGCTGAATTCAACCGCACCACATTTGTTCCGGTACAACCGGATCAATGAGCCGGAAGGAGTATCCTCATGCCTCGATTTGCTGTCATTCTGCCGGCTGCAGGGCAAAGCTCCCGCATGCAAGGACTACAGCGCAAGAAACCGTTCACGGAACTGAAAGGACGCCCTGTCTGGGTCAGAACCGCTGAGGTGTTTCTGCGTCGCGAAGATGTCTGCCAGGTCATCCTCGTCGTCCCGCCTGATGACCTTGAGTGGTTTCAGGAGACCTTTCGGGCCAATCTTGCGTTCATGTCCATCCAGATCTGTACCGGCGGCGCAACGCGTGCTGACAGCGTTCGGAATGGTCTGCAGCAGGTTGGCAGTGAGGCGGATTTCATTGCTGTCCACGATGCGGCTCGACCGCTGCTGACAACCATGTGGGTCGATCAGATATTCGCTGCAGCGGCTCGACACGGTGCCGCCATCCCGGGGCTGCGAATCACCAGTACCGTCAAGAAAGTTGATGCTCAGGGGATCATTCAGCAGACAGTCGATCGCACTGGACTTGTTCAGGCTCAGACCCCTCAGGTCTTTCGACGGGAACTGCTGGAGCAGGCGTATCAGCAGGTGCAGAACCCCGAACTGGCGACGGATGAAGCATCACTGCTCCAAAGCTGCGGCTGCCCGGTGCATGTGATTGAGGGCTGGCCACAGAACATCAAGCTGACCACAGCGGAAGATTTTCGGCTGGCAGAGCTGCTGATCGCCTCCGTGCAGCGCAAGGAAGCTGGCGGAGGACTGCTGGAAAGCCTGTCGCGACTGACACCGGATGAATGATGCATCCGCATCAGAATCGCCCCCCCCTTGCAATTGCTCAGAATCCCGCCAGCAGCCAGTCGACGATTCGCCAGTCCATCCAGCGACGGTCAGGATCAACACCCGATCGACCGATGTATCCCAGGTGCCCGCCCGCGGATGTCACCGTCAGCTGCACATGCTGCGGGCGAGAAGCCTCCAGCAGCGGCTCTGGATTCACCACCGGATCATCCGCTGCGGCCAGAATCTGTACAGGTACTGAAATCTGGTGGATCACAGTGCAGGCAGAGGCTTTGCTGTAATAGTCTTCAGCAGAACTGAAGCCCGATGCCGGTGCCGTAAACAAATCATCAAATTCCAGCAGCCCCTGAGGATTCCGCACGGACTGCACCAGCGGCAGATGCTCTTTCCAGAGCCTGGTTCCAATGATCTGCCGACGCAGCTTTCTGCAGAAGTAGCGATCATAGAATCTTCCGCCAGCAGTTTTCTGCAGACAACGAACACTTGCCAGCAGATCGACGGGAGGGCACACAGCAATCCCCTGACGAACAGCTGCAGCTACTCCCGCTGGATTTTCCCCGAGATATCGCAGCAGAGTGTTACCGCTGACCGAAAAACCAACGACAGCAAGCGGGGAATCGGGACAGAGAGACACCGCCAGCTCCACCGCGGCGGCTACATCTTCGGTGCGGCCAGCGTGAAAAGGCCGATCGGCAAGCTCCGCACCAGCTCCACAACCGCGATGATTCAGACGGAGGACGCGGACTCCTCTGTCATTCAGTTTTGCAGCCAGACGCAGCATGTAACCGGATTCTGACGAACCTGCCAGTCCATGCAGCAACAGCACCACGGGACATCCTTTATTCCAGCTGAGCGGAGTATTGTCACACAGGACAAGCTGGTCACCATCCGCAAGTCGCAGTCGCCGCTGACGAGTTCCATTGAGGGCAGCTCGACCACCCAGAACAGAACCGAGAATCGTCTGATGGTGTGCGCTGCCAAGCAGCGCAGCCGGCAGAAATTCGCTCGAAGCTGTGCCCCTGTCTGTGACAGACGGCAACGGATCAGACCATCGATTCACTGCGCGATCGGCAGCCCGCTGCAACCCATCCGCATCGTCCTTTCGTTCCATCGATCCTCCAGCAGACTCATTCTGAGTTCTGATCTGTCGTCAGCGTTGTGCTGTTCGCAGCCGTGAACCCGATTCGTGTATTCTGAGCAGTGCCATCCCCCGCTCAACCGGGCGTACTCACCGGTCCAGCGGTCGAACGCTGATTCAGATGACCGGGATGTTCCGGGAATCGACCGCAGCCGTCATCCGCATACCAGTTCTGCAGCACGCGATCCCAGTCGGCTTCTGTGCGAACGGTCAGAAAACTCTCCCGCACGGCATTATCATGCGGGTGCCACGCTGCATAGAACAGGCAGAACTTTCGGACCTGCCGCAGATACTGCTCAGCCGGCAGCACCTGCCGCGCCAGTTCGAGGTGCCGCTGCAGCACATTTCTCTGTTCATGAACAGTCGGCGGTTCCGGCAGCGGTTGCCCGTTCAGCAGAGCCCGACTGTGTGCAAAGATCCAGGGATTCCCAATGGCCCCTCGAGCCGCAGTGACGCCATCCACACCGGTTGTGCGAATCATTCGCACACAATCCTCTGCAGTAAACAGGTCTCCGCTTCCGAGCAGAGTCATCTGCGGAAAGCGATCACGTACTTCCCGCAGAAAATCCCAGCGAGATGGCCCCACGTACTTCTGATCGACCGTCCGCCCATGGATGGTGGCCGCAGCAAGTCCGAGCGATTCCGCAGCAGCAAGAATCTCAAAGAATCGCTGACGACTGGTGTCCGTATCATCTACTCCCCGTCGCATCTTCACCGTCACCGGCTTCTCATCCGGAACAGCCTCCCGCACACATTGCAGAATCTGAATCGCCGTCGCCGGATCAGCAAGGTGATAACCTCCGCGGCATCTTCCCGATGCACGTTTTGCCGGACAACCGAAGTTGATGTCGATCACATCAAAACCGGCATCTGCCATGCATGCGGCTGCTTCCGCAAACTGCTCGGGATCACTGCCCGTCAACTGTGCGGCAACAGGATGATCCTGCTCCCGAACCAGCAGATGATGCCGTGTCCTTGAGCGATTGCGTAGTTTGTTGACGAAGCTGTCAATCGCCACCTCAGCGATTGTATAGGGTGCCCCCATTTCTCTCGCCAGCGCACGCATCGGCCAGTCGCTGTAGCCACTGAGCGCAGCCTGCACGACAGGAAGATCCAGTCTGAGATGCCCCAGCCGCAATGTGTTCATGCCACTATGGTGCATCCGCGCGACTGCCGGTCCCGCTGACGGAAACCCGCTCTCCCGGATTCTGAGGCTCTGCAAACAGCTCTGGAAAGTCCTGCAGAGCAATTCGCTCATACGGCATTTCTGCCGCAGGTCGATCATGGCTGGCGTTGGCCACCCAGAGCACGCCTGACTCGGGGACGAACAACACATTGTGCAGGTTGGATTTCATCGCCACCGGGCGGCTCATCAGCCACATGGCCTTCTGCTCGTCAATCTGACCATGTTCCTGCTGCACGCGCCGCCGCAGCTCTTCGAGTCGACTGCCGGCGGACAGAACAACGGCATCCGGAATCCCGGGGCCCAGCAACTCGTGCCCCTCTCCCGGACCGACAAACTCAATCGACTCCGGTGTTGCCGCCACCCCCACGGCTTTCCGCGTCTTGCCATCTGCAAATACGTAATAATATTCACAGGTTCGCGGCGATTCTGTCCACAACTTAATGACCTCCGCCAGAGTATCGCATTCCTCAAGCGCCCGCCGCATCAGCGTCGCCATGGGAACGCCATCCCAGTTGCCTTCGCCTCGTCCCCCCATTTCTCCCAGAGAAATGCTGCTGACGTTCATTCCGCTGACGCTGCCCGTGAATCCTGCGTAGCCCACAGTCGCAAAACCCTGATAGCCACTCGGGCGAATCAGAAAGGTTGTTGCCGCATCCTGCAGTCCGATTGTGGTCATGTAATCCAGCACCCGACCGTGGTACAGTCGGCCGTCGCTTGTCGCCGAATTCATCACGGCAAAACCGGAACAGTGAAACAGCTCCGGAAACACGTTGAGCACTTCCAGACGATGAGGATCGCAGCCGATCGCCACCGCCATGGCTCGCGTTTCTGCCAGATGGCGTTCCGGAATGTGCGGCGAAAGGCGCGCCCATGCTTCTTCCAGATCGTGTCGAAACCAGCGTCCCGTCCGGATCAGACTGGCGACAGCAAACGTGTTCATCACCGAATCGATGCAGCGGCGGGCCTCGGTTCTGAGCAGTTGTCCGTGAGCCGTACCGATCTGCTCCGGCGTACCCCACAATGTTACGACACGCTGATTGCCTCGCCAGACCAGACGACCATGCTCGACCTCGGCCGATTTCTGCTGAGGATTCAGCAGGGTGGGACCGGGGAGCAGAATCTCTGTCGCCCGCCGCACTCCGGACAGCAGAGTATCCTCGATTTCCTCACGCGACAGCTGCACCGCATCGCTGATTTCCGTCAGCGGCTGCAGCGATTGCACCTGCGGACCGGAACGAACCTGCAGACGAACTGTGACCTGATCGGCAACCACCACGTAGTGTCCCGGCGAATCTACAGTGAGCCGTACATCGCCGATTTTCCAGGCGTTGTCACCCACCTGTGTGGCCAGTCCGCTGTTCTGGAGCAGACTCTGCAGCAGATTCTCTGCTCCGGCAGGTCCCGTCGCTGTCGCCAGTGAAAGGAAGGGAAACGCCCTGGAATCGGCAGAAACAAGTCGCTGCAGCACACCTGCAGGGGCCAGACTGCTGGCAGGAGCAACCTCACCATGTCCCACGTAGGCTGTCTTGTGCAACGGCGTCTGAACCAGCGTTGTCTCCGCTCTGCGGCTGATTCGAATTGCATATTCCGCGTGCTCAAGGGCTAACTCGAATTCGTCGTCGCCAGTGCGAATTAACTCGGCAGTGATCGTCTGCTGACGCCCGTCAATCGGAACATCAGCTTCAGCCAGCAACTGCCAGCGTTCACTGCGACCACCAACGATCTCCAGAACCGGCTGCAGGTCACTCACCAGATCTCCGGCGGCAGCCGACCCGATCAGGCAGCAGATCAGAAAAAGCAGCCGCAATGATGTGGCCCACCCTCCACGACCCGAATCCATGTTCATGGTTTTTCCTGAAATAATGCCCCGAAATGACCAGCCCACGCGGGAACTCTTTACCTCGCTGCGGCGTCGCTGAGTATATCGGTCGGCGTTCTCCACGAACAGTAACTGCACGGTTCAGCAAATGAATCATCAATCGGAAAAAACCGTAAACCCTGCCTGATCCGTCTGACACTGTTGTTTTGACTCTGCCAGCAGCCCCGGAGCCGATACAATGAGGTCGGCAGATTTCTTCAACTGCAGCCCGCCAGAAACAGGCGTCGCTGCCTTCAGATGCCAGTTCCCGCACATCTCCGCAAAGGTGCTCTCGTGTCTATCACTCAGGAATCAACCGAATCCTCTCGCTTTGTCCAGCCGGATGAATTCATCCAGCATCAGCTGCAGCGTGCACAAAGTCGGATCCAGACCACAGATATTCTCAGTGCGCTCGTTCTGTCGGGCCTGCTGCTTGTCGGTTATGTGCTCGTCTTCACGCTGCTGGATCACTGGGTGATCGAAGGTGGTTTCCGGCCGGTAACACGAGCCGTCATGCTGCTGGCTGTACTTTCCTGCTGTGCCGTACTCATCTATCGATTTGTATTTCGCCGGATGAATTCGGCCATTAATCCGCTCTTTGCCGCACAGATGCTGGAACATGGCATCGAATCATCGCGTGGAAGTCTGCTGACCCTGATCGACCTCCGGAATTCACGCCACCAGCCCACAGCTTCCGTACGCCGTACTCTGGCCAATCGTGCTGCAGCGGGGCTGAATCAGATTCATCTGGATGAAGTGATTGATCGCACATGGCTGCTTCGAGGCAGCATGGCGTTGTTTGTCATCACACTGCTGATGTGCCTGTATGCGGTGTTCAGCCCGAAAAGTATCAGCATTCTCAGGCCGCTGTCTCTGGCTGGCGTCGACGTGGCCACCCGGACCCGCCTGGAATCGGTTCTCCCTGGCAATACGACAATTACCGCAGGATCATGGCTGCAGTTTCAGACGGATCTGTCAGGGACCCTTCCCGCTGAAGTCCAGGTGTTCTACACCACCACCGACCGCCGCTTTGTCGATGAACCGCTTACTCTGCAGGCGGGCGACGATGAATATCGCTTCACGGCAGAATTGACCGGTGCAGACAATCGCGGGATCCGCCAGAACCTTACCTACTACGTTCGCGCGGGCGATGCAGTCAGTCAGACATATTCGGTCAATGTGATTCAGCCACCCTCAGCGGCACTGACACGCGTCCGCTACAAGTACCCGTCCTACATGCAGCTCCCCGATCATTCCTCCACGGATCAGGCGATCAGCACGTGGGAAGATTCCCAGGTGACGCTGGAAGCAACAGCCACAGTCCCGCTCAGCAGTGCTGTGCTGCAACTGTCGGATGATCCGCAGTTCTCCGGAAAATCGGAGGAAATTCGCTGCAGCATCGACGACCTCAATCTGCGTTGCGAATGGACATTGTCGGCACGGTCCGACGGGTCCTTCCCGCGTTATTGCAGGATTCAGGTCACTGACGCAGAAGGAGCTCAGAATCCAGATCCTGCAGTCTACCCCGTAGAAGTCCGCCGTGATCAACCCCCCGTTGTGCGTCTGCTTGATCCCACCGGTGACCTTGATGTCCCACGAAATGCCGTCATTCCGCTGCTGATCGAAGCCGAAGACCCGGACTTCCTGCTCCGCAACGTCACCCTGCACTGCACAATCAATGGACAGCCGCCCCTGCCAACCGAGTTTCTGATGGATACGGCAACTGCCGGTCCGTTGCAGAAATGGTCCGGCACTCACGAACTGCACATCGATCTGCTGCGTGTTCAGCCAGGTGACGTTGTGACCTGCTACGTCGAAGCAAGGGATAATCATCCACCGCTGGGCAATGCCTCACGCAGCAGTGAAATTCGGCTGCAGATCCAACAAAACGCGGCCCCGGAACAGGTGCAGGAGCAGCTGCGGCAGGATCGCGAGATTCAGCAGAACATGATGCGTTCCCGGGAAAATGGGACAGAACCGTCCGGCACTCCCGAACCAGGTACGTCAGCAGAACCGACCCCGCAGCAACCACAGCAGACAGATCCGGCAGAGAACCCCCAGCAGACAAGCGATGCAAATGGCACCGGTAACAGCAATCCTGACAGTGCTGACGGCAACAAAACCGGACAGCCGGCAGGTAATGGGAACCAGCAGCCCCGATCACAGAATGCCTCAGAGTCAGACACCGAACGGACTGACGGAAATCAGTCCGGTGACCAGACATCGGAACAATCCGGAGTCGCGACATCTGAGCAGGAACGGTCCCCCGCATCTGATGATGAAGCACTCCAGGAACTCATTAATCAGCTCCGAAAAAACGACGAGCTGAATGACCTCAGTAATCCAGCCGACAAGCAGCAACCGACGAATTCCGACGGGGCTCAGGATTCCAGCCAGACCCGACCCGACTCCGGCAATCAGACTGGTGAAAGCAGCCTTCAGGCTCCAGACACAGAGAATCCCTCCGACTCAGAACAGAATCGCAGCCAGCGGCCGGCAGCCACCGCCGCAGATGACAACCCTGACCAGATGCCGTCCCGACCGGACCCGACCAGCGCTGACCCCGACGCATCAGAAAGCAGGACTGAGCAGAACTCTTCCGATACTGCAGCACAGCAGCCCGACTCGAATTCGACACCCGATGGACAGCAACAGACCCCACACGAAAGCAGTCCCGAACCTGTCGGTGAACAGCAGAAACCCGAACCGGGCGCTACAGGCGAACAGGGGACTGACAACAGGAAGCCAATGCCAGAGGATGGTGCTTCGGATGCGCAGCAGTCAACCGAGAGCAACTCGACTGGCGACAACAAAGCAAACATGTCCGACAACAAAAGCGGTGACGGATCATCAGGTAACCAGCAGCAGCAGAACACCTCACCCGCTGCGCAGGGCGATGCTTCCTCCGGCAACAGCGAAACCAGCTCCGGAGAAGCCGGGGATTCATCCGCCGGATCGCAGTCACAAAGCCAGAATGGCACAGGCCAGGGAATGCCGTCCGGATCTGCAGACGGTAACAGTGGTGGTGCAGCAGGCAGTGGCAAATCGTCTGCCGGAGAATCCTCCGGAAGTAAATCCGGCAATCAACCGAACAAATCAGGTGCAGCAGACTCTGCGTCACAATCACAGGGTTCTACTGGCGAAAATGCGGGAGCTGAAAACACCGCCAACGGGTCAGCGTCCGACAACAAATCACAGTCTCAGCAGACTGAGTCCGGTAACTCTGAGAACGGATCAACCTCCCGCAATGGCAGGAAACCGCTCGACAATGCCGCTGAATCCTCGTCTGACTCTCAGTCAGATCAGCCTTCCGCAGACCAGAATGACGGGATGAACAAACCCGGTTCCGATTCTGCTCCGTCACAAGGGTCACCCGCAGGCGGTCAGGATCAGTCCGCTGCAGATGATGCAAGTGACTCCGCTGATGACAATGCTGCCGCTCAGTCTGGTCAGCAGGGAAAACAGAAATCCGGCAGGCAGCCCGGCCAACAGCAAGCCGAAGGCGGTCAGAATCAGTCCGGTGGACAGCAGCAGGGTGCTGCTCAGAAAGGTGGCGAAGGTCAGCAGGGCGGCAAAGGTGGCAGCGGACAACAGTCCGGAAATGGTGGTCAGGGCCCGACCGGCAAACCCGGAGCGCTAGGCGGTGTGCATACAGGTGGTGGCCAGGCCAGCAGCGCAGAAATGGATGATTCCACACAGGACCAGAGTGAACCTGGCAAACGACAACCGGGTCAGAACGCGGGCGGAGCACCGGCCGCTGCGGACGTCGAAGCAGAAGCTGGTGTCGGCAGTGCAGCTGACGCCAGTAAGCCCGCTCAGTTAGACGGACCGGATCCGCAGGAAGTTGATCGAGCAGCACGTGCAGCAAACCTCGCACTACGCCGCCTGCGTCAGGATCTCGATCGCGGTCAGGTCAACCGGGAACTGCTGGACCAGCTGGGCTGGACGGAAGAACAATTGCTGGAATTCACAGAACGGATGCAGCAACGCCTGCTGGAACGCGAAGAAAACGCCGCAAAACAGAAAGAACTGTCCCTCTCACAAAAGTCTTTCAACGAGATGCTTCGCAGCCTTGATCTGCAGTCCAGTGGTTCCACTCGAATAGGAAACTCTGATCGCGACCGGGACCGCACAGATACCACCCTGCGGAACTCTGTTCCCCCGTCGAAGTATCGAGAAGCATTCGAAGCCTATCAGCGATCACTCTCAGGCGCCGGTTCAAGGGACAATCCAAAACGCTGAGTTGTGGATCAGGCCGAGACGGACTGACATTCATAACAGCAGCATCCACCTGCGGAAATCTCGGAGCACCACTGATCGCACTGATTCCAGAGCTCTGATTCCAGCCGTCACTGTCCCGCAGATGGATTTCTACAAAAGTCAGTCAGCAAGGCAGATCCGCCCTCGCATGACTGGCAGCCGAGGCCATTACGCCAGTCGACATTCGGCTCAGTACGCTCATTCGCCGCTCCGAATGATTCACGCAGCCGCCAGCAGAAAACAGCTGGTACCAGAAAACAGCAGCCTCTGACAGACTGGCAGGAACAGCAGGGTTGGCCTGGCGTCGATGTTCAGGCTCGCCGCCTCGCAAAAAAAAAAACGCCGTACACAAGGTACGGCGTTCAATCATGTTGATCATGCGTCATTCGTCGGCCACGATCTACAGACCGTGTCAGAGTTCCGGGTCATACTGCCTCGAAGACTTCTGAGCTTTCTTCACCCAGCTGATCTTCGACGAACAGGTTTCCAACGCTGCCCGGCCCGTGATCGTAGCAGTCGTCGTTGTGCCAGAGCGGCAGACCAGCTGCATAGCGAGCAGCCAGCATCATCACTTTTTCTTCGGAACCAGGTTTGGCAGCTGTCGGAGCTGATGGGTCCACCCCAAGCGATTTCAGCTCTTCTTCAAACCCTGCATCCAGATCGTTGAGAAACTCAAAACCTTCAATGTCAGACAGGGTATCGAGTCCGGAATCAACATCGGAAAACGGCGCCAGCATGCAGCTACTCCAGTGAGGAAAAGGCAGAAATGTTTGTTCTGTTCCATCCCTGGAGAGTGCACTGAGGATCAACACCGCGGAAGCTTCAGAGCGGCCATAATGCCGGGCTTCAACGCTGGGTGCCAGAACTACTTCAGGCTGTTCAAGACCCGGAATTCCATCCGGGGTTTGATAGCGAATCCATTCGCTCGCGAATTGTTGAGGCAGCTTAACGAATTGTCAATATTTATTCCCGGCGACAAGACCTGATTCAACGTATCTCAGCGTTTTCACTGAGTCACCCCAGCAAAAAGACCTCCCAGAAAGCCCAGTCCAGAGAAAACTCCCAATCACTCAATTGGGCAACACACGTCCACAAGACGCAGTGTTACCCGGAAGGGCAGCAGCACTTCCGGCGTTTCCTGGAATCCTGATTCTGTCTGCACCTGTTCGGTCACTGCGATTCAGCGCGTTGCTGCAGTTCCTGAGCAGCCTGCAGAAGTTTCTGTTGCCGCTCGCTGAGTTGCTGCACCTGACGCCGCAGGTCGTCGATCCGCTCTTTTGCCGCATTCTGCAGCAGCAGATCGACTCGCTCCGTACGGTTATTTACCTGAACCTGCAGATTTCTGAGCACACGTATTTCAGCAATCAGCTCCACAAGCGGCGACTGCTGCCCTTGCTGTCCCTGCTGCTGCTGTTGTTCCTGCTGTTGCTGTTCCTGCTGCTCCTGCAGTTCTTTCTGCATGATTTCAATCAGTTGTTTCAGAGCATCGATGATGTCCTGCTGCACCGACTGTGTCAGTTCTGAAACATCAGATTCACGTAGCCATTCTGCAACAGAATTCATGTCTGCTTCGATGTCTTCCACAGCAAGAAGAATAGCGCTCGATGTGCCGTCCTCACGTAACAGGAGTACCGTACCAGTGCACTCTCGGCCCAGTTCGGTCTGCTCCTGTGCCAGTTCGCGACAGCGTGCGAAGGACAGATCCAGCCACTCCGTCTTTGGAACCTCTGCCAGACTGACGGTACTTTCATGGATCTGCGTCTGCACAATCAACAGTCTCTGAAAGCGTGCTTCGAGCGACGCCAGAATCATTTCCTTTTCTTCTTCTCGCAGCTGCCGCAGTTCTTCTTCCAGTCGCTCCTCCGCAGCTCGCAGTTCTCTGAGCGCCTGATCTTCGTTCTTCAGTGCCTGCTCACGCTGCTGCTGTTGCAGTGCCTCAAGCGCCTGCTGCATCTGCTGCTGAGCCTGTTCCAGCTGCTGACGCCCCGGTGTCTGCTGGCCATTCTGCTGCTGGCCATTCTGCTGCTGGCCACTTTGTGACTGGCTGTCCTGTGCTCCCCCTTGCTGCGGCTGTCCGTTTTCCCCTGAGGGCTTCTCAGAGTCTGGTTCATTCTCAGAACCGTCTCCGCGTTCCTCAGCTGGTCTCCCGTCGTCGGTGGGACCATCCGGGTCGGCAGGCTGCTGCGGATCCTCGGAGCTGTCTTCACCACCGGATTTCTGATCGCCATTGCTGTTGTTCTCAGCAGACTGTTCCCCCTGCCCGGCAGCGTTTTTCTCCCCGGACTGCTCCGCTGCGTTTTTCTCTGCATCGTGGGAATCAATCCTGTCCAGCAGTTTGTCTGCTTCATCAAGTGCCTGCTGCTGTCCCGGAGCAGCCTCTGCCGGTGCCGGTGAAAGCTGGGTTGCAATTCGAGCTGCCTTCTGCCGTTCCATCACGCGGCGAACATCTCGCAGCACGTCGTTAAGTCGTTCGCGTTCCTTCTCCACGCTGCTGCGACGATCTTCGCTCTGCATCAGACTCAGCAGCGCCTGCAGGCTGTCCACGATTTCCTGCTGCTTTTCAGAAGCTGCCCCCAGATCCCCGTCGCCGATCAGCGCCACCGCCTGCTCAATCTTTTCCCGCAGCAGATCTTCGCGTCCCTGGCCGAGAGCTCTGCGGAGCAAATCGGCTCGCTCCGGATCCTGTCGGGCCAGAATGTCCGCCATCTGCGTCAGCATGCGTTCAAATCGAGCGTATCTGCCGCTGATCGAGATCTGTTCGTTCTTCAGTTGCCCCCCGCCCGGATCTGCCTGCGGAGTCTCATCAGTAAATGCAGCCGAACCGCCCATCGCAGCGACAGTGCAGAACATTACAGACGCCAGCAGAAAAAAACGGCCATCTTTGTTCATCAGAACTCTCCCGTGAGTCTGCGGCACTATTTCAACAGGTCATCGAACAACTGTTTCTTCTGCAGCTGTCGCGTCTGTTCGAGAATCTTTCGCTGATCTTCTGACAACTGCCGCAGGTCGCGAAGTGCTTCGTGAAATTCGGCAAGATCGCGAACATTTTCCAGTATTGAGCTCAGAGCACCGATCAGGCTGCGCAGCTGTCGCTGAGAATTCTGCAGCGGTTCGGTGAGTGGTTCACGTGTTTCCGCAGCCACCAGCAGAGCTGCCAGAGCCAGATCAGCGGCGGGCAGTTCCCTCGCGATCGCGTTCTGCAACGGGTCAATGATCCCAGCCTGCATCGACTCCGCATTGTGCAATGGAATGGCATTATTGATCAGCTGCCGCATGATCTCCTGAAATGCCAGCACCAGAGCGTTCAGTTCATTCGCCTGACGTCGCAGATTGTTTGAGGACCGTGAACTGCAGGATGTGACGCTCTGAATGTCTGCCTCGTCAGCGGCATCCCCCGCCATGTCCGCACGACCTGCCAGCGGATCCTGAAATTCAAGATCCTGCAGAATCTCTCCCAGCTGAGCAATTACTTCTTCAAATCGCGATCGCAGCGCAATTTCCCGCGTGTATAACAGGGACAGCAGTTCGTCGTCGCTGACGATCCGGAATGGCATGGGGGAACTGCGAGTAATCCCTGGAGCCGGAGTGGGATTGGCATCACTGGCCAGCACGGTCAGCGTCACTGACTGTCCCTCCGTCAGACCCAGCGGTTCCAGATCAAAGATCTCCCATGGTTCGTCGTTACTGCGTTGCAGGACGTATTCCGGACTTCCCTGTTGCAGCAGTCCCCGAAAGGGCCGAGGTCGCCAGTTCGTTTCGTCGTCAACCCGAAACTCCAGTCCGGCTGACTGGATGCCATAGTCATCGCGGATACGTCCTGCGATCGGAATCCTTGCTCGACGAGTCACGCTATTGCCGATGTCTGTCATCTGTGCCACCACCACGGGTGGCTGGTCCGGAACACCAGTCACCTGCAGAATCGATGGACTCACTGTCATCACGTCATCCATGTCGTGCAGAAAGAAACGCAGACTCGTGTTGGAGGGAATGGCCAGTGGCAGACTGGCAGGATCCCGACCTTCTGCCTCGGCTTCCTGCGTCAACGCAGAAACAGCCAGTCGCAGTTCAAGCCCGATCGTGCGCTGGTCTGCCGCAATCAGCGGCAATCCCGACAGCGACTGTGTCTGCCCGTCGCGAAACGTGATCTCGGTGCCCTGTGTGTCTCCCCGAATCTCAAAGCGGTCGGTCACAATTCTGGCAGCCTGCAATGGCTTGGCCGCCAGAGCCGAAATCCGCATCGTGGTCCCTTCCGGCAGCGACACTTCACTGCCGGTGATGTTGAGCAGTCGCTCTCGTTCCAGATTCCAGCCGGTATAGTCCGGGTAGTCACATTCGATCTGAATCGCATCCAGCCCGGGTGCATCGACAATCTCAACATGCCACGGCGTGGTACTTCGGAAATCTCCCGCCAGCACTTCAATATCAACAGGTTCACGCAGCTGCGTGATTACGAATCGAAAACTGCGTGATCCGGAACCGGACACCCAGGCTCGACTGCGGGAACCGTCCGCGCGCAGAACGTCCACACGAATTCGTTCCGGAACAATCCATTCAGCACCGGGCTGTGGTCCGCCTTCCGGGATCACGAATTCCAGTTCAAGATCTGCAGATCCGGGATGGGAATACTGCAGCGCCGTCTGCCCCGCAAAAGCCACGCGGCGGCTGCCCGGTTCGGCAATCGCATACAGATCCACTGCAGTTGTCCGCTGCCGGTAGACCGGCTGACAGGTCACAAATGCTCGCCACCACTGATCGTGAATCTGTGGATTGACCAGCAGTGGCAGCAGCAGCGAAAACAGCAGCCCCCCGGAGACTCTGCCAGCACGCCGCAGCGGAACCATGTCAAAGACATCAGTGTGCTGAATCGACGCTGCCAGCTCCTCGGCGCGGGACACAGATCGCTGCAGCATCGACGCCCCCTGCTGGTCCGTCTGAACTGCGGTGGCTGCGCTCGTTTCCACCGCCAGCACAAGGCGATCCTCAAACGCCGGGAAACGCCGCTCCACCAGCAATGCCAGATCCAGTTGCGAAAGTCGTCTGAACAGCGGCGCCAGACAGCGACGCACAAAAATCAGGCCAGCCCAGCCACTGACCAGCAACAGCAGGAGTCGGCGGAGTCCCACGGGAAGTTCCAGAGTCTGCAGCCAGAACCAGCCGCTGTCGAGCAGCAGCGTACCCCAGAAAAACAGACAGCAGCCACTGATCAGAATCAGCAGTCCGGATGCGAACGCACGCTGACGGATGCCAAGGCGAATTCGAGCCAGCAGGCGAGTAATTTCAGGCGGCAGCGGAAGCCGATCTGGTCGCAGTTGTGATGCCTGCATCCGAAACCTGCGGTTTTTGAGTAGGAAGCAACAAATTGACGCAGACGATGATCTTAGCCACTGACAGCAGTGACGACGAGCCAGAAAACACGGGATCGGGATGGTCTGCTCAGGGGAATTGCCAGTCCGGGAAAATCTGCCCGCCGCCCCCCGCCCACTTGTCGCGGACTGTTGCCTCCGCTCAATCTGTGTTAGCCTGGTGAGTTTTTCCCCGGCTGCCGGCAGCCTACCCGCAGGCACCGACTCAGTATCTTTAATTATGAACCATACTCCCATGTCAGGCTCAGCGTTCTCCAGCTTTGGCCCCGCCGCCTCCAGCGAACTTGTTCTGGTGCTCGATTTCGGTTCGCAGACCGCCCAGCTGATTGCTCGTCGTGTCCGCGATCAGAATGTCTTCTGCCAGATTGTCCGTCACGATCTGGACGCCGACCGGATCCGGGAACTGAATCCGCGGGGATTGATCTTCTCCGGCGGGCCAGCCAGTGTTTATGCCGATGGTGCTCCGAAAATCGACCCTCAGATTCTGGATCTGGGGATCCCTGTCCTCGGCATCTGCTACGGGATGCAGATCACCTGCCACACCCTCGGCAGCCGTATTCTGCCGGCGGAGTCGCGTGAGTTCGGTCGCGCACCATGCACACACACGGCTCAGGATTCTGCTCAACTGCTGTTCGCCGGTCTGCCGGAAACCTTTACGGCCTGGATGAGTCACGGAGATCAGGTGGAAGCACTGACGGGTGATTTCCGCCCCATTGCCTCAACCGCAACCTGCCCCAATGCTGCCGTACAGCACAACTCTCGCCCCATCTACGGCCTGCAGTTTCATCCGGAAGTCACACACACGGAATTCGGCGGACAACTGCTGGGGAATTTTGTTCGCAATATCTGCGGCTGCTCCGGCTCCTGGGAAATCAACTCCCTGATTGAATACCAGAAACAGCACATTCGGGAACGTGTGGGAAATCGCCGCGTTGTCTGCGGCCTCTCGGGTGGCGTTGACTCGTCCGTGGTCGCAGCATTGATTTCCGAGTCGATTGGAGACCAGCTGTCCTGCATCTTTGTGGACAACGGGCTGCTCCGGAAAGGCGAACGCGAAGAAGTTGAAGAACAGTTTACGAATCACTTCCAGACCGACCTCCGCGTCGTGGATGCGTCCAGCCAGTTCCTCGAAGAACTTGCCGGGGTCACCGATCCTCAGGAGAAACGCCGCATTATCGGGCGGGTCTTCATCGAGGTGTTCCGCAAGGAAGCAGAGTCCATTCCCGATGCGGTCTTTCTTGCTCAGGGTACTCTCTACCCCGATGTCATTGAGAGTGGCGCCAATCCGGATGGTCCCGCGGCAACAATCAAGTTCCATCACAACGTCGGAGGCCTGCCCGAAGAGCTTGGCTTCGAACTGATTGAACCACTGCGGGATCTGTTCAAGGACGAAGTGCGACGCATGGGCGAACAGCTGGGGCTGCCCGAAAAAATGGTCTGGCGACACCCGTTCCCGGGGCCCGGACTTGCCGTACGCTGCCCGGGCGAAGTTGCCGAAGATCGTCTGAAAATTCTGCGGGAAGCGGATGCCATCCTGATTGAGGAACTTCATCGACATCAGCTTTATCGACGAATTCAGCAGGCGTTTGTGGTGCTGCTGCCGGTACAGACAGTGGGCGTCATGGGTGACGACCGCACCTACGAATATGTCGCAGCAATTCGAGCCATCGAGACAGAAGATTTCATGACTGCCGACTGGTTCCATTTTCCTCCGGAAATCCTCGGCAGCATTTCCAGCCGCATCATTAATTCTGTCCGCGGCATCAATCGGGTGGTCTACGATGTCAGCTCCAAACCCCCCGCGACGATTGAATGGGAATAGGCTTGTGAGAGCAGAGATACTGGCCATTGGTTCTGAACTGACCTGTGGCTCAAGGCTGGATACCAACAGTCAGTGGCTCAGCCGGGAACTTGAGGCACTGGGCTGGACAGTGGTCCGTCACACAACCCTCGCTGACGAACTCGATGCAATCGTTGCCGAAATCAGCGCTGCACCGCAACGGTCCGATCTGCTTCTGATCACCGGTGGGCTCGGCCCCACACTGGATGATCTCACTCGCGACGCTCTGGCGCAGGCCTTTGCCAGTCCGCTCGAACGCGATCCCGTATCACTCCAGCAGATTCGGGATCTGTTTGCTGCGCGCGGACGGAGTATGCCCGAAAGCAATCTGCGGCAGGCGGATCGCCCGCGTGAATCCGAATCTCTGTTCAACAGCTGTGGAACAGCCCCCGGAATCCTGATGCGGATTCCTCGGACAGACCATGCACACCCCTGTCTGATTGCAGCGCTGCCCGGAGTCCCGGCAGAAATGCGCGTCATGTTTCAGGAACAGGTCCTGCCGCAACTGCCCGCCAGTTCAGCAAGGCTTGTGCGCGGAGTGCTCCGCAGCTTCGGCTTCGGGGAATCAGAAGCCGAACAAAGACTCGGTGACCTGACCGCTCGAGGTCGTAATCCGGAAGTTGGAATCACTGCCAGTGAAGCGGTCATTTCTCTCTGGGTCTCATCGCGATCAGCCGATGCCGAAACTGCGGAGCAGATGTTTCAGCGAACTGCAGCTGAAATTCGAGACCGGCTCGGTGCTGCGGTCTACGGCGATGGCGACATTGAACTGCATGAAGTGCTGTTGCAGCAGCTGCATGATCGAAGGCTGCAGATCTCCGTTCTGGAAGGCACAACCACTGGCGGGCAGATCGGCATGTGGTTTTCTGCAGATCACCGCAGCAGCACTGTTCTGGAGCAGGCTGCGCTGCTGACGGACTCAGACTGGAATAAGGCGGACTCGACTGCGGACAATGACCCGTTCGCAGACTGGAAGAAGCAGGTGGTCAGCAGCTGCGACCGAATTTTCTCCGCACGTTCGCTCGGTGGAATTCTGCTCTCATCCGGCTGCTGTGACCAGCAGCAGGAGTCCGGCGTCATGCTGCGACGCGGTCAGATCGCCGTTGCAACTCCGGATCTGATCCGCTTTGTTGATGTGAGCATGTCCGGAAACCTGCGGATTTTCAGGCAGCGCGCGGCACGTACGGCCATCAATCTGCTGCGTCTGCACTATTCCGCCCCCGAATGGGAAGTCCCCGGGATGGTGAAACTTCCGCGCTGATCTGCCCGTGTTTTTCCGCGGCAGCCGCCACTCAGGGCTCCCGGAACTGCGACGAATGCAAAAAAACAGCCACTCTCGCCCGAATCGCTCTTCTGCCAATTTTGCCGGGTTTGCTATTCTCACATGCACAAGGCTGCAGCAACACTCGGATTTCCTTCCAGAATCCGTCTGCAGTACCGCCAATTGTCCGGATGGAGACTGAATTCATGAAACCCCGATTTCTGCAGTGTCTGACTCTGCTTGCTGCTCTGGCTGTCGCCACACCGGTCGTCTGTGCTCAGGGAATCCTCGCATGGAAACTGACCGCCGGTGAATCGCTCAACTACACGATCACTCAGGGTACGGAAATGCAGGTCTCCCTGGCCGGTCAGCGTCAGAACATGAAGCTGAATCAGGTCATGACCCTGGTCTGGAACATCAACGATGTCACCAGCACCGAATCCAGCATGGACCAGATCATCAAGCGGGTTCAGCTCTCCTCGGATGGTGGGATTACCGGCAACTTCCAGTTTGATTCACAGGATACGAATCCGGCCGAATCAGGAGTCGCTCGTTCAATTTCAGATGTGTTCGGAAAAGTGATCGACCAGCCCTTCAAGGTCACCATGAAGAACAACGGAACCATCGGGGCGGTGCAGGTTCCGGATGCAATCCTCAGGACACTTCCTGCCACCGGTGTCGTCAATGAACAGACACTGCGTCAGATGATGACGCAATCAGCAGTCACATTTCCCGACACACCGGTCAGCACGGATGATTCGTGGGAGAGTAATCAGAAAGTGGATGTCCAGTTCGGAACCATGAATATCGGTTCAAAACTGACATATCGAGGACGTGACCCGGAAACTGGACACGCTGTCATCGAGGTTCTCCCCAGCCTCAGCATCACTGCCAATGAAGAATCTCCCCAGACGATTTCGCTGACGTCTTCTGAGGGAACCGGTCGGATTCTGTTCGATACAGAACGGGGGCGAGTGGTTCGCTCGGACCTCGATCTGACCATGAAAATGAAAGTCTCCCAGTTTGATCAGACAGTGCGTCAGAGAACCCGAATGGAACTGCTGGAGTAAGTCAGCCTCGGCAAGTCCGAGATCGCCCCCGGTTGATCCCCACACAAGGTCAGCTCGCTGTGCCGCAGCGAGCCGGCCTTTTTTTGTTCGGAAACGGGAAACTGCGACTGCTGCCAGAGCCGCATCTCGTTTTCCGTTGCGATTGGGAAATAATGGCAAGGCAACGAAAATCGACGCGGCAGGCACGCCCTCAGCCCGCGCCACGGACAAAGGGAATCAGGTGAAGCGGATCTTTCTGACACTCGCGGTACTCGCCAATATCTGTGTCATCGCTGCGTTCACTCTGGGGCTGCAGGTTGGTGATCCGCTGGCCAACGGAGGTGTGGATCCGGCAGTGAATGCCAGAATTGGCACCCATATGCTCATCGGACTCGCGGCACTGACCAGCGTCACTCTGGTTCACGCCCTGCTCTTTACATATTTCATGGGTACGGGCCGCTGGCTTGAGGAAACCAGCAACGCCTACAGCCTCGGAAATGACTACTACCACGCCAGTAAGAAGCTCAAGTACGGAATGCTCCCGGGGATTCTGCTGGTGTTTGCGATGGTGATGCTCACCGGCTGTCTGGGAGCGGTTGCAGACCCGGCAACTGCAGTGTCGCTCGCATCAACCACCGGAATCTCAGACTCAATGCTGCACTTCACCGCCGCCATTGTGACCTGGCTGGTGAATCTGCTGGTCAATTTCACGCAGTACATCCGCATTGCTCAGAATTCAGCCGTGGTCGAACAGGTGCTCGCCGACGTCCGCAGAATCCGCATGGATCGCGGACTGCCTGTCGATTGATGCACCGAAACAAATGCAGCCTGGCCGCCGGAATGCCGATGTCAGACATGGCTTCGTCTGAGGCAGCAGTATCCGCTCAACGCAACAGACGGGATCCGCCTGGTAATACTCCCGGGAACAGATATCCTGCTCGTCGTGGCAACTCCGAAACTGCGTTCGCGGGCAGCGCGACACAACGCCATGGCTGCGAACTCTGAATTATCACAAACACGGACGGACCAATGGCAGAACGCGAATATTCACGGTATCAGCAAAAAGTCATTCAGCGTTACTACGACAATCGCGAACAGATTGACGAGCAGCGTCTGGCGGAACTGGTCACCAACCTTTATCTCGCGCCTCCGGCAAAACAAAAAAAACTCTGGGAAACAGCCGCAGAGCTGCTGACTCGAATGCAGGTACCGCAGACCAGAATCGATCACATCATTCAATCCGGCGACCCCACTGTTCTGGCTCGAGTTGTGGAAGATCTGCAGAAGGGAATCCTTCGTCGCTCAAAGTGACCACCGGCCGCCATTGATTCTGGACAAAACAGCACGACTGCCTCACAATCTGCGGGGTCCGCTGAAGCCACCAACGGCTTTACGCAGTCAGCATTTGCTCGCCCCGGGGCACGTCCCCGCAGAAACAAAAAACCTTCCTCAGGTCCTGCCTTCCTGTACAGCTGCGTAAGTGAAATCCGGATTTCATCCAACCGCACTGCTTTTCACTGAAGACTGCCAACATCAGCCAAACCGGAGTAATCGCATGGTTTCTCAGGCAGCTCGTTTGTTTCCGATACTTCTCCTGGTCGCCGCAACGGCAGCAGCGCAGGACGGCACAGCTCAGAGAATTGAGTTCAACCGCGACATCCGTCCGATCCTCTCGGATAACTGCTACTTCTGCCATGGCCCGGATCAGAACCACCGCGAGGCAGAACTCCGTCTCGACACCAAAGACGGTCTGCTGAACAAAGAACAAGCAGTCGTTGTGCCCGGCGACCCCGCTGGAAGCCTGCTGATTCAACGAGTGGAATCCGCTGATCCGGACACTGTTATGCCACCCCCGGATTCCGGCAAATCGCTGACCAGCGAACAGGCGGCGCTGCTGCGTCAGTGGATCCAGCAGGGTGGAGAATTCCAGGGACACTGGTCGTTTTTGCCCGTGAATCGCGAACGACAGACTGGACCTGATGCCGGACCTCAGGCAGCAGCGGCAGTAATCGATCTGCTTGTGCAGCAGCAGCGGGAAGCCCACGGTCTGAAAGAGGCTGCACCTGCTGATCCGATCACCCTCTATCGGCGACTCAGCCTTGACCTCACCGGGCTGCCTCCCGACGCCGAAGACGCTGCTGCATTCGCTGCTGACCCTTCACCGCAGGCATGGGAACAGGCAGTGGACAGGATGCTGCAATCTCCTCAGTTTGGCGAACGCATGGCCGTCTGGTGGCTGGATCTTGTTCGCTATGCGGACAGCGTCGGGTACCACGGTGACCAGGAAGTCAGCATCTCACCCTTCCGCGATTATGTCATTGAATCATTCAACAGCAACAAGCGATTTGATCAGTTCACGCGGGAGCAGCTTGCGGGGGATCTGATGCCGGACGCCGACCAGCAGCTGCTGATTGCGTCCGGTTACAACCGTCTTGGGATGATGAGTGCCGAGGGAGGTGTTCAGCCGAAGGAATACCTCGCAAAGTACATTGCCGAACGTGTCCGTAATGCCTCCGGAACATGGCTCGGCATCACCCTCGGTTGTGCGGAATGTCATGATCATAAGTTTGACCCGCTCACAACCCAGGACTTCTATCGCTTTGAAGCATTCTTCGCAGACATCCGGGAAAAAGGACTGTATTCCGGTGGCGGACCGGCAGACCGCTGGGGCCCCAGCATTCGTGTTCCCACTGCTGAACAGAAACAGCAGCTGACCGCACTCGATCAGCAGATTGCAGAACTTCAGGCCAGCTACGATGCAAACACCCCTGCCCTGCTGGCGGAACTGGCGGAATGGGAAAAGTCATGGGTTCCGTGGAACGTGCTCAGACCCCAATCAGCAGTCGCTCGAGGTGACACGCAGCTGACAGTCAATGACGATGGTTCTGTTCTGGCGGGTGGACCGAATCCCGCCACGGAAAGCTACACGCTTACCTTCGACAGTCTGCCCGCAGGTACGACGGCTTTCCGGATCGACGTTCTGCCTCACGATTCCCTGCCGAAACGGGGCCCCGGCCGAGCCGGAAACGGGAACTTTGTGCTTTCCGAACTGCAGGTTCGCATTCAGGGTCCTGACGAGCAAACGCTTGTTCCGCTCCAGAATGCAACGGCCAGCTACGAGCAGACCGGGGCAGCAGGAGCCAATCCATATGGCAAATGGGCTGTTGCAGCAGCAATTGACGCAGATGAAAAAGGGCCGACCTGGGGCTGGGCCATCATGGAACAGGTCGGCAAACAGCACTACGCCGTTTTCGAAACTGCGGCCGACCTGACGCTCCCGGAAGGTGCGTCGCTGGCAATCACACTCGAGCAGAATCTCGACAATCCCGGCCATAACATCGGCCACTTCAGGATCTCCGCAGCAACAAACCCGCGCCCCGTTTCCGGAGCTGCAACACCTCCGGATGAGATTGCTGCAATTCTTGTGGTTTCTGCTGCCGATCGTTCAGCGGATCAGCAACGACAGCTGCACACCTGGTACCGCACCGTCTCAGCGATGCTGCAGCCGGTGCGAGCTCAGTTAGCCGACCTGCAGAACAAACGCACCCAGTTACAGAACTCCCTGACATTGACGCTGGTTACCGAAACGGTTGAACCGCGGATGATTCGAATTCTGCCTCGCGGCAACTGGATGGATGACAGTGGAGAAGTCGTGCAGCCGGCCATTCCTGCAGTGTTCGGCGGGAAGCCTGCAGCAGAGGGTCGGCTCACGAGGCTGGATCTGGCCAACTGGATTGTGTCGGACGAAAACCCGCTCACGGCTCGCGTGACTGTCAACCGCGTCTGGAAAATGCTGTTTGGCGAGGGTCTCTCGCGACGCCTCGACGATCTGGGTGCTCAGGGTGAATGGCCAACACACCCCGAATTACTCGATTTTCTGGCCACTGAGTTTCAGGCTGGAGGCTGGGATTTCCAGAGACTGATCCGTGCGATTGTCCTGTCGGCAACCTATCAGCAAAGCTCGCTGGCCGACGACCAGCTGCTGGCGGCAGACCCGTACAATATGTGGCTGGCTCGGCAGGGGCGATTCCGCATTGATGCAGAGTTCATCCGTGACACTGTACTGAGCATCAGCGGTCTGCTGATTGATGAGGTGGGCGGGCCCAGCGTCCGTCCGTATCAGCCTGCCGGCTACTGGGCTTACCTCAACTTCCCCACACGTGAATGGACTGCAAACACCGGCAGCAGCCTCTATCGCCGAGGAATCTACACGCACTGGCAACGACAGTACCTGCACCCGGCCCTGCTTGCCTTCGATGCCCCCGGTCGTGAGGAATGCACCGCTCAACGCAGTCGTTCCAATACCCCGCTTCAGGCACTGGTGCTGATGAATGCCCCCGAGTATGTGGAAGCGGCACGCGTTCTTGCAGATGAAATGCTGGGAATCGAATCAGCCGACGACCGGCAGAAACTGGATCTGGTTTACCGCAGGGCATTGTCTCGCCCTGCAAGCAAAGCCGAAGTGGCCATCCTGCTGGACCTGCTGCAAAACCACCGGCGGGAGTATGCCGAGAATGTAGACGCTGCCCGTGAACTGCTCAGCGTGGGCGCGTTTCCGGCGGAGCACCAGGACAAGGCCACCGAACTTGCTGCCTGGACCAGTGTGACCCGGACCATTCTGAACCTGCATGAAGTTGTGACTCGAAACTGAAATCCAGCCGATCGGCTGTTGAACGCCCCTGCAGAAAGCAACCTTATGAACCTTCTTCCTGCCAGTATTGCACGACGGTCATTTCTTCGTGACAGCGGAATTGGCCTGGGATCGATGGCGCTTTCATCGCTGCTGAATTCCGAAGCCGCTGCTGCTCCGTTGTCTTCAGGAATCCCGGGGCTCCCGCATTTTGCTCCACGCGCAAAACGAATCATCTGGCTGTACATGGCCGGTGGCATGACTCACCTCGATACCTGGGATCACAAACCGACCCTCGAGAAACTTCACGGCGAACCAATGCCGGAGTCCGTCACCAGCGGGCAGCAGATTGCGCAGCTTCAGGGGCAAAAACTGACGTGCTTTGCACCGCAGCATAAGTTTCAGCAGTGGGGCAAGTCAGGACAGTCGTTTGCTGAGATCTGGCCTCACCTCGGTGAAAAATGTGCGGACGACATGTGCATTGTGCGGTCGTTGCATACAGATGCCATTAACCATGATCCGGCTCACACGTTCATGAATACCGGCACCATGGTGTCGGGACGCCCTGCCATGGGATCATGGCTCACCTATGGACTGGGAACCGCAACAGACAGCCTGCCCGGGTTTGTAGTCATGGTCTCCACAGGTGGCTTTGGACAGAAGCAGCCCATCGCTGCACGTCAGTGGCACTCCGGATTTCTGCCGGGACAGTTCCAGGGCGTGGAGTTCCGTGCATCAGGTGATCCGGTACTGTATGCCGGCAATCCTCCGGGCATTTCCCGGAACATCCAGCGCGATGTCGTAAACTCTGTGCAGCAGCTGAATCAGCTCGCTGAACAGCGACTGCATGACCCCGAAATCAGTACCCGTATTCGCCAGTATGAACTTGCCTTCCGAATGCAGGCCAGCGTCCCGGACCTGATGAACGTGAGTGATGAACCACAGCACATCTTTGATCTCTACGGCACCAAAGGTGGAGATGGCACCTTTGCGTCCAATTGCCTGCTGGCCAGACGACTGGCCGAACGAGGAGTTCGATTCATTCAGCTGTATCACCGCGACTGGGATCACCATGGTGCCGTCAAGGATCACTCGGCCGGCACCGCCAGAGAAGTTGATCAGGGTGCCGCGGCTCTGGTCTCAGACCTGAAACAGCGTGGAATGCTGGACGATACCATCATTGTCTTTGGCTCAGAATTCGGACGCACACCGATGGCCCAGGGCAATGGCCGCGACCATCACATCGCCGGCTTTACCATGTGGTTTGCTGGCGGAGGATTCCGGGCTGGCATGAGTTATGGCGGTACCGATGAGTTCGGCTATCACGCGGCGGAAAACCGAGTCTCCGTGCACGACGTACACGCAACTCTGCTGCATCAGCTGGGTGTTGACCATCGCCGCTTCACCTACAAGTTTCAGGGACTGGACGTCAAGCTGACCGGTGTGGAAGAGGCAAATGTTGTGCAGGACCTGCTGGTCTGATCACAGCTGCTGATTCTCTCGGCTGCAATCGTCCTGTTCAGCAATCGACTGTTCGGCTGCAGCAAGCTCGTCTGCGGTGAAATCCCCGATTTCACTGCTGCATGCGACGGCATCTGCAATCACCTGCGGTAACTCCTGCCGCAATCGCTGCGTGTCGAAATCTGGAAACAGATCCCGCAGACCAGTCAGCTGCGGCGCCAGCGGTGAAGACTGCAGCAGGATACTGCCGTGCTGCAGAATTGCTCCGCGACGACGACGCTGGGCGCTGCCTACAACCTTGATACCTGACGACGAGACGATGTCGTTGCCGTTGGAACGCAGGAAACACAGAAATGGCTCCACTTCTGTACCTGCAGAGACCTTCTCTGATGCATGCATCCGCTCTCGCGCTGCCAGATAGTCGCTCCGCAGACAAACTTCCGCTCCACATGAATTGAGCAGTTCGATCAGCGGATCATGCACAAGCGAATACAACAGAGACGGATCCCTGCGGACTGGATGACTTGCCGGAAGGCTGCAGGAATACGTCAATTCGCGGTCGTGCAGAATCGCTCCGCCACCAGACAGGCGTCGGACGCAGTCAAGCTGCTGCAATGGCTCCGGAGCATCACGCAGTTCCTTCTGGAAGTAGCCCAGTGTCAGTGTCGGACTGACCCACTGATAAACTCGCACCGCGGCAAAGTCACCCTGCAGTGACTGATTCAGCAGCAGCTCATCCAGTGCCATATTCATGTGCCCGGTGCGGGGTGCAGAATCGGCGATCACCCGAACCGTTTCACAACGCATGGTTGCCGACGTCGAGGAGTTCATAAGGCTCTTCCTTCAACCACACATTTCCGATCTCCGCTGCCGATCACAACCATAGCTGATCAGATTCAGTCAGGGATTTTCAGCTCAATGCTCACTGGAGCATGATCACTGATCCCCAGAGTCAGTTCGCGATGAATCTCTGCTGACTGAAACAACGCCCGTGCACGCTGGTTGCAGAGCCAATAGTCGATTCGCCAGCCTCGATCCAGTTCCCGAGCACGCCCGCGATTGGACCACCATGAATACGGACCATCGCAGTCACCAGCATACTCTCGAGTCACGTCTGACCAGCCCGACTGCAACAGACTGGTAAACCACTCCCGTTCGTGGGGCAGGAAACCCGAAGTTTCCTCGTTGGCCCTGGCGTAAAAAATGTCCTGCTCCGTGTGAGCAATATTCAGATCACCTCCAAACACCACAGGGCCGCGGACCCGGCGACGACCATCCGCCCAGCGACGAAATACCTCCAGCCACTGATCCTTCACAGCCTGGCGTTCAGGACTGGAAGAGCCGGATGGCAAATAAACACTGGCCAGCGTCAATCCTCCGGTTCGAACCTGTACCACGCGACCTTCATCGTCTTTCCAGTCTCTCCCAATCCCAGTCGTCACCTGCTCCAGTGGATAACGCGACCATACCGCCGTTCCGGAATAACCCGCACGTTCGGCAGGATTCCAGTACACATGCCAGCCCTGGGGCTGTCGCACCTCCTCCGGAAGCTGCTCTGGAAACGCGCGAACCTCCTGCAAAACCAGCACATCCGGCGCAATCTCAGAGATTGCTTCTGCGAAGCCTTTTCTGACCGCTGCTCTCAGGCCGTTCACATTCCACGATGTAAGTTTCAATGGGTAGTCCCCCCAAGGTCGGGCACAGGTTTCGTGCCAAAGTTTTCTGTTGCATCGAGGATTCCTGTCAGAACCTCGATTTTTATTGGTCTTACGAAAAGAGAGCGAATGCTCTCAAGGCCGATAGGACAGACAGCAACCAGAAACTGAGGGGGATGCGCAGGCTGCAAAGTCTGCGCAACCCGAAGAAAACGTGCAACACGAAGATTCGTCACACACGACAGCTCTTCTGCATCTTTCCCAGACCTGCATTACGAATCAGCAACTTCAAGGCCGCGAATTGGCTCGACACCCTGCCCATCCGCCCAGGCGGTAGTTTGGTGGTGGTACCCGCCATTGCAACTGAGAGGAACACTGAATCGGCTCAGGTCGAAGGGAATTCATCGGATTCCACAGGACTTGAATCATGAAACGCACTCCATTTATCGCTCTGGGTATCGCTGTCGCTGCGGCGATCTTAACAGGCGTGAAAGCACAGGATGTGTTTGATTCTGGCGATTCGGATCAGCCCGGTGCGGAAGTGCGGCAACCGGAAACTGCCAGCACCGGCTCAAATCTGAACCGAACCGCGTTCAACGCCCCCCGCGCGAGTCTGCGAAATCCAGGACTCACAGATGCGGGAAACCGCATTCAGCCACCTCCGTCTCGCATCCGTCTGCTGCCTCCGGAAGAGGTACTTGCAGACCGACTGCATGATATTGTGCTGGACGAGGAAAAAGGCTTTGCCGGGCGGATCTATTCAATCAGCCCGACCGGACTGCAGCCGGCACCAGGCATGAACGTGCAGCTCCTGGCCCGCGGAGAAGCCCGAGGCGAATCCGTGACCGACAGCACCGGGCGTTTCCGATTTACCGGCGTTGAAACGGACAAAAACGGAATCCTGATTGGCGGCCTCATCGCAACAGGACCAGCCGGCCTGGTGGTCTACGGTGCTCGAATCGTTGAACCGACACCTGAAAATCCTGGTGGTAAGGAAATCGTACTCGACACAACATCCGTTCCCATCTCCGAATACGAACTGGCGCGAGCCATCATCTTTTCGAACATTGGGACAAGGGACCTGCGGTTCAATCGACCATTGCTGCCGGATGACCTTGAATTCAAGGAGGGCGATGGAGCAGACTCCACTTCGGTGAATTATCACACCGCGCGAATCGCCGAGGATGGGCGTGTCTATGGCCAGGTCAATCTGCTGGACGAACGCACAGGTCGCTATCGCGAGGTGCTGAGCATGCGTGTCTATTTTCTGAAGGATGGTGTCGAAGCTGGTTCGGCGCGGGTCGCCCCCAACGGAGCATTTTCGGTTCCCGGTCTGGAACCCGGAATCTACGGCTGGGTCGGTGCCGGTCGAGATGGGGTCTTCGGTATGGGACTTGAGGTGTTGCCACCACGAGAAAATGTGCAGATTGACGGGCGGCACGAAGCCGTTCCGGTCCGCATGGAACTGGCGGTTCAGGACACAATCGCGATCGCTCCCATCACAGCCGCGAACCTGAATTCCGGAAACGTAGCAGCTTACCTTGGTGGAAACCCAGCAGCCCTTGCGTCCGGCGAAACAACGAACATGGACAACATGCTCAACAGCACTTCAGGTGCTGCATCGCTTGGACCGGGCACAAAGGCCGGCTTTGGCGGAGCAGCATCAGTGGGCGCACCAGGCTTCGGCACGGCCGCGACCAACACCGCGATTGGGGTTGGTAGTGGATTTCTGATTGAGCGACTGATCAGCGAATTTGAATAACGTTGGCACAGATTCAGGCAGAACATCAACTCCGCGCCAGCAATGGTTGCGGAGTTTTTTTGTGGCCTGAACATCTCACGTTTTTGCTGGAATTACTTCTTTTTCGGCCGAAAAGCCACACAGTGCTGTGGGTCTGTTTCGAGTCGTGGGCCTTCCAGCAGATCAATGCAGTACGGAATAGCTGGCATTACTGCATCCATACATTCGCGCACAGCGCGGGGTTGTCCAGGCAGATTGATGATCAGTGACCGGCCGCAGATTCCAGCGGTTTGCCGACTCAGAATTGCGGTCGGGACAACCTGCAGCGACATGGCCCGCATCAGTTCACCAAATCCGGGCAGCATCTTCTGGCACACAGCTTCCGTGGCTTCGGGAGTGACATCACGCAGTGCCGGCCCTGTTCCGCCGGTTGTCACTATCAGGGCACATTGCTGCTGGTTGGCAAGTTGCAGCAGTGCCTCAGCAATCAGATCCTGCTCGTCCGGGACAATCCGCGAGACAGCCTCCCATTCGTTCAGCAGGATTTCGTTGAAATAATCCACTACCGCGGGCCCTCCTCGATCCTCGTAGACTCCTTCATGGGCTCGATCGGAAACGGTCAGAATGCCAATTCTTATCTGCTGTGTCATCATTCAGGATTCATTGAAGACGGGTTGAAATGCGGCCGATCGAGAGGCTGCTGATGTCGTCAGCGGTGGCCGCGGTTGAGGCAGATCCCGAAATCTGTCTGCGGAATCTGCCGTTCGAACTGCTCAACAGGAACTTTCGTGCTTATTATGCACGAAACGCCAGCTGTCGATACAGAATTCAGCTTCTGAAAACTGAGAGGATGGCGTGATCAATCTGTTGCAGTCGAAGTCAGTAAAAGCTGCAATGTGAGTTTCTGTTAAAGATTCCGTTTACTGTCAGACAGCCAGTGGTTGTCACCGGCCCGTCTGAATCATCCAGTGCGATTTTTCTTGCCGTCAGGCACAGATCATGTCCAACCCGTCGTCGCGCCCCGCATCTGCTCCATTATTCCTCGACTCAGACGATTCTGCCGAATCTCCTTCTGCCGGCCAAAGTGTCGGCCTGATTGGAGAGTCCGAAGCGGTCTTCGCAACTGACAATCTCGAGTTTGCTGAAGCTCAGCTCGAATGCTATCTGCAGGATCGAGCCTCCGTGTCGCCGGACTGGAGGCATTATTTCGACGAACTGCGCGTCGTCGACTCCGGATTGACTCCGGAGTCAATGCGGACCCCGTTTCAGTCGCAAAGTATCTTCCGACGCCTCGTTTCTCCCACTCGCGGAGCCGATGGTGATTCTGCCAGCGCTGCAAATGCTGCATTGCTGCAGGAACGACTGGAACAACTGATCCGCAGCTACCGCATCCGCGGTCACGTGGTTGCGAACATCGACCCGCTCAACGCTGAGCGACCGCGTCCAGCCGAACTGGACCCCGGGTTCTACGGCTTCAACGACGAGCACATGGACCGGGAATTCTCCACGGAATGGTCCGGCGGGCCGGACGTCCGAACACTCCGCGATATGGTGGACTGGCTGCAGACCACCTACTGCCGTTCCATCGGTGTGCAGTACATGCACATCGACAGTCTGCAGGTGCGAAAATGGCTTGAAACCCGGATGGAAAAGACCGCAAATCGACTTCGACTGTCGCGGTCCGAACAACTGCGAATCCTCGAACGGCTGAGCGATGCTGTTGTCTTTGAGGAATTCGTGCAGAAAAAATATGTGGGTGCAAAAAGCTTTTCGCTCGAAGGTGCGGAAAGCCTGATCCCGCTGCTGGACATAGCCATCGAGCATGCCGGCAGCCAGGGAATTGAGCTGATGGTGCTGGGAATGGCGCACCGCGGCCGGCTCAACGTGCTTGCAAATATCATGGGCAAGAAGCCTTCCAAGATCTTCCGCGAATTTGATGACGTGGACCCTCAACTCAAGATGGGTCGCGGAGATGTCAAGTATCATCTGGGATACAGTTCTGATCGCATGACATCCTCCGGGCAGAACGTGCATCTCACGCTCTGCTTTAACCCCAGCCACCTCGAATTTGTCAATCCGGTAGCGCTCGGACGCCTGCGTGCCAAGCAGGATCGTACCGGCGACAACGAACGCCAGAAGACCTGCTGTATCCTGATCCACGGTGATGCGGCGTTTGCAGGTGAAGGTGTTGTTCAGGAAACGCTGAACCTGAGTGAACTGCCTGGCTACCAGACCGGGGGAACGCTGCACATCATCGTGAACAACCAGATTGGTTTCACCACTTCGCCTTCCGAAGGGCGATCCTGTGCCTACGCCACCGATGTGGCTCGAATGCTGCAGGTGCCAATCTTTCATGTCAATGGTGAGGACCCTGAAGCCGTGGCTCAGGTAATTCACCTCGCCATGGACTTCCGTCAGCGATTCCAGCGCGACGTCGTGATCGACATGTACTGCTTTCGTCGGCGGGGCCATAACGAAAGCGATGAACCGGCATTCACTCAGCCGACGATGTACCAGGTCATTCGTTCCCGCGAAACGGTCTTCAACAGCTTCCTCGATTCGCTCGTAAGTCTGAATGAAGTCTCCCGGGAAGAAGGTCTCGATATTGTCGCCCGCAGAGCCCAGGCCCTGGAAGAAGAGCTCAAGGAAGCTCGCCGTGAGGGATTTCAGTATCTGGAAGACAGCGGTGGTGGAGTCTGGCAGGGATACTTCGGCGGGATTGCTGCAACAGCAGACAATCCGGACACAACCATCGACGCTGATGCCCTCGCTCACCTGATGGCAGAGCTCACGACACCTCCCGTGGACTTCAATCCGCATCGCAAGGCCCAGGCAATTCTCTCTGCTCGCAGATTAATGGGGCAGGGAGAACAACTCTTCGACTGGGGTGGTGCAGAACTGGCAGCGTTCGGTTCTCTGGTGAAATCCGGAGTACGACTCCGGTTCAGTGGTCAGGATGTTCGTCGAGGAACGTTCAGCCATCGCCATGCTGCATTGTTTGACTGCAATAATGGGCAAATGTGGATCGGGCTGGCCGATGCAGCCGCCTCCCCTGATCTTGTGGAAATCTACAACAGCCCGCTGTCCGAAGTCGGTGTACTCGGTTTTGAATACGGTTACAGCCTTGATTGCCCCGACGGACTTGTGATCTGGGAAGCACAATTTGGCGACTTTGTGAATGTGGCCCAGGTGATCATTGACCAGTTTATTGCCAGTGCCGAAGACAAATGGAAACGCCTCAGCGGACTGGTAATGCTGCTTCCCCATGGAATGGAAGGTGCAGGTCCGGAACACTCCAGTGCCCGCCTTGAACGATTCCTTGCCATGGCTGCCGAAGACAATATTCAGGTCTGTTACCCATCCTCAGCAGCACAGTACTTTCACATGCTGCGGCGGCAGGCGTTCAGGAAATGGAAGAAGCCGCTCATCGTGATGACTCCCAAGAGTCTGCTGCGTTCCCGCGATGCTTCCTCCGACATCAGCGAATTGACCTCCGGATCCTTCCAGGAAGTGCTGGCAGACAGCACTGTGGATCCCACCAGCGTATCGCGAGTTCTGCTCTGCACCGGCAAGCTGTATTACGAACTCGCCGCCATGCGGGAGGAACTGGGGTGTCAGGACACCGCCATCGTGCGTATCGAACAGCTTTACCCGTTCCCGGCAGCTGCTCTGGACGAAATCCTTGCCGCATTTCCCGACAACGCCAGCATCTTCTGGGTTCAGGAAGAACCCAGAAACCAGGGAGCCTGGGGATTTCTGCGAATGCGGTTTGGCGAGCGACTTCTGGACAAGTATCCTTTCCGAGGCATTTCCCGCCCTGAATCGGCAAGCCCTGCAACCGGTTCTGCGACCAGCCACAAGATCGAACAGCAGACCATTCTTAAACAGGCTTTTGAACTCGAATGAGCACCCAGGAAATTGAAATCAAGGTTCCTCCGGTTGGTGAATCCATTACCGAAGTCATGATCGGCGAATGGTATGTGGCCGAGGGCGACCAGTTTGCGGCAGACCAGAGTTTGGTCGCTCTGGAGTCTGATAAGGCTACCTTTGAAATCCCTGCTGAACAGGGTGGGATTGTCACGCGTATCCTGAAACAGGCCGGAGAAACAGCGGCTGTTCACGAAGTCATCGGCTATCTGCAGCCCGCTGCAGCTCAGGCAGCTTCTGCCCCTGCTGCGGCTCCTGCGTCTGCTCCGACCGCAGCATCATCGGCACCTGCCCCTGCTGCGGCGAAGGACTCCGGCGGACGAGTAATGCCAGCGGCTGAACGACTCATGTCCGAAAACAACATCTCCGCTGAAGCCGTCACCGGCACCGGACCTGGCGGACGGATCCTGAAGGAAGATGTCGTTCGCGCAGCAGCATCTGCTCAGCCCGCGCCTGCAGGCCCGCGTGAAACTCGCCTTGTTACGCTCAGCCCTATTCGCCAGACAATTGCCAGACGACTTGTTGAAGCTCAGCAGAACGCTGCTCTGCTCACCACGTTCAATGAAGTCGACATGTCGGCAGTGAAGTCACTGCGATCCACCTACCGCGATGCGTTTGAAAAGAAGTACGGCATCAAGCTCGGCTTCATGAGCTTCTTTGTTCGCGCGGTTGTCGCCGGTCTGCAGCAGTACCCGCAGCTCAATGCTCAGATCTCCGGAAAGACCGTCACCTATTACAATTACTGCGACATCGGAATCGCCATTGGTGGGGGCAAGGGACTGGTTGTTCCCGTGCTCCGCAATGCCGAAAACATGAGCTTTGCTGACATTGAACAGGCCATCATCGAGTACGCAACACGGGCAAAGAAGAATCAGATCTCACTCGAGGAACTCGAAGGGGGAACGTTCACCATCACCAACGGTGGTGTCTATGGTTCGCTGCTGTCCACCCCCATCGTCAATCCGCCTCAAAGCGGTGTTCTGGGAATGCACGGAATCTTTGACCGCCCGGTCGCAGTGGATGGAAAAGTTGAAATCCGCCCCATGATGTATATCGCTCTCACCTATGACCACCGGATTGTGGACGGTCGGGAAGCGGTGTCATTCCTGCGACTGGTCCGTGAGATGATCGAAGACCCGACTCGACTTGTCCTGGAGGTCTGACCGAACGGTGTGCTGTCGCAATAAACACGGCAACAGGTGCGTTGAGAATTCAATCAACAACCAGTGACAGCTCCAGACGTTCCCTCTCTGTTCCCGGATATATTCCTGTCCCTTTGGCGATGGCCTGTGCTGCCTCGCACGGAAGCATCTGAAAACTCATGTCTGATCGATTCGACCTGATTGTCATTGGAGCTGGTCCGGGGGGATACGTTGCTGCGATTCGTGCAGCACAGCTGGGGAAGAAAACAGCACTCGTGGAGAGTGAATCTCGGCTGGGTGGCACCTGCCTTCGAGTCGGCTGTATCCCCAGCAAGGCGCTGCTGGAATCAAGTGAACTGTTTGAAAAGGCTGCTCATTCCTTTGCGGATCGCGGCATCAGAATCGACGGCTCGCTTCAGGTCGACCTGCAGCAGATGATGAAACACAAAGAAGGTGTCATTGAAACTCTCAATGGAGGCATCGCCGGACTCCTCCGCAAGAACAAGGTGGAGGTCTTTAACGGACGCGGGACGCTGCAGCCGAACGGAATTGTCTCTGTCAAATCCGGTGACACCACGCAGCAGATTCAGGGCGACCGCATCCTGATTGCGACCGGCAGCGTTCCCTCATCACTTCCAGGGATTGAACTGGACGGCGATCGAGTCGGCACCAGTACTGAAGCCCTCTCATGGCCGGAAGTCCCGGAACATCTCGTCGTCATTGGTGGCGGTGTCATCGGGCTGGAACTTGGCACTGTCTGGAAACGACTCGGCGCCAGGGTCACCATCCTTGAGTACCTGCCGAGAATCCTGCCGGGGATCGACGAACAGGTTGCAGCTGAAGCAAGAAAGATCTTTTCCGCTCAGGGACTCGAATTCCGAACCGGCACCAAAGTAACGTCCGTCGTGGGAGACAAGGATCGTGCAACGGTCAGCATCGACGGCTCTGAACCGATCATCTGTGATCGCGTCCTCGTTGCCGTCGGAAGACGCCCCTGCACCGATTCGCTCGGACTCGACGCGGTGGGGGTGAAAACTGATCAGCGTGGATTCATACGCGTCAGCGCCAGCTACCAGACAACGGTGCGGGGAATCTATGCCATTGGCGATGTCATCGGCGGAGCAATGCTGGCCCACAAGGCTGAGGAGGAAGGGATCGCCTGCGTTGAGAAGATGTTCACCGGCTTCGGTCACATCAACTATGAAGTCATCCCGGCCGTGGTCTACACAGAACCGGAAATTGCTGCGGCAGGTGAGACCGAAGACAGCCTGAAGGCATCTGGCAGGAAATATCGAGCCGGAAAATTTGCATTCGCAGCGAATGGTCGAGCACGTGCCGGCGGACATACCGATGGGTTCGTCAAGATCCTTGCCGACGCGGAAACAGATCGTATCCTTGGAGTTCACATCATCGGGACTCACGCAGGTGAGCTGATTCATGAAGTTGCCGTCGCCATGAACTTTGGAGCCAGCAGTGAAGATCTGGCACGCTGCTGCCACGCTCACCCAACACTGTCTGAAGCCGTCAAGGAAGCAGCGATGGCCGTTGAGAAGCGTGCGATTCACTCCTGATGCAATCGCAGTTCTGCAGTACCGGATGCAGCAGCCCACAGTTTCCGGACCGGCATGTCGCAGCAGCAGACACTGGTTACCCACACGGATCGCATCAGCTCAGTTCATCTGAATCCTGACTCCGCTTCGCCGTTTCGGCGCATCCGAAACATGGAGGTCAGGCAGCAGCCGGCAGCAGCCAGGGCTGGCAGGCTGCCAGAGCGGGCAGAAACCGGATTCCGCCCGGATCATTTCGCCCCCCGGAACGCACTGCCAATTCCGTGATGCAGATCACCGACACATTCACGGCTGCCGGATTCACACCTGTCGCAACGTGGCAGCACAATTTCTGGCGATTCGCAGGAGATTATGGAAACAGGAAGCCGCCGGTCACACTGCAGGCTCCAGCGAGCCGGCGAGTGAGCCCCCGTCAGTCCCCAGGACAACCGCTGCGCTATTTGTCAGACCATTTCTGCAGTGACGTCACGCGTGGTTCGGGATGCTCCCGGAGAGCCTCCAGTGACTGCACGACCGCCAGAGAACCGGGCAGCGTCGTCACACAGGGAACACCGTAGGTGACTGAAGCAGCACGAATTCGACCTTCGTCGGTCCGTGCCCCCTTGCCTTCAGGCGTATTCAGAATCAGCTGAATCTCGCCATTGGCCATGTGGTCGATCAGGTTGGGTCGCCCCTCCTGAACTTTTTTCACCGTCTCCACTTCAATCCCAGCTGCCTGGAGCACTCGCGCTGTGCCGCTGGTACAGACAATCCGGTAGCCGAGTTCCTTAAGCTTGCGAGCAGGCTGGATAATTCGTTCCTTGTGCCCTGAAGCCACACTGATGAAGACTGTCCCCTCAGATGGCAGGCGAGTTCCTGCAGCAATCTGTGCCTTGGCGAATGCCAAAGGGAATTTGGCGTCAATCCCCATCACTTCGCCGGTGGAACGCATTTCCGGTCCCAGCACAATATCCACACCGTTGAACCGATTGAACGGGAATACACTCTCCTTCACGGAAGTGTATTCCGGAATAATCTCCGTTGTGTATCCGAGGTCCTGCAGTGTCTCACCCACCATGACCTTGGCTGCGATGCGGGCCAGTGAGAGACCGATCGCCTTCGACACAAAGGGTGATGTTCGACTGGCGCGAGGATTCACTTCCAGAATGAAGACCGTGTACGAATCTCCGTCCTGCTTCACGGCAAACTGAATATTCATCAACCCGCGGACCTCGAGTGCTTCAGCCAGCAGACGGGTCGCGACGCGGATTTCATCAACGACAGAATCCGGCAATGAATACGGAGGTAATGCACAGGCGGAGTCTCCGGAGTGTACACCAGCCTCTTCGATGTGCTCCATGATCCCGCCAATGACCGTGGTCGTCCCGTCTGAAACAGCGTCAACGTCCACTTCAATCGCGTCTTCCAGAAACCGGTCGATCAGGACAGGCTTGTCAGGAGAAACATCAACCGCCTCTGACATGTAACGATCCAGGCTCTGCTGGTCGTAGCAGATTTCCATCGCCCTCCCACCCAGCACGTAGCTGGGCCGGACCAGAACCGGGTATCCAATGCGATCTGCCGCTGCTCGAGCTGCTGCTGCCGTGGTGGCCAGACCATTTGGTGGCTGATGCAGCCCCAGTCGCTCCAGAATCTCCTGAAACCGTGAGCGATCTTCTGCAGCGTCAATCATATCCGGGCTGGTCCCCACAATCGTCACACCAGCCGCTTCCAGCCCGCGGGCAAGGTTCAGTGGAGTCTGCCCGCCAAACTGGACAATCACACCATCCGGCTGCATGCGATCGTGGATGTTCAGAACATCTTCGATCGTCAGCGGCTCGAAAAAGAGGTGATCAGATGTATCGTAGTCCGTAGAAACCGTTTCCGGATTGGAGTTCACCATGATGCTTTCAATGCCCAGATCCCGCAAAGCAAATGCGGCCTGACAGCAGCAATAGTCAAACTCAATCCCCTGCCCGATTCTGTTGGGGCCTCCACCCAGAATCATCACACGTCGAGCCCCCTCGCCCTTCGCCGGCGTCTCATCTTCCTGTTCGTAAGTCGAATAGTAGTACGGAGTGAACGCCTCAAATTCTGCAGCACACGTGTCGACCTGTTTGAATGTAGCAACAATCCCTTCCTCAATCCGGCGGTTGCGGACGTCCATCATGGAACAGGACCACCAGTCCGCCAGCTGAAAGTCGGAGAAACCACTGCGTTTCAGAGTACGGAGCAGCTCTGCGGACGCATCCTCCAGACGCTCCGCCTGCCGGGCCTCAGCTTCCAGCTTCGTCAGCTGCTCCAGCTGACGCAGAAACCATGGATCGATGTCCGTGATCTCATGAATCTGCTCCACGGTGATTCCGGACAGCAGAGCATATCGCAGGAAGAAAATTCGTTCGGCATTGGGAGTTGCCAGATTGGTTTTGATCTCATCAATCGCTGGCTGACGATCTGTTCCCCACAGATCCTTCTTGCCGCCCCCCAGACCAAAGTGTCCGGTTTCCAGCCCACGCAGAGCCTTCTGAAGCGACTCGCGGAAGGTGCGGCCGATTGCCATCGTCTCACCAACCGACTTCATCTGTACCGTCAGTGTCGGATCCGCCTCCGGAAACTTCTCAAACGTCCAGCGGGGAATCTTTGTGACCACATAATCAATTGTCGGCTCAAAACACGCCAGTGTTTCCCGAGTAATGTCGTTGGGGATCTCATCCAGGCTGTAGCCCACAGCCAGCTTGGCAGCAATCTTGGCAATCGGAAACCCGGTCGCCTTGGACGCCAGTGCAGACGAGCGACTGACGCGTGGATTCATCTCAATGACAACCATCCGGCCCGTATCAGGGTCAATTGCAAACTGCACATTGGACCCGCCCGTTTCCACCCCGATCGCTCGCATCACCAGCACGGTTGCATCACGCATCTGCTGATACTCACGGTCTGTGAGCGTCTGCGCTGGCGCGACAGTGATGGAATCTCCCGTATGCACCCCCATGGGATCAAAGTTCTCAATGGCACAGATGATGACCACGTTGTCAGCGTGATCACGCATCACTTCCATCTCATACTCTTTCCAGCCCAGAATGGACTCTTCAAGGAGCACTTCGGAGATGGGAGATAAAGCCAGACCGCGACGAACCTTTTCTTCAAATTCGTCGATGTTGTAGGCCACGCCGCCACCCGTGCCACCCAGAGTAAAGCTGGCGCGAATGATAATCGGCAGTCCAATGTCCCTGACGGCTTCTCGAGCCTCTTCCAGCGTGTGCACCGTGGCGCTGCGGGGAACATCCAGGCCGATCGACAGCATCGTCTGCTTGAAGGCATCACGCTCTTCCGCTCGCTTGATCACATCCTCGCGAGCACCGATCATTTCGACGCCGTATTTCTCCAGAACGCCATGTCGCACCAGATCCATGGCCGTGTTCAGACCTGTCTGGCCGCCCAGCGTCGGCAGCAGCGCATCCGGCTTCTCATGGCGAATGATCTCTTCGACGTACTGCCATGTGATCGGCTCTACATATGTCGAGTCCGCCGTCTGCGGATCCGTCATGATCGTCGCCGGATTGGAATTCACGAGGACGACTTCGTAGCCTTCCTCACGCAGTGCCTTGCAGGCCTGAGTTCCGGAATAGTCAAACTCACAAGCCTGACCAATGACAATTGGCCCGGAACCGATGATCAGGATCTTGCGAATATCATTGCGACGTGGCACTGATGGAATTCCTGCCTGCTGGACTGGCAAGGCCAACCGAAGTCATCCGCAACATCCAAATTGCGGAGTCTCATGTCGTCATTACGGTGGCAGGAAATACCAGGTAGAGTCCTGCTCAGGTTTCAACAAAAACCACACCCAGACGACGCCGGCAGGCCGAAAAATGCGCAAAATTTCGAGCAGGTTAACAGCAATTCCGGAATGTTCAAGAAGCCTCGACGTGAGTTCCCGATGATGATGCAGGATCGGTCATTTTTCGACAGGATTCTCATTTCTCGATACACTTTGTGCCAGCATCTGTTCTGCTCCGCTGCGTCTGTGCGGAGACACGTGCTGTCCGCAGATACGTGCTGTTCGCAGGCACCCGCTGTTCGCAGACACCCGATCAGGTAACCCATCTCACATCCCGTCCAACGTCGGGCGGTCCGTTCGGCAGGATTTCTCCCCGTGATACGTCTGGCTTTCGTGATTCCGGCACTCGACCAGTCTGGCGCCGAGCGGCAGTTGACTCTGCTGGCAACCGGACTGCCGAGGGAAGAGTATCAGGTCCACGTTTTTGCCCTGAACCACGGCGGCTATTTTGAACAGACTCTGCGAGACGCCGCTATCCCCTGTACCATCATTGGCAAGTGCTGTCGCTTTGACCCGCGGGCGCCCTGGCGACTACGACAGGCACTCAGAAAGTTCTCCCCCCATCTCATCCAGTCTTTCCTGTTCGCCGCCAATACCTGTGTGCGTCTGCCGGGAGTGGCACCACTGCGAGACACGCCACTGATCATCAGCGAACGCTGTGTCGATACCTGGAAAACCCCGTGGCAGCTTGCCTGCGACCGTCTGCTCGCTCCTCGCGCCGCAGCTGTCACTGCCAACTCAGAGAGCGTGAGCAGCTTCTATCGGTCGCTGGGGGTTCCTGCCGAGCGACTGCATGTCATACCCAATGCAATAACGCCACCTGCACAACCTCAGGACCGGACTGCGGCACGCAGGCAGCTACAGCTGTCAGATCATGAGTTCGTCATTGGATTTGCTGGACGCCTCGCGCCGCAAAAGCGTCTCCGCGATCTCATCTGGGCCTTTCATATGCTGCAACTTACGCACGCCGATCTGCGACTGACACTGCTCGGAGACGGGCCGCAGCGCAGCGCAATGCAGGAGTTCGCGGAGCACCTTGGCTGTGCCGACAGAGTTTCATTCTGCGGGCATCAGCCTGCCGCCGCTGCGCTCTGCGCAGCATTCGACTGTTTCGTGCTGCCTAGTGATTTTGAGGGCATGTCCAACAGCCTGATGGAAGCAATGCTGGCCGGACTGCCCTGCATTGTCAGTGATATTCCTGCCAACAGGGAACTGGTACAGCACGAACAGACCGGGCTGACCTACCCTGTCGGCGACTCACTGCAGCTGGCTCGGGCTATCCAGCGGGTCCGCGACACCCCCACGCTGGCCGCCGAACTTGCGAGGAACGCGACATCATTCATCACCAGTCACTGCAGCTATGAACAGATGCTCCACAGCCATCAGCGACTCTATGCAGAATTGCTCAGACACTGAGACAACCGCCAGCGGACTGACACGTCGGAGCTGGCAGCTGCATCAGCTCCGCAGAATCTCACGCACCACATGGCCTTCGACGTCAGTGAGCCGGCGTTCGAGCCCATTGTGATAGAAGGTCAGCTGTTCGTGATTCAGCCCAAGCAGATGCAGGATCGTGGCATGGAAGTCGTGCACGGTCACTACATTTTCTGCTGCCCGATATCCAAACTCATCAGTGGCCCCCCACGTAAACGGAGCCCTGACTCCGGCCCCTGCCATCCAGCTGGTGAATCCCTCCGGATTATGATCGCGTCCGCTGGCCCCCTTCTGAAATGTCGGCATACGGCCAAATTCAGTGCACCAGACAACCAGAGTTCGCTCCAGCAGCCCACGCTGTTTCAGATCAGCCAGCAGGGCCGCAGTCGGCTGATCGAATACAGGACCGTGCTTGCTGTACTGCTCCTGCAATACCTTGTGACCATCCCAGTTACTCACGCCCTCACCACCGGTCTGGTAGGCTCCGTTGAAGATCTGCACAAAGCGAACCCCCTGCTCCAGCAGCCTGCGAGCAAGAATGCAGTTCTTCGCATAATCCGCCTTCAATCTGTTCTCCGCATCGTCCGCTCCATAGGACTTCAGTGTCGTTTCTGATTCGCTGGACAGATCAGTGATCTCGGGAATCTGCAACTGCATGCGCGCCGCCAGCTCATAACTGGCTATCCGGGCAGTCAGCTCACTGTCTTCCGGGTGCTTCTCCAGATGCCGCTGATTCAGACGCTGCAGAAATCCTCGAGCACGTCGGTCGGTGTCCGACGAGATTCCCACCGGACGAGACAGATTGCGAATGGGCTGCGAGGCGTTGAAGTCTGTGCCCTGAAATGCAGCCGGCAGAAACCCCGGCCCCCAGTTGGCCACGCTGTTCTGAGGCACGCCGCGCGGATCGGGGATGGCCACATACGCCGGCAGATCCTGGTTCTCTGTCCCCAGCGCCCAGCTGGTCCATGCTCCCACACTTGGAAATCCATCCAGCGTAAAGCCGGTGGACATATAGTTTTCACCCGGCCCGTGAGTGTTGGTCTTCCCCTTCAACGAATGCAGAAAACACATGTCATCCGCCAGCTCACCGAGCAACGGCACCAGATCGGAAATCATCTTTCCGCTCTCACCCCGGGGACGGAATTCCCACGGGCTGCGGGTCAGGTTTCCCTGCTCCCCCTGAAATGTAATCAGGCCATCGGCACCCGGCATCGGCTGACCGTTGCGTTCAATCAACTGCGGTTTGTAATCGAACGTGTCCAGATGACTGCAGGCTCCGGAACAGAAAATCACGAGCACCTGCTGAGCTGCTGCGGTAAAATGTCCCCTGCGGGCCGCAAATGGTCTGGACGAATCAATCTCGGGACGGACAGGGACAACGCCCCCGACAGTGCCCGCACGCTGCTCGTCAGCTGCCGACTCCGCAAGCAGTGTCGCCAGAGCAATACTGCTGAGTCCTGTCCGTGTGTCTGCCAGAAATCCACGCCGATCCAGCAGATGGCTGGAGGGACCAGCCTGCAGCAACCTGTCACTCATTCCGCTTTTCCCGAATACCCCGGGCCGCAACCTCAATTGCCCCCCGGTTTGCCTGCGTTCTCCCTCAATGCACCGGCTGTAGTCTACCAGAATCTGTCGAGCAGGCATAAGAAAAGGCAGCCATCTGTGGGATGACTGCCTTCATGGACTCTGCTGACCGCGACAGAGACGCTGCTCTGTATCAGCTCCGGCGGACCGGTCGCCTCACTGCAGTGAAGAGACCAGATCGTAATAATCCGCCATAATATTGATCAGCTCGCGGTTGTAGAAATCATCAGGGAAGATGTCCTTGTCAGCCTCGCCAGCAGCCTGCTGCATCGCCTCTTCCTCTTCCTTCTTCTCCTGCTTCAGCTCTTCTTCCTCAGCTCGAAGCGTTGCTTCATTGAGCGAAATCATCTTTTCATCCCGCCGTTCGTTGTAGCGTTCAATGAGCCGATTGATGCGTGCAAAATCGTCGTCCTGCTGCAGCCGCTCCTGACTTTGTTCAGCCAGCCTGGTGACCAGTGCGTCATTCACATTGCGGTAGGGGGAATACTTCGCTCGCGTGATCCGGTCGAATTCAAGCGCGTTGTCCATCGACTCTTCACCAATTTCACGATGGTTGAGCAGCGATGGCAGAACGATATCTGAAGTCACACCCTTGTTCTGAGTGCTGTCACCATTGACGCGGTAAAACTTGCTGATTGTCAGCTTCAAAGCACCACGCTGACGACCAAACAGTGCCAGACGATTCTGTACCGGCATTACGTTCTGCACGGTTCCCTTGCCATGCGTGGTGCGATCACCCACAACAATTCCGCGTCGATAATCCTTGATCGCTCCTGCAAAGATCTCAGAAGCTGATGCTGAAAATCGGTTACACACAACAATCATCGGACGACGCCAGTAAACCTCCGGATCCTCATCCTCATAGGTCTGCACACTGTCACCCGGTTCCTTGACCTGAACCACGGAACCTGTGGGAATGAACAATCCCGAGACTTCAATCGCTTCCTGCAGAGCTCCGCCGCCATTCCAGCGCAGATCCACAATCAGCATTTCCACGTCCTGGCGTTTGAATTCGTCAAGGACCGCCTTCACATCGCGTGATGTACTCTTGAACTCTCCGCCACGATTGGCACCCTGGAAATCGCGGTAGAACGACGGGATGCGAAGCACTCCGACCTTCCCCTTGCGTCCTTCCTGCCAGTCGCCCGCTTCAATCACCTTTCCCTTGACCTCGTCCTCACTCATTTTCACTTCAGTTCGAGTAAGTTCGATGTCCTGAATATCTTCCGTTTCCTTGCGGACCTGCAGACGCACTTTGGTGCCCTTCCTGCCGCGAATCATCTCCACGACCTTGGTCAGCTTCATCTCCACCACGTCGACATATTCACTCTCACCATCGGCCGAAACTCCAATAATGCGGTCTCCGCGTTTCAGACGGCCGTCAGCGAATGCTGCTCCACCCTGAATCACTTCCTCAACCACGGTGTAGCCGTCCTCATATTTCAGGCGGGCACCGATACCTTCAAGCGAAAGTCGCATCACCATCTCGAAATCAGCCAGCGTCTGAGGCGACATGTAGCTGGAGTGAGGATCCAGACAGTGCGTCATGGAGGACAGGAACAATTCCAGAACCTCATGCGATTCTGTCTGCTCCAGATACACTCGATTGGTACGGTAACGGTTCTTGAGACGCTCACGCGCTTCATCCAGCTCCTTGCCATCCAGTTTCAGCATCAGCAGATCAAACTTGATTCGCTTCCTCCAGCGCTCATCCAGCTCTTCCGGTGTCGCAGCCCAGCTGATGTCGTCCGGGTCTCGATGCATCTCTTCCTCAATTGTAAAGTCGACGTCGGCATCAATCAGTGCCGGAAGACGATCCGCTCGAGCAATCATGCGTTCCTGAAACAGCGTGAACACCTCAGCCGCAAAGCTGACATCCCCCTGCAGTATCTGATCGTCCAGTTGAGTTCGCTGATCCGCAAAGGAATCAATGTCCGACTGCAGCAGATACAGCTTCTGAGAGTCCCATGCCTCCAGAAAACGATCGAACAGCTTCTCAGAAATTGCATCGTCGATCTGTGGATGATTGATGTGCCGGGAAGCAACCATGGAAGCAACCATCTGTGCTGTCTTGCCGTCCTCATCGGAAAGCTCAACCTTCTCGGCAGCCGATAAGATGGCACCGCACGCAAAGATGGACAGTACTGCCGCCAGCAGGCTCCGCATCAACAGTCTTCCGCTTGTCATGTTCCTGTCCTTCACAGTATTTTCCGGCCAGCATCTGCCAGCCCGTATTTCTGAGTTGCAATCTGGTGCACCGGCTGCATCGGCCGATGGAAACCGAAATTCCAGGCCCGATCCAACAGGAAGAATCGAGGATACTACGTAAGTAACCGTATTTCCGACAAGATCGTATACTGTCGGCTACCGTTTGGCGATTGATCCGCCAGCAATCACAGTCACAACGTTGCCGAAGCTAGTTGAGGCCGGGCACAAATCTGCCGCCGAAAGCAGATTTTCCGGCGCTGCCAGCACCGCTCAACCGCGTTTCAGACACAACTCGGGTCAACGCAGCACGAGTGTCTGCAGCACAGCCTCGATCTCACTCCCGGATGATTCCTCGCGGCTGGAAAGACTGGAAAACACCAGCGAATACTGCTCACCGCCCGGAGCTGTGCACAGACAGTAGCTGAACTGCACGCGATCACTTATTGCCGCTTGCGACCCGGAACCAGCGGCTGACTCTTCAGCCTGCGTTGACTTCACTGACATCCCGGCCTCAACGCGATGAACCCTCCAGCCCGCTGCCGTCCGCAGCACCCGACTGCCCATAACCGCCCCACCACGACTGGCCACCTGTTCAGTCACATCGCCGAGAAACTTCTGCTCGTCAGGCTCCTCGCCGACTCCCAGGGGCGGCAACCGCTTCAGGTTCAGTTGCCCGGCAAGAGCTCCCGACTGCAGCCGACGCAGAATCATCAGGTCAGATTCTTCCCGATACACGTGCCACTCACGACTGATGACCATTGCCAGATCCCATGGTGTCTGCAGCGTGAGCAGTTGCTGGCTTGCCGCCGGGAGTTCTGCAGCTGGCAGAGCCGGACGAGTTTCCCCGGACTGCTTCTCTGCCGACCAGCGAATCGTTGCAGTCACATCCAGTCCGGGACTGATCACACCGGAACTGCGTTTCTCCCGGAGTTCTGCCTGCAACGATGACACGAATCGGGAATCAGCCACGTACTGCAGCGTTCCCTGCACTTCAATTTCACTGGCTGAGCCCATAATGCCGCCATCACACTCAAACTGAAACGCAATCTCAGCGACACCACCAGCGATTTTCCGGACGACACAGTCCCCGGCATGATCGCTGCAGAAATCCAGTCCGCTCAGGAGCGGCAACAGCGTCCCCGGTACGTCCCAGCGTTGTCCCACCTGCAGATTGCCCTGCCCGTCCAGCAGTCCCGCGTCCATCAGTCCTGTGACGGGCAGCGGATCACAGGGGAACTGCAGCAGATCGACCTGAGGCCGAGTCAGTCGCACTGACGGGCTGAGCTGAATCATCTGCTGCCGATCCTGATACACATGAATCAGCGTCGATTGTCCCGGCAACTGAGTCTGAATGCGGTGATCCCGGCCGACCACGGTTTCCGCATGAGCAACAGAAAACTGTCGGGCTGCACGAATCTGTCCGGATGCATCAGATGCTCCGAGCTCCGCATGCTGCAGAAACTGAAACTCACTGCTGCCCTGAAGCGGATAGCGAGCGGTGCTGCTGCCCTCGCTCACGATCAGGGTCCCCTGCAGCTCCAGCTGATACCTCAGTCTGGTCACTGCGGTGGTCGGGACATTGCTGCGGCCCGAACCTACGGGGCCGGCAACAACCGTGGCTGTCAGCAGCTGATTCCCCAGCAGCAGAAAAGCAATGCACGGGCAGATCCATCGCAGCGATCGACGCGCGTTCCGCTGGACCTGCTGACGCGGCCCGCTGTTGTTCCGGCGTCCCGATCTGAATTCTGGCATTCCCTGATTCCTGCAAGCAGCCCTGTGGCGCTGTATTGCTCAACACATGCTGTGAATCTCGCATTGTCGGCCGGCCGACAATAATACTACAGCGGGCGACAATCGCGGTACGTCACTTCGTTCGGATCTGATCGCAGTCTCGCGACAGACCGTCGTGGCGAATTTCGCACAGAGTACCACTTTCGCTTCCGGTCCGGTAAACCACGCTGTCTGCTGGCGTCGCAGGCTGCAGAGTGTCAGAATCCATCAGAACGGCGATGGGCTGACCGTAACAACCTTGCCTGTCGGCAGGCACACTCGTTCCCCCCGTCATTCTGCAAAGTCAGACACTATGGAATTATGGCAGGCACTGCTGCTTGTGTGTCCGGTCGCCTGTCTGGGTGGCGCAATTAATTCGATCGCCGGCGGTGCAACCTTACTGACGTTTCCAGCTCTGCTGTATGCACTCGAAGGGATGGGCATTCCCGGCGGTCTGGCGATTCTCGCCAACGGCACCAATAAGGTGGCCCTGTGCCCGGCTGCGTTTACAGGTGCCTGGGGGTATCGCCGCGAACTCCGCTCACTCGGCCGCCATGTTCTGCGACTCGCAGTTCCGAGCATTCTTGGCGCGTCCGTCGGCACTCTGGCGGTCGTATGGAATGAGGAGAAGAGCTTCCGATCAATGGTGCCGTGGCTGATCTCCACAGCCACCATACTGCTCATTCTGCAGCCACGTCTGTCAGCCATGCGGGAACAAAGGCAGCCATCGGATTCCTCGCAGCGAACAACCCTCCCGGTAATGCTTCTGCAGTTTCTGATTGGAGTCTACGGCGGCTACTTTGGAGCAGGAATCGGAATCCTGATGATCACTTCGCTCTCGCTGCTGAACATCGGTGACATTCATCAGATCAACGCACTGAAGAATATTCTTGGTGGCCTGATCAACTGCGTGTCGATGGTCATTTTCCTCACCCACGGTGAAGTGGTCTGGAAGCTTGCCATCCCGATGATCATCTCAGCAATGGTCGGCGGCTGGCTGGGAGCAGCGTGGGCCAGAAGTCTGGATCGAACTCTGGTCCGCAAGATCATCATCGCCACGGGAATCTCGCTTTCAGTCTGGTACTTCGCCAGAACGTGGTTCGCTGCGGAGTCCCGCCCTGCACCGCCGGCTGAACCAGTGCTGCAGGATCGTGCACAACCAGCAACGGGCGTTCTCCGCTGAACCACAGGTTCGACCACGCAGTCATGACCGCTGATACCAATCCTCAGAATTCGAATACCTCACAGCGGCTGCGTGCCGTCTGTCGGCAGCAGCTGCAGAATCTGGTCCCGCCGGACGGACCACTCATCGTCGCTGTCTCCGGAGGTATTGACAGCATGGTGCTGCTGTACCTGCTGCAGATGCAGCCTGACCTGCGTCCGCGACTGCACGCAGCGCACATGAATCACGGACTTCGAGGCGAGGCCAGTGCAGCAGATGCAGCATTTGTGAGTTCCTGCTGCGAGAAGCTGAGCATTCCGCTGACGATCGAGCAGACCACTGCAGCTGAACTTCACGACTCCAGCCGCGGCAGCCTCGAAGAATCCGCTCGCAATGCGCGCTACGAATTCCTGCTGCGTCTTGCCGAAGAACTCTCAGCCGCTGCAGTACTCACCGCCCACCATGCCGACGACCAGTGTGAAACAGTGCTGCACAACCTGCTGCGCGGAACCGGACTCAGCGGACTGCAGGGGATGCAGGCTGTCCGACCGCTCTCTGATTCGGTAATGCTGGCCAGACCACTGCTGCAGGCGACGCGAGCAGAGCTCACTGCTTGCGCCGCAGACGAGCAGATTCCGTATATCAACGACTCCAGCAATCAGGATCTGAGCTTTCAGCGGAATCGACTGCGGCACCAGTTGATGCCGCTCCTGCAGGAAATCAGCGGCCCCGCTGTCACGCAGTCCCTGCTGCGATTGTCCGCGCAGGCTGGTGACGCCGTCGGGTTTCTGAACCAGCAGGCCGACGATCTGCTGCAGAAACATCTGCTGCAGTGCACCCCGGATTGTGTCCGCCTCCGGATCCAGCCACTTCAGCAGACCAACCCATTCCTGCTCAGACACACCTGTGTCCGGCTCTGGCAACAACAGAACTGGCCGCGACAGCGAATGACCGCTGCACACTGGCAGCGTCTGGCAGACCTGATCTGCGCGCCCGGCAGCCTCAGCCTGCCGGGTGGAATTCAGGCAGAGTCAGCTCGTGGGTTGCTGCTGCTTGTTCGCCACTGAATTCCACCGGATCCGACCGGCTGACAGCCGCGTCCGAACAGCTCACTCTTTCTGAGCCTTCTCAGCCTGCACCCGCTGCATCGCCGTCTCTCGCGCTTTCGCAATCACATCGGCAACTTTGACGGGCACAAATCCCTGCCGTTTGCTTTCATCTGCTGCTTCCATGAATGCGTAGAGGTCAATCGTCTCTGCGGCAGAAACAGGTACGTCTCCGCCGCGGAAGAACTTGACGATTTCCACAACAAGCGGACGGTAACCCTCGTAAGGCCCCAGCTGGACAACACCTTCAGTCCCGAAGGCTGTTCCGCCATAGCCCGACTTACCGCTGCGAATCCCACGGAATGTCCCGATGCGGCCGTCGTTCCAGACTCCTGTCACCACATCAAAGCCAGCTGAAGAACTGCGTGTCACAGTCTCTACTCCCGCGCCCATCGCAGTGAAGAGTGTTTCGCAACCGTGAATCCCGTACCAGAAAAGATCCGGATGAGTCGCTTCCAGGCTGCATGGAGAATAGGCGTCGCAGCCCGTCACCTCACCAATCGAACCATTGCGAACACTCTGGACTGAAGACGAATAACGCAGGGAAGAGGAACTGAACACGGGTGTCCCGTAGTGCTTCGCCAGCTCGTAGATTGCGATTGCATCTGCAAGTGATCCAGCTACAGGCTTGTCGATGAACACCGGCTTACCGGCCCTGAGGACAGGAATTACCTGCTCCAGATGCGGTCGCCCGTCATTTGTTTCCAGCAGTACGGCATCAACGGAATCAACCATCTTCTGCAGATCGTTCTCAATCTCAACACCCATTTCCCTGATCTTCACGGTGTAGTCCGGCACCCGTGTGACGCTGCTTTCGATGTCCGGGCTTCCTTTTGGATAGACCAGTACCACACGACAGCCACCCAGTTCCGGGTCATCCGCTGCCGCCTCATTGAGCAGCTTTGTAAAGGCCAGACAGTGAGACGTATCAAGCCCGATCATCCCAATCCGCATTGTCGCACGCGGCTCATCACCGAAGCTGGAAAAATCTGCCAGCAGCACAGCCAGAAACAGTGCGAAAAACTGAACCCCCGATGTCCTTGTCATTGCAGCACCTCTGTTTTCCCAGCCAAAACAACCCCGGAACAGCGGCAGCTTTCCACCGTTTCGTGTAAGCTCTGCCGAACAAAATACCACTTCATCTGTCGGCAGGCGATGACTGCAGGCGATCGCCCGGGATAGCCGAATTTCCAACGTGCATCCAGTTCGCGGCCCCCTGCTCACATTCCCTGCTCACATTCCCTGCTCACTATTGCCTGTTTGCTGCTCCTGTTCGCAATGCCCGATCACTACAGAAACACAACTACAGAAACACAACTACAGAAACACAACTACAGAAACACAACTACAGAAACAC
>JALQUR010000507.1 GCA_023260695.1 Planctomycetaceae bacterium
AAACGCGGCAGCGCGGGGACATCTGAGTTCATCGTTCGGCTGATAATTCAAAAGTCGCACAGATGCCCGGCCGGTTGAGCCTGTCTGCCTGCGAAAGATCGTCGCAAAATGTGGCTCTGGCAGTAACCCCTGCTGACCAGCGGCAGGACGACAGTCAATCGTCTGCAGCAGCTTCTGCAACAGATCAATCCTGTCCTGCGGGATCCGCCCCTGCATGCTGCAGCCAGCCACGCATTCAGACTGCGACTGATACAACTGCAGCGTTCCATGGAAGGATCCGTCTGGTTTCAGCCCACGCAGGGTCCAGCGAAATCCAGCAGATCCATCACAGCGATATCGCAGTACATACACCGGACCGTCAGACACAGCGCCACCTTTCGGCAAATCCCTTCTGCTGGCTCGAATAACGGGGATCGCAGTTCGTACAATTCGTGGCATCATATCGCCCGGATCCCATAGGCGAAGTCTGTCCTGATCGGAGAATCACAATGCTGCGAATCACAATGCTGCGAATCACGCTGCTGCGAACCGTCCCAAATGGCCGTTTGCCATTCTTCCTGTTGCTGTTGTTCACCAGCATTGATTCTTCAGTACTCAGCAACGCCGCTGAGCAACGGCCCAATATTCTGTTTGTGTCAGTGGATGACATGAGCTGTGATTCGGTTGGCGCATTCGGATGCGCGCTTCCCGATACCACGCCGGCGATTGATGCGTTCGCAGCCTCAAGCCTGAAATTCCAGCACGCCCATGTTCAGGTAGGAAACTGTATGCCCTCCCGGAATGTCATGTTCTCCGGGCTTTACCCGCATTCAAATCGTGTGGAAGGATTCTATCAGGTAAAGGATCCTGACTACCCGGTGCTCTGCGAACTCATGCAGCAGGCGGGATACTTTACGGGCATTCGTGGAAAAGTGTCTCACTCCACACCTTACTCACCGTTCGCCTGGGATACCGTACTGGACAACGGCGAACAGAAATACTCCCCCAAGGATGTCAGCTCATACTATCTCTCCACCAAAGCTGGCATTGAGGCCAGTCGGGAAGCGCAGAAACCGTTCTGCCTGGTGATCAACATCTCTGATCCCCACAAGCCATTCTGGGGAGAAGGTGCAGAATCCGATCAGCCATCACTCATCTTCACGGCGAAGGATGTGCCGCTGCCGGGCTTCCTGCCGGATTCCCCCGCGATCCGCAAGGAACTGGCATTGTACTACAGCACTGTGCGACGTGCCGACGACTGCTTTGCCGGAGTCATGAGAGCGCTCGATGAATCCGGACAGAGTGACAACACTGTCGTCATCTTCCTCTCTGATCACGGGATGCCATTGCCATTTGCCAAAACCCAGCTGTACCACCACAGCACGCATACACCCTGGCTGGTGCGCTGGCCCGGAGTGACTCAGGCAGGCGGCGTCGATGTACAGCACATGATTTCTTCAATTGATCTGCTGCCGACCCTGCTGGACATTGTCGATGCGGAACATCCTGCCGGGCTGCAGGGACGATCATTCCTGCCGTTGCTTCGTGGTGAATCGCAGACAGACCGTGAGCTTGTCTTCAAGGAGTACAACGAGAATTCCGGAGGTGCCTGCCACCCGATCCGTTCCGTGCAGTCCAGGCAGTACCTCTATCTCTGGAATCCCTGGTCCGATGGAAATCGAGTATTCCGCAGTGCGACCCAGGGAACCGTCACATATCGGCAGATGCAGCAGCTTGCTGCAGATGATGCTGCAGTTGCAGCTCGACTGAACCTGCTGGATCATCGCCTGCCCGAAGAATTCTACGACGTCAGCAGCGATCCCGATGCGCTGCACAATCTGATTGACAGTCCCGAACATCAGCAGCTGATTCAGGAGTTTCGCAGTCATCTGCAGCAATGGATGCAGCACACCAGCGACCATGCCCTCCCGGCTTTTCAGCGCCGTGAAGACTCGGAGTTTGTCTCAGCCTGGGTTGATGCTCGGCAGCAGGAATCGAACGATCGACGCAAACGACCTGCTCCGAATGCCGGCCGTCGCAAACAGCAGCCGCAGGCAGCAGAGCAGAACCTGATTGAGCTGACCTTGCCGAAATCGGTCACTGCCGGACAGCTACTCACGGTTCCTGTGCAGCATCACTTGCCACAGACGCTGGGGCCCCAGCAGCTGCACGTTACACTGAAGGACGGTGAGAACAAGCGGATCGAGCGGAAGGTCATCACGATCGCCGACGACGGCACAGCAACGGTGGAATTCATTATCCCCGCGGACCTGGAATCAAAGAAAGTCTTCATCGCTGCATTTGTCGGTCCGGAGTTTGCTGCAAGTCTGCAGCACGTGAACCAGCCGCTGCCCGTATCGAAGCAGTAACCGATTCAGGGACAGGCCACCATTTGTGATGGAAAGCCCTGAACCCGGTCCGTTTTCGTTAACTTGTCAGCCACCTCGCCGGAAAATGCTTGACCGGCACCCGTCTGAGAGCAAAGCATCGAACTGTATCTGTGTCTCTCTGTCCAGCAGGAGTGTCAGGCTCATGGCAAAGCGAAACCTCAAGCGTCAGCCGTCTCAGATTTCCCGTGAATGTCGATTGCCTCGCTTCACGAAAACACGGACTGAGAAATCGAAGGCCTTTTCCAGACTGGCGGCTCAGGAACCTGAGCGGATCAACTGGGCCGGGTCCCTGCTCGGAATACCCGACGTCTGGGTGCAGACACAGGGCGAAAACACAACGGTCGCCGTGCTCGACACCGGGATCGATACCGACCACCCGGATCTGGCAGCTGCCATTGTCGGCAGCCGTGACTTCACCGGCGACGGCATCGAAGATGTGAACGGACACGGGACTCACTGTGCCGGCATCGTCGCTGCTCGACTGAATGGTTCCGGCTTCGTCGGTGTTGCCCCCAAATGCAATCTGCTCATCGGCAAAGTGCTCGGAAATGATGGCAGCGGTGCCTACTCCTGGATCTCCGAAGGCGTGTACTGGGCTGTGGAAAACGGCGCAACCATCATCTCCATGTCGCTCGGTGGCCCGCAGTCGGATCATGGCCTGTACGAAGCAATTCAGTACGCACTGTTTTACGGGGTACATGTGATCTGTGCCGCGGGAAATGAAGGTGCTCTGTTTGAAAACAGTATTGGCTACCCGGGACGCTATGGCGGAGTGATCACGGTGGGCTCCCATGATCCGAATGGAAATCCGTCAGGGTTCTCTTCCCGCGGTGGCGAAGTTGATCTGCTTGCCCCGGGCAGTGACATCTGGTCGACATGGCTGGACGGTGGCTTTGCTGAACTCAGCGGTACCTCAATGGCCACGCCCTTTGTCGCCGGCCTGGCATCCCTGATTGTCTCCAAGCACCTGTCTTCACAATCCAACGATACTCCGCTGCAGAACACAGAGGATCTGAAGAATCATCTGTTGCGAATGGCAAGTCATCCCGGCTGGCACGACAACCAGACCGGCTATGGGCCATTGCAGCCGTTCCGCTATTTCGGTACGTGAACCCGACGAACCCCCGCCTGACTCCCGCCTGCGACCAGCTCCGCTGTGTCAGAATTCGCGGCAATCCTGCCCATAAAGGAATCACCGTTCACGATCATCCACGATGATCATGCAGCGGCCCCTGCGACTGACCATCTCCGCCAGTCCGCTTTCACTGCGAAATCTCTCTTACTTCCCAACTTCAGAAGCATTCTGAAGATCCGCGGAAGTGGTACTCAATTTGCCCTGAGTCAGTGCTGAATGTCAGGACGACAACAGCACTTCGAACCAAAGGGGTCATTGATGAGTGGCGGATTTCTGATCGATATGGACGGCGTCGTTTATCGAGGAACGGAACTGATTCCCGGCGCGGTGGACTTCATCCGCCTGCTGCTTGAACACCGAATTCCATTCACATTTCTGACCAACAACAGTCAACGAAGTCGCCGCGACGTCACCACAAAACTGCGACGCATGGGAATTCCGATTGAAGAGCGGCACGTGTTCACCTGTGCGATGGCCACGGCACGGTTTCTGGCCCGCCAGCACCCTGGTGGTACTGCGTTCGTAATCGGGGAAAGCGGCCTGAGTCAGGCGCTGCATGAGAATGGTTACTCGCTTGTGGACAGTAACCCCGATTACGTGGTTGTCGGCGAGGGCCGTAATCTGTCGTTTGAGCTTGTGGAACGAGCCGTGCAGATGATCCTGGACGGGGCCAGGCTGGTCGCCACGAACCTTGACCCCAACTGCCCGACTTCCAGCGGTACTCGGCCGGGCTGCGGAGCAGTCGTCGCGCTGCTGGAAAAAGCCACCGGCGTGGACGCATTCAGCGTTGGCAAACCCAGCCCTGTGATGATGCGGGACGCTCGCAAGGAGCTGAACCTCGATGCCGCCAGCACGGTCATGATTGGCGACACCATGGATACCGACATTCTGGGCGGAGTTCAGATGGGCTATCGCACCATCCTTGTTCTGACCGGTACCACAGCTCGTGATGATCTGCAGCGGTTCGCTTACCGCCCGGACATTGTTGTGGATTCCATCGCCAGCCTGCTCAGTCCCGGTCCGGAACTGACTGAGCTGATCGGTGACCTGCTGCCCAGCCAGGTGGCCTGACGCGTCGCACATGTTCAGCACCACAATCTGGAACGGCTGTATGCCCGGACCTCCCGCAGCTGTCCGCACTTTGATATCCTCGGGAAATGACCACGTTACACCATCACATCAGATCTCTCATTTTCCTTTGCACCGTCACACTCTGCAGCCTGCAGACTGACCAGTCTGCAGCGGCAGACGACCAGAAGATTCTCACGGGATCATGGGTCCCGGCCGATACGCATCAGATTGACTGGCAGAAACTTCCTCGACTGCAGGTTCGCCACTCCATGGTCAGCGATGCTCGGCCACAGTCCGGAGTGCATCAGCACAACTACCTGGCGTATTCTGGCGGTAAGTTTTATCTGATGTGGAGCGACGGCCCGGGTGTGGAAGATCGAGTCGGTCAGCGAGTCAGCTTTGCCACCAGCAGGGACGGACATCAATGGACAGCCTCGCAGTATCTGACCCCTGTCCCGCCCGATTCTGGACCTGATTCGCCGTGGTACGGCACCCGCAGCAACAAGGGAATGCGCTGGATCTCGCGAGGATTCTGGCACCGTGAAGATCAGCTGCTGGCACTGTGCGCGCTTGATGAAGCAGCTGGTTTCTTTGGCCCGTCGCTGGCGCTGCATGCTTTTCAGCTGGATCGGGCGGCTAACACCTGGACCAGTGCCGGCATCGTTGCTGAAAACGCCATCAACAATTTTCCTCCGCAGCGAACGCCCGATGGGCGGTGGCTGATGTCACGACGCAGGTGGGACTACAGAAAACACGGAGTTGATTTCCTGCGTGGAGGCGTCACCAGCATCAGCGACTGGGAATCCACACCAGTGCTCGGCAGCAACAGTGAGCTGAGTGCGGAGGAGCCATTCTGGTGGATTGCTGATGACGGCACTCTGGTTGCTCTGTTCCGTGACAATCGTCGCAGCCGCTTTCTGTACCGCGACCCAGGCCCTGGGCGGGACGGTGATCATGCTGCCGCGATTTGAGGAACGGGCTGCACTGGCCGCGATTGAACGCTTCCGCGTGACGCACAGCCAGTGGGTGCCGACAATGTTCACACGACTGCTTAAATTGCCACC
>JALQUR010000512.1 GCA_023260695.1 Planctomycetaceae bacterium
TGACACCTTTGCCCATTTGATACGGGTGGCCTGACTGGATACGGGATCTGCTGATTTGCGGGTTTTATGCAGAAACTCTGCTTTTTTCTGGCGGAAACTCCTCAGAAAATGGCCTCTCGCCGCCTGATTGTGACTCAGAAATGTTGCATAAGTGTCGTTTAACAAAAGAATTGAGTGAGATTCTGCCCTTCCTCGTGAGACTCCGTTGATTACACTGGATGTGTGTAATCGGGCGTGATGGAAGAAACGGAACTCCGGGATTGCCTTGCGATGGCCTCCCGTGAAGTATTGTGACTTCGCTTACCCTCTGGAATTTGGATTCTGAGCCCGTCCCCAGAGGAGCCTGCGAAAGATCTCCGGAAAAATATGAGTCAGAAGCACCTGGTGTACCTGCTGCAGGTGTTTCTGTTGTCAGAAATTCAGTTCACGATCTGTTCATCGTGGGAGAACTGCAATGAGTTCACCAGAGTCTAAGGATGTGCGCCCGGGCCAGTCTGGTCCGGTGGGGGGAAGTGGGGCTGTGGCTGCCGCAGAGCAGACTCTGCTGGAGCCGGGCGGAGTAGCGGAGTCGGAGCAGACTCTGGTGCCTCAGGCTGCCCCCACATCTCAGGAAACGATCATCGGTTCTGTTGGTGAGACGTTTCCGGAAGTTGATGAAAGAACCGGTAAGGCAGTTCAGCCCACCATCATGGAGTCCGGTGCCGGGACTGCCGAGTCTGTGGCAGCCGCCAATGTGTCGGGTGAGGCAACCATTGCTCCGGGTTCTGCAGCGCCGCCTTCATCCGCAGATTCACTCATGAAGACCCGTCAGCTGACTCCGTCTGAGCTTGCCGGGCATCAGGCTTCCGGGGATCCGGGTGCGACGGTCATCCCGGGACAAATGGACGCGAAAGCCATGAATCCGGGCGCAACGATTGTGCGTCGACCGGATCTGGAAGACGTGGTCGAGACTCTGGACGGCGGATTATCCGGCGGCAGCACCGGCGAATCGCGTCCGGACGTTCGCGTCATTGGTGACTATGAGATACTGACGGAGCTTGGCCGAGGCGGGATGGGTGTCGTCTACAAAGCGCGTCACCGGACCCTGCGTCGTGTCGTGGCGCTGAAGATGATTCTTTCCGGCGGACACAACACGAAAGAGACGTTGCAGCGGTTCCTTTCTGAGGCGCGAGCAGTGGCTCATCTGCAGCACTCCGGAATCGTGCAGATCTTCGACATTGGGGAACACGACGGGCTGCCGTTCTTTTCGCTCGAATACGTGGAAGGCACAGACCTGCAGAAGGATCTTGACGGTCGTCCGTGTTCACCGCAGCATGCCGCAAAGATGGTGGAATCGGTCTGTCGCGCCATGCACTATGCTCACCAGAATGGCATTCTGCATCGTGACCTGAAGCCAGCCAACATTCTGCTCAACAGTGACGGTGAGGCGAAGATTACGGACTTCGGACTGGCCAAGGAGGTCGATGCCGAGGGGTCTGCTGCGACCAATGACGGGACGATCATGGGTAGTCCCAGCTACATGCCTCCTGAGCAGGCTCGCGGCGAACTCAGCGCCGTCTCAGCGAAGTCTGACCAGTATTCACTGGGGGCCGTGCTGTACCAGATGCTCACTGCCCGCCCGCCGTTTCTGGCGGATCGTCCGTTCGACACCGTCATGCAGGTGATCAACAACGATGCTGTGGCACCCCGCGATCTGCAGCCGGGAATTCCCGAAGAACTGGAAACGATCTGCATGAAGGCCCTGCAGAAGGACCAGAGTGCACGCTACGAGAACTGCGAAGAAATGGCGGAAGATCTCCGACGATTCCAGCAGGGCATCCCGATTCTTGCTCGACCGGTCAGTCGCATGGAGCGAGTCTGGCGATGGTGTCGACGAAATCCGAAGATTGCCATTCCTTCCGGACTGGCGGGTGTGTTTATCGCTGCGACTGCGGTGGTGGCAACCTGGGCGTTTCTGGTGACGTCAGCACAGGCAAAGCAGATTGCTGATGAGAAGGAAAAAGTGACAGAGCAGCGTGATGAAGCTGATAAGCAGCGTGGAATCGCAGTGGCTCAGAAGCTGCAGGCAGAAGAAAACGAAGAGCTGGCACGCAGGCAGGCCCAGCTGGCGCTCCAGAATATCCAGTACGTCATCACCGAAGTCGATACCCGGCTGAAAACCCAGCCGGCCACAGGCGACCTGCGGATTGCGATTCTGGAAGCTGCTTCTGAGAAGTGGAATGAGCTGGATGTAGAGCTGACCGGAGGCATCCGTGGGGAAGCAATTCCCACGCTGATGGCGCTTCGTCAGCTGATTGCTGTCGCCTTTTCTGAGCTGGATCGTCTGGAAGAGGCTGATGCAGAGTTCAAAAAGCTGTTTGCGCTCGGAAAAGAGCGGGTCGATCTGAAAGGAAACGATGCTGCTCGCACGAACCAGGCAAAGATTTCAGCGGCGTGGGCGGGTGTCCGCCGCCGTATGGATGCCAATCCTGAAAGGGCTGTTGAGCTGCTGCGATCAGCGATTGAGCTGGTAGAAGATTGTCGCCGGGATCCGAAGCCTGAAGAGGGCAGTCCCGGCATGAATGACATTCGGGAGCTGCTTGCTGAGTTGCATCGACTTCTGGGAGCGGAGTATCTGGAGCAGGGAAACCTCCTGGAGACATCTGATGAGTTCCAGAAGTCGCTGGATCATATGGCCGCTGTGCTCGACTCCATTCGGTCTGAAGACGGCTATGACCAGCTGACTGATAATGAAAAAGATTCACGAACTGCGATGAAGCAGATCACGCATGACAAGGCAGCGCTTGGGCTGGCATATGTCGCCATCAGACTGGGACAGACCAAACGATCGATTGAGCTGTACAATCAGGCAATTGCCGGCCGTCGGGAAATCTATGAACGCCGTCTCACAATGTTGCCATTGAAGGTGGAGCTGGCTGGTTATCTGGGGCTTTACGGACAGTCCTTGCTGTGGATTAACGACGTCAAGGGGGCGGCTCCTTTGCTGGAAGAATCGCTGAAGCTTTCGCAGGAGATCGTCGACGAGGACGGCGAAAATGCCAACTACAAACGGGCTCTGACAACGGCGCAGTATCGTCTTGGGACATTGCGTGATTTGCAGGGGGACCGGGTTGCAGAAGCGGCGGCTCTGTTTGAATCATCGCGAGCACTGCGTGCTGAGCTGGTTGCCAGTTCTGCGGATCGCAAGAATCGTGTCAATCTGATGCTCTCAGCTGCTCGGGCTGGGAATGCAGAAGAGGCCAGAAAGCTCATTGATGAGCTGGGAGCGACCGAAGAGGAGTATGGGGAGTTGCACCTTGAGCGTGCTCGAGCGATCGCCCAGCTGGCTCAGCATGCAGCCGATGCTGAACGTGAACAACTGCTTGCTGAAGCTGTTGTGGCTGTAAGTCGTTCCATAGATGAAGGTTATGCGGACCCTTTCAGGGTGGAGAACGAACCGGATCTGCGTCTGCTCAGTGGCGACGCGAGGTTTCAGGAGCTTGTGCAGGGCATGAAGACAAAGTAGCCGGTTGTGTTGTGCGGATTGTTGGCATTTTAACGATTATTCATGTATCATTTCATTCGATATTGGCGGATCGCCTGGGGCTTTCGGGTTCCAGTACTCTGGCAGTGGTTCCTTTCCTGCAGAGATGAGGTGCGGTTTTGAGTCTTCGATCGTTGTTGTTTGCTGGTCTGTTTCTTTCGCTCACATCTGGTGCAGTGCGTGCCGATGTCATCGTGGAGGTGCAGGATGCGACCGTTAGCCCAAACGGCACGGGTTACATTGATATTCTGATCAGCGGCACGGCCTCCGATAATCTGGACTCATTCGCAATCTCTGCGTCGATCACCGGGTCAATCGCGAATGGTAGTCTTGAATTCTCTGACCCTCAGCCGGATATCTCTGCAGAAGCTAACTACGTGTTTCTGGGAGATAGCTTTGATTATACTGGTACTCAGATATCCACAACCGAAGTGTCTGCATTGGACAGCACCTTTAGTGCCGCAGGTGTAACGCTCACCGGAACACAGAAACTGGTCGCTCGGTTTGCTTTCGAGCATTCAGAGACGGGTGTCTCTGTCGGTGATACCTTTACAGTCACGCTCACAATTATTGATGCCTTCAATGAGCAGATAGATTACAGAGCCGCCGCTAGAAGAATTAAAAATGTTGTTGGGTTGCATCCACGATGGGCTGATGC
>JALQUR010000657.1 GCA_023260695.1 Planctomycetaceae bacterium
CAGATCCGCCGGAACATCCACAGTGCTGTGCTGGTCAAAGATCTGAATCCTGCCAATGCGAGCACTGTCCAGTCCGGTCTCTCCGGCAATCGCCCCGACAATATTCCCCGGCCGGACCTGATCGTCATGTCCGACATTCAATGTCAGACGACGCATTCCCTCCTCAGCCTGACTGTCATGATCACGCCGTGGACGCTGCTCAGCATTACGGCCAGCAGGTCGCCGCGAACCGGGACGATCCTCCCCGCGTTGTCCCCCTTCGTATCCTCTGCCGCGACCACGCCCCTCGAATCCGGACTCACGTTCCCGTGATGACTGAAACGGGGCATCGCGACGACCTCGTTCGCGACCGGAAAACCGATCTTCGCGACGATATTCCCGACGACCGCGCTGCTCACCGAAATCACCATCTCCACGACGATCCGTTCGACGACCACGACGATCTTCAAACTCATACTGCTGCAGCTTCTCCTTTGACAGGAACGGCTTCCCGCCAGTTGAAAGCACGGCGGCGGCGGCCATCAGCTCCAGCGGATCCTGCTCCGGATGCTCACGCAGATACTGCTCCATGATGGATTTCATGGTATCGATTTCTCGAGCCTGCAGAGCTTCATCCAGCTGTCGATGAAATCTCGCCACGCGACTCTTGTTCACTTCTCGACTTGACGGAATCGGCATCGGCTCGAAGGTCTGTCGAACTCCGCGCTCCAGTCTTCTGACCAGCCCCGGAGCACGAGGACCCACGAACAGAATTGCTGTCCCACTGCGTCCGGCACGGCCAGTGCGGCCGATTCGATGAATGTACGATTCATGATCCCGCGGAGGATCGTAGTTGATCACGTGAGTAATTCGTTCCACATCCAGACCGCGGGCTGCTACGTCCGTGGCAACGACAGCATCCAGAACCCCCTCACGCAGGTGCCGCACGATACGTTCGCGCTGTGCCTGAGCCATTTCGCCATTGAGTGCAGCGGCCCGATAACCATTCGCAGTCAGCAGCTCAGCCAGCGGTTCCGTCGAACTTCGTGTCCGCACGAAGACGATGATCCCGTCTGTCGGCTCAACCTCCAGAATCCGCAGCAGCACCTGCTCACGCTGAAACGGTGCCACAACAACGTAACGCTGAGCAATGGTGTCGGCTGTTGCCGATTTCTGACGAATAATGACGTGCTCGGGATCGTGCAGGTACTGCCCGGCAATTTCTCGTATCTGCTCCGGCATCGTGGCAGAGAACAAGGCCGTCTGATGCGCCTGCGGGATCTGCGAAAGAACCCATTCAACACTCTCCGCAAAACCCATCCGGAGCATTTCGTCTGCTTCATCAAGCACAACACAAGTCAGACTGCTGACGTCGAGCGTGCCCCGCGTCATATGATCCATCACGCGGCCCGGTGTCCCGACCACAACGTGCGCGCCACGCTTGAGCTGCGCCAGCTGAGGACCGTATGCGGCACCCCCGTACACTGCACAGCAGTTCAGTCGCGTATATCCAGCGGCATACTTTTCGAAAGCGCCAGTAACCTGCAGTGCAAGCTCTCGTGTCGGGACCAGTATCAGCACCTGTGTGTGCTGCAGACTCAGATCCAGATTCTGCAGCAGCGGCAGAGCAAATGCTGCTGTCTTGCCAGAGCCTGTCTGTGCCTGGCCGAGTACATCTCTGCCCTGCAGGAGCAGAGGAATGGTGCGACGCTGAACCGGTGTCGGAACCACATAGCCCTGCTGCTGCAGGGAATACAGCAACTGAGCTGACAGGCCCAGTTCTGAAAAACCACCGCCAGCATCCTCTGCAGCAACGACGGTGGTGCCTGCCTCGGAGCGTTTTTCGTGGTGAGCAGCCACAACGGCAGAATCATCGACCACTGCTGACCGCAGCGGCAACTCTTCTGCACCTGAAGCTGCGACGTCAGGCACTGCCTCCGGCTGAGGCGCGGCTGTCTCAACAACAATCGCTGCTGCCGTTGCCTGATCCTCAGCAATCACATCCGCACCACCGCCCGCGATCACCTCTGTCAGCTCTGGTTCGACCACAGTTTCAGTCGCTGCGGCAACTGTCTCGGCAACTGGCTCAGCAACTGTCTCGGCAACTGGCTCGGCAACTGGCTCGGCAACTGGCTCAGCAACTGGCTCAGCAACAGTCTCAGCAACCGGCTCGGCTGCCACTTCAGAATCCCCCACACCTGCTGGCTCAGAATGCAACTGCTCAGGAACTGCGGCTGCCGGCGCCCCGCCCTGTGAGTCATCAGACTGGACAAGTACGGGCGAATCTTCTGATTCAATCACTTCATTCATCGTTTGCTGCATTCAATGTCTGGCCTGCCGCCGTAACGTGCCATCGCTCCTGTGAACGACAGACACCTTCAGCAGCAGATTCTGGTTCGCGTTTCGGACCACAGAGAATCCCTCTGTGCCCTGCCCAAAACACCCGAAAAAACTTGTCACACCTGCTGTTCTGAGTTTCCGTTGCAGGCGGAAAAACTCGCGACAGCTGTTTTCGGGCTATTCACTCAGGGCCATACGACCAGCATTTGTCTGAGCAGCAACCCGTCTTCCCCGCAGGACTGACAGCAATTCATGCCAGTCCTGTTCAGAATCTCATCGCGGGGTCAGGGACGAACAATTGTCGCTCGCCGTCCCGGCACCAATTCAACTCACTCCAGTTCACATTGCCGTTGCAGGCCATGTAGCCCAGCAATGTCTGCCCCAACAGCAGAAAAAACTCTGCAGAAAAAACTCTGCGGCAGGCATCTGAAAAAAACATCCCCGGTCCAGCCTGACCGGAATCGTCTGCCGTCGCCGAGAATTGTCCGGACAAGCGACAGTCCCTGCCAGGAACAGTCCCTGCCAGGAACGATCATGGGCCCCCGGTGGCCGTTTCGGCTGCGACGCTTCCTGCGGACTTCTGAATCAGAGAACCATCAGGTCGCAGAGAAACATCAGGTCGCAGACGCTTGTACGAAATTCTGCTCGCCAGGCTCAGACTGAACCTTATCGAACAGTTTTGGCAGTGAATCACTGCTCTGATATTCCGGGGAGGACATTCAGGCAGTCTGCGTGGGGGGGAATCCGCACGCGTGAGCAGGAAAGAGCAGCGGAATTCGCTGATAAGCCTGTTTCGGCCGCAATCGTTTAAGTCTACCAGCTTTTTGCCAACAATGAAGAACTTCTGTCCATCGTGCCAAAGTTGGGATGAA
>JALQUR010000702.1 GCA_023260695.1 Planctomycetaceae bacterium
CTTGTACGTTTCTCCTTCAAAGTTGAACGATTGAACTGGGCAGACAATAGCCGCAGTACATCTGCCGGCCGAATCTCGATGGAACCCTGATTCAATGACATGAGCGTTCTCCGCAATGTTCTGAATGACCATCTCTGGTCAGCTCGGTCAGTCTCTGCACCCGCGGCCGCCTGCTCACGCATGCAGCAGGCACGCCCTGTTCCGCAGGCAACTTCTGCCATGCAGGCATTTTCTGCATTGCAGGCATCTTCTGCATTGCAGGCAATCCGTTGCACTCGACAACTGCATCGCCATTAACAACGCAGACGGCAATGAACAGCGGGCACCGTTCCCGTCAGTCACTCTACCGCAGTCAGCGCAGGTGACCGGAAAAAAAACGGCAACTGAGCCTGCTTCGACGCAAATCTCTTGAATAAAAACGCCGGTTTCCCGAATTCTGATCAGTTCGTCCACCAGATCAGAATCGCGGCAGACATCTCTCCGCAGAATCAAACTCCGCCGCATTCAGCCCACCGCGAGGTGATTCAGCAGCAGCCAGCTGCACCAGTTACTCGTCCGGAAACCTCGGATACTGTGGGCCGTCCCAGCGAATCTCCCTCAGTTCGCGATCACCTTCCGGCCATCCCGGCACAACATCACAACGACCAACCTGAACGGTTTTCTGCCGGCCTGGCCGATCTGAAATCAGCCCTGCCCTGCCCTCAATACGAGTGCCGACCGCTGCAGCACTCACGGCCTGCGGAGCAAGGATCAGGTGGTCGGTACCGCTCGCCGTCTGCACCTGCACACCATGGCCATCTGCCCACGAAGTAACCCTGGCCTGTGCTTCTGTCTTCAGACGTGGATACAGCACAACTCGAATCGTACCGGCGTTCTTCACCGCCAGCTCAATATGATCATCCCTGATCGTCAGGTGCGGTGTCTGCGGACCGACCAGCACCACATCCATATCCACATCCTCATCACCCTGAAGCAGCACACCGTCTGCCGTCCGCACAATGGTCCCGCCCAGAAACAACCGCCACGTCGTTGGGACGGACTTCTGATCCAGAGTATCCGCCAGCACGAAGTAGTTCGGCTGATCCGGGTCTGCATCGCGTACAAACGCAATCTGGCGCTGCCAGCCGCGCCGCGTCCCGCGCACATAATCCAGCTCCGCCGATGTACTGAACTCACGAATCGCCATCACGCGTTCCCCGTTCAGTGTGGATGGCTTGTCCGGCATACTGTGAGCTTCCCGCGACTCTTCACTCCGGCGATTCTGATAATCATCTTCCGTACACAACTCTCGCCCACGGCCCCAGATCGTGATGCTTCCCGAATCATTGAAGTAGTGCGAATGGTTACGACCGGCAATCAGATGCAACGTCGTCTCTCGCGTGGAACCAATCGTGTTCCGCAGCAGTACCCCCGTCTCGCTGTACATCGCACTCCCCCACCGCGGCACGCGCGGGCTGATCTGGTCATCGCGAAAGAAATATCGATACCCCATCAGCCCCGGGTAGTAGCTGAGCATTCCAGGCTCCGGAAACTTCCCCTGCTCCAGATCCATCCACGCCATCTCGGCCGCAAATTCCGGATCTCGTTGCCGCCATAGCCCCGCCATCGTCCCGAACATCACCGTCCGCTCGTTCGCATACGTGTGGCCAATCGAAGGAAACCGTCGCAGACCTTCACAGGCCGAATCTCGGGGAGTGCAGATGTTGCCGAACCAGCGCATGGCCGCTCGCAGCTTTGGATGAAAGAACTGATCGTCTGTCGCCAGGCCAGAATTTCGAGCAATCAGAAACGAACCTGTCCACTGCTCAAAAATCACCATCGAATAATGCGGACACTCAATCATGCCTCCCTGAGGATCCACCCAGTTGTCCACTTCCTGCTGCAACGCCGCAAAACTTTCTCGCAACCATTCTGCAGACTGCGGATGCTCCGGAACCAGCGCTGCAAACATCATCCGATATCCATTTGCCGTCGTCGTCATGTTCGGATTCAGCGAACACTTCCCGGTCGCTGGATCCCAGTAGTCCGGATGGTGCAGCAGGCGATTGACCGCCGCAATACGCTCAACCAGCTGTGCCCGCTGCTCATTGGTAATTGCATCACCTGCAAACGCGGCATCAGTCAGTGATGCAGCCAGCCCCGCATAACGCGAATAATTATGGGGCCCGGCACGCTTTTCGATGGTGCTCGGCATCGCCTGCAGCAGTCGCTCGAACGCCTCGAACGCAATCTTCACGACCGCCTGCTCAGCTACCGGATTCTTTCCGACCAGCGCTGCAAAGATCAGATCATCCGGCTTTCCCAGACCGTCAAGATGATCCGTAAACGGTCGTTGAGCCAGCTCCTGCAACTGCCCTGCGCTCATTCGCTGCCGCACCCGCTGAACATCAGCCGCCGTCACATACAGACGGGGATGCGCTGTATCCTCCGCATCCGCGGTCGTGCACGTTGACTCTGCTCCGGAACAGACCAGCAGCACAATCAGCGAGGAAAGGAATCCCCTCCGAAATCTGTTCGCCCGTGACATGCTCCCGACTCCCCTTTCCAGTTCCGCCGCTGCCCGGCCGCAACAGCCCTCAGATTGAATCCAGATCCACCCAGCGTCGTTCCCGCCAGCTTTGCAGAGCACATTCTGCGAGCTGCACACCCTTCGCACCGGCACGCAGCGTCCATGGGAATGGTTCCCCCAGTGCAACATGCTTCAGGAACGCTTCCCACTGAGCCCGAAATGCATTGACCTGCTCCGCCGCCGCAATCCGCTCCCAGCCCGCATGAAAATCCAGCGGCTGCTCCGCGTCAGGATTCCAGAATGGTCGCGGAGTCCGCTCATGTCTCTGCACAAAACAGTCACGCAGCCCGGCAACCGCACTGCCCGCAGTTCCATCCACCTGAATTGTCAGCAGGTCATCCCGTCGCACACGCACCGTCCACGAACTGTTGAACTGACAGATCACGCCGCTGTCACATTCCATCGTCACATAGCAGGCATCATCCGTCGTACAACGATAGACCTGCCCCGATTCGTCAACTCGCTCCGGCACATGCATCGCCCCCAGACAACTGACCGAACGTACCTCCCCGAACAGGTCATCGATCAGATAACGCCAGTGGCAGAGCATGTCCAGAATGATGCCGCCACCCTCTCCGCTGCGATAATTCCATGACGGACGCTGCGGTGGCTCCGCAGCATCATGACCTGTGAACACCCAGTACCCGAACTCGCCTCGAACGCTCAGAATCCTGCCGAAGAATCCTTCGTCCCGCAGCCTTCGCAGTGTGCACACACCCGGCAGCCATAACTTGTCCTGCACCACTCCGTTTGGCAATCCTGCCCGCTCACAGTCGGTCGCCAGTCGCAGCGCCGTCTGCAGATCCGTCGCCACCGGCTTCTCACAGTAAACAGCCTTGCCGGCTGCAATCGCCCGATCCAGAAACCCCGCGCGAAAACTGGTACCGCTTGCGTCAAAGAAAACCTCGTAACGCGGATCTTCCAGGACCTGATTCAGATCCGTCGCCGTCTGAGCAAACCCGGAACGATTCGCCAGTTCCTGCAGTCGCTCCCGTTCGCGACCAGCCAGAATCACATCCGGCAGCAGCCGCAGATCATCTCCCGCAACAACTCCGCCATCGTCGCGAATCGCCGCCAGGGAACGCAGCAGGTGCTGGTTACTGCCCATGCGGCCGGTCACGCCATTCAGAATGATCCCGATGCGTCGTACGTCCACGCTCTTTCACTTCCCTCTGAGTCAATCCGCAGGGCTGCCGCCGGAATCGGGTTCAGCGTTCCGGCTGCTGCGGCAATTCCACACCCGCAGGGAGAAACGTAATCTCTCTGTCATTCGCAACACTCGCTCCCGGAGTACTGCGACCCGCCTGAACCTGAGCAGCCAGCAACAGCAGCAGCGCTTCCGTCTGCTCACGATGAGACTCCGACAGATTCGTCGTCTCTGCCGGATCTTCAGCCAGATTGAACAACTGCAGCGGAGGCAATCCCTGCCGCTTTGCCTCAGGCTCCTTCGGAGCACTCCAGCCACCGCTTCCGGCCGACAGACACAGCTTCCAGTCGCCCTGACGAATGGCAAACGAACCACCGATCGAATGACTGATGAGTGAATTGCGGCCGGATGTTGACGCTCCGTCAAAAACCGGCACCAGACTGTAACCGTCTTCACCACCCAGCTGCTGCTCCGGCTGCCCGGTCACTTCCCGCAGCGTCGCGTAAACATCCGTCAGACATGCCAGTGCCTGCGTTGTTCCGCCACCGGCAATCCTTCCCGGCCAGCGTGCGATGAATGGCACTCGATGACCACCCTCGTAGATATCAGCCTTGTGACCACGGTATCCAGCACTGGGATCGTGTCCGTGCTCCTTCAGCAGAGGAAAATTCGCTTCCGGCGAACAGCCATTGTCGCTCGTGAAGATCACCAGCGTTCGATCATCGACACCGGCATCCTGCAGAGCCTTCAGCAGCTGCCCCATGTGATCATCCATCTGCATCACAAAGTCCGCATAAGGATTCATCTTACTGGCGCCGATGAACGGCTCAATCGGAGCAATCGGCGTGTGCGGTGCGGGCAGCGCCAGATAGAGAAAGAATGGCTGCCTCCCGTTCTCGCCCGAGGTGCGCTCGTGAATATGAGCCACTGCTTTTTCGAAGAGCAGCGGAAGCACTCGTGGGATCGCAAAATCACTCCCAATCGGACCTTTGCGATACCAGCCATACTGGTCCTGCTGCTTCGTCACTCCTTCTTCACGATCCGGCTCCGCTGTAATCCTTCCCGTGTCCACCCACACATAGGGTGGCATATCCAGAGAGCCGCAGTGGGCGAAGTAGCGATCAAAGCCGTTGATGTCCGGTCCATTCAGAACCGGTTTTGTGAAGTCAATCTCCTTCCCGGACTTCGCCCAGTCCCAGCCCAGATGCCACTTCCCCAGCATCGCGGTGTGATAGCCGGCACTCTGCATCAGATGTCCCAGAGTTGGTCGGTCAGCTGGAATCAGATGCTCACTGGTGCCGCTCAGAACACCCCGCGCAAGACGGGAACGCCAGTTGTAACGCCCGGTGAGCAGACCGTAGCGTGTCGGAGTGCACACGGAACTGGGAGTGTGTGCATCCAGAAATGTCAGCCCCTCGTTCGCCATCCGCTGCAGATGCGGCGTGCGAATTCGACAGTTCGGATTCATGGGCTGCAGATCACCAGAGCCCAGGTCATCCGCCATCACCACGATGACATTTGGCAGCGCTTCCGCTCCCGCCATCGCGGGGTCACACATCACTGCTGCCGGAATGCAGATCCCGCTCAGCAAGCACACCACCCTCAGGCTGTTCATTTTCCCTGCCCCGCTGCTTCCAGAAAGTCGAATTACCTCGCCAATCCCTGGAGCCTATCGTGTTCCGTCGCGGATTTCGAACGCAGCAGCAGCAATGGCCGTCACTGCTGATCGGTTCGCTCCGTATGGCACAATGCCACCCGCATTTTCGGACCTGCCAGCTGCATCACAACCGACAATCCCGCTGGATTCCACTTGACCGACTCACTCGACAATGCGAAGCTGAAGTGAGGAAGGGGTCGTGTTCTTATGCTGCGTTCGGCATCACCGACACTGTATCGTCTTACGGTTCTGATCACACTGCTCGC
>JALQUR010000011.1 GCA_023260695.1 Planctomycetaceae bacterium
CGCAGGTCAGCTTCCTGTGCGTCCGGACCGTGGCAGCTGATGCAAAAGGAAGCGAGGAACTGGTCTGCTGCTGCGGTGAAATCGTAGTGCCCAGCTGGAACCGGGGTCCGTGCTGCGTCCGGGTCCTGGCCGCAGGCTGCGCTGCTCAACGCTGAGGCGAACAGGAGCATGACCAGAAATCGGCAGGGAAAAGTGACCGGGAATGGCTGGAAATTGCATGTGTTCATGAGTTCAGCTTATCGAGTGGCCGCAGCAAATCCCAGCCGGGATTTCGGCAGCCTGGGGCAAGCGACGGGGGCCGAGTGGCAAACCGATCGAACTACGTGACGGTGCCGAGGCTGATTGCGGGTGTCGTGACCACACACGTGCTTCCGATGGAGGTCAATACCCGGTCTTTAATGCACTGAGAGCCGGAAGGTGTGAAAGATGATCTGCCGCGAATCATCAGTGATCTCAACGATCACGGGAAACTGATCACCGCTGCGAACCTTGCGGGGAACTTTCCAGCGAATATCACCGGCCGGACCAAGCTTCATTCCATCGGGAGCCGACTGCAGTGTGGCTGTCGGGTTGCCTTTTCTGCTGCGGATGGAGAGATCGTATCGCCAGGATTTTCCGGCGGAGATGGACTCGTCCGGAGCGGAATCCACGAACAGATAATCGATGCCTTCATCTTCGAGTGCCTGTTCCATCCGGAATTCGCGGACCAGGAGGTGGTCGCTGCCCGGGCCAACGGTCACAAGCGAATGCTGTGTGGGGATGAGGAAAATGCGCTTGTGTTCAGGAAGCGGTGACGACTGATTCAGTTCCGGCAGATTGCGGATTGTCGCCACGCGTCGCGGATCTGCATTGGCGAAGATGGTGAGTTCGACATTGCCTTCGACCTTGTTGCTGGTCAGTGACCATGTGGGATCGATGGCGGGGAATGGTCGTCCCTCAACAGTCTTGACTTCAGCTTCGAGATCTCGGATGAGAATCTGGCCCTGATCGGGGAAGATCAGCCGGCCATTGCCGGACACGAGTGTTTCGCCACGGGTATGACTGCCGGAGGCCGTGGTGCTGATTGCGTCAGGCTGGATGGCCACGACGTCAATGCCGGCCCAGCCGCCACCGCAGACTGCTGCGGTCGAGCCATCAAAGGAAACGTGTATCCAGACGGGGCCCCAGGCGCCGTTGCTCCATCCCTTCCATGTAATCGGACTGGGCTGCATGGTACGGGTATTGATCAGGAACGACGTTTTGGCCTCACGAGAGGAAAGCAGGAACAGCGGTGTTTCTGATTTTGCGCCCATGGCCAGTTGCCCGATGCCACCAACGGGTGCGGCAACAGAGAGTTCCTGTTGCCCCGAATCGAGGTTCCAGCGCTGGATCAGTTTCTGCGGACGCAGTCCCAGGAACAGGTGCGTATTGCCGGCCGCCATACTGATGTCGTTCGTGACTAATGGCTGGTAGCGAATTACTTTGGACTGGCTGACGTCAAAGTACGCAAGCTGCTGCAGTGACTTAATGTGGAACACAATGATGCGACCGCCAGCACCCACGACTGCGTCGGTGACAGGGCCCGGCAGACGCACCGTGGTGGGTTCGCCTGAGAGTGTTGTCACTGATTGACACACCGGAGCGGCAGCTGTCGCAGCGGTCCATGTGTGTCCAGGTACCGAGGCAAGCAACAGACACACCACGGTCGCGAATCGCGAGTGACGTGCTGATAAGAACGCAGTGATCAATGAGGCGATGATCTGCATGGTTGTTCACCGAAACGAGCAGGAGGGGCGGCTGGCACTGTGTGCTCCGCCATGCCGGGAAGGTCGGCAACGACAAGACGCAGAGCGTCAGGGGGCACGCGTGGAGCATATGATCAACGGTGCTTGATTTTATGTTGAGCAGGGAGGCTTGTCGAGATGGTCGGAGAATCGGACTGGCCGCATTGCCGGAGGCCGTTATGATCGGATGCACTGAAAGGGCGGGCGTTGTTGCCTGCGAGGATGCTCCGCTGCTGCAGCTGCTGACTGACTCCTGCGGCGCGAACGACGGTGCCAGCGGGCGCGGAAGTGAATTCAGGGATCAAGGTGCGAATGTCGAGCCGTTGCTGTGATTGCGTTTCCGTGGACTCTCCTTGACAATTCAGCACTGAGTGCTGAAGAGGCTGCAAGGTGTCCGAAGATGGCGGGCCGGCAGCAGCCGCGCAAATGGGTGCAGCTGCCTGGTAAAGCAGCATTGCCGGCACTCGATCGCTGAGCAACAGTCAGGGAGAATGCGATTAACAGAGTTGCGATGATATTGGTGGTCGTCATTGCATTGCTCATGTTAACGGGCATCCTGACTGGAACCACAGTCGCGGTACAGGGCAACGGTGGCGACGCCGGATCTGCAGCCGCCATGGCGAACAGCGCAGCGTGGTGGATCATTGCCGGGGCGAATGCGTGTGCTGTGACGGTTCTGGCCTGGTTCTGGTGGCGACGCAGAAGTCGAAGGGCAGAAACCCATCACGGTGGCCGCAGCCGCCGGTCCCCATGGCAGCGGCTGCTGATCGTCGCTGGGATTCTGTTGCTTGTTGCCTATGCGGGATATGTTTTCCTTCGTCGCTGGAACCCGGACGAAGCATGGGCAGCGCGTGTGATCGGTGAGGCTCTGGAAGTGCAGGTGCTGCTGGCTCGTTATCACCAGACCAATGGGGAGTATCCCCGGTCTCTCAAAGATCTGCAGGGAGAGTATCTGGAGCCGACGGATTTTCTGTCGCGTCATGCTGTCCTGCCGGAACGAGGGGGGGGGTACTATACCCGCATTGGCAGGCAGCGCTATCAGTTGTCTGCGACGGCTTATGCGTGGGTGTCGTATCACGATTCGCTCGTGTATCGCAGCACGGGTGATTTCACCGAGACCTGGTTTGCTCGCCCCAATGGAGCGTGGCGGGATTACGGAAAGTGGCGTTACGTGAAGGGATTCTCTGTTTACGACAGAACGTACTACTTTGATGCTGACGGCAATGCGGTGCAGTGACGAGGCGGTGCAGATCCTGCCGTCGCAGTCGGATCCTGCCGTGACGGGTGCCTGCTGCGTACGCCGGGAAGCAGGGTGTCTGCAGCTCCGATCGTCAATCGGCGGAGTCCAGGTGTCGCTGCAATTTGCGCGCACTTCCCTGCAGGAAAAGCACTGTAAAGGTGCGCGCAGAGCGGGCATCATGTCGGGCACGGATTACGAGCGTGCCCCGAGTCTGGCTCAGGAGAATTCCAGCCCGCGGAAGGTGCCGGTGCTTGAGGCGAAACTGTCAATTTCCAGCCCCAGTCGCTGCAGCATGGAGACATACAGATTCGGCAGCGGGTAGTTCTGCTTTGTGTCAAACTCCAGCAGTCCCTGATGTCGAAAGCCGCCGCCGGCCAGCAGCATCGGGAGGTTCACATTGGAGTGGGCGTTGGCACTGCCCATACAGGTTCCGTAGAGCACCATTGTCTGATCCAGCAGGCTGTTGTCTGCTTCGTGAGTTGCCTTCAGCCCATCGAGAAATCCGGCGAGGGCCTGGAACTGAGCTGTTTCGATTCGTTCGAGTTCGGCGAGTGTTTCCGGTCGATTCCCGTGGTGCGTCAGTGTGTGCGTTTCGTGTGACACTCCGGGAATGTCAGTCTTGAGCCCGAGTGTGCTGATGAAGAGGGTGACGAGTCTGGTGGAATCCGTTTCCAGAGCAAGTCGAGCGACGTCGAACATGAGTTTGCTGCAGCGGGCCAGTTCAGAGATTTCTGCATCCTCAGGTTCTGGATCCTGCACCTGTGGCTTTGGTCGAGTCTCCCACTCGGACGATTCGTGCAACTGAACTTCCAGCTCACGGACGCTGGTGAGGTACTGATCCATGCGAGCGAGATCGCGAGGGCCCAGTTTCTGCTGCAGTCGGGCCGCACTGTCGCTCACAAAATCGAGGATGCTGCGCCCCTTGCTGAGATCGTTCAGGCGTGCTGCAACTTCGGCCTCCGAGCCCTGAACGAACATGCGTCGGTACAGAGCAGAGACACTCTGTTCCGGAGCAATCTCCACACCGGAGCGGGTGACGGAAAGGCTGCCCGCACAGTTTCTGGGGCCAATTCGTGTGACCAGCAGTGGTATGCGGGTGCGCGTACCGAGCGCTTCTGCAGCAACGACATCCATTGAGACGCTGTTTCGAAATGCGCCGCTGGCGGGGTGTGGTGCGGCAGTGAGAAAGGACCGTTCCGCGAGATGTCCGCCATCGACGTCCGGGTGCGAAACTCCGCGGAAGACGGTCATCTGCTTTCGATGTGAGTCAAGCATCTGCAGGTAACGGGACGCCTGATAGTCGAGTCCGGAACCTTCCGGCCAGAAGTTCTGTGGCAGGATCCCCATGTTGGTCTGGATCGCGACCATTCTGCGCGGCGCAGCCTGTTCTTCGGCCGCAGTGCAGCGAGATTGCATTGCTTCCAGAAGTGGTAGCGAGAGGGCAACGCCCGATCCCTGCAGTAGACGGCGGCGTGAGACTGGCGAGCGCTGTGGCATCTGATGATTCCTGTTCGACTGCCTGCATCAGCAGTAATGCTTATTGCAACTGAAATAATGGGCTTTGTACAAGGGCATGGATCAGAGCACGTACACCAAAATCGCCGGCAGCGACTTTGCTGAGCAACTGCTCACGGTCTGCGCGGTCCGCAAATTCAATCGGTGTCCCCGTTGCATAAACTGTCAGTTGTGACAGCAGGTTCTCAGCCAGGGCTCGACGATCCTGCAGCAACAGTTGCCGATATTCAACCAGGTTCTGAAAGGTTCTGCCGTCTGCCAGGACTCCGGAGGCGTCCACTTCAGGGCCCCATGTGTAACCCACACGGCGTCCGGTCCACGTCTCCGAGGGCTGCACGGGGATTCCGTTTTCGTCCAGTGAGCGGTAGCGTTGCTGCCAGCCCCCAATCACATCGTAGTTCTCGAGCGCAAAGCCGGGAGGATCGATCAGTGCATGGCAACCGGCACAGGCCTGATTGTCACGGTGAGCGGCGAGCATTTCCCGGATGGTTGTGGTGCCGGTGAGATCCGGCTCGATGGCCGGGACGTCACCAGGAGGTGGTCCGGGGGGCCTGCCGACGATTTTCTTCATCATCCAGGCGCCACGTTTCACGGGTGATGTTGTGGTGCCGTTGGCCGTGACCTTAAGAACTCCAGCCTGCGTGATGAATCCGCCACGATGACTGTCGGCAGGCAGGCTCACGCGTCGAATTGCGGAGCCGTGCACGTCCGGGATGCCGTAGTGTTCTGCCAGTCGCTGATTGAGCATGGCGAACGAAGAATCGACGATGCTGGCAGCGGGAAGATCCTTGTCCACAAGCTCGCGGAAGAATGCATGTGGTTCTGCCAGCATGGCATCGCGAAGGTTCTGGCGAAATTCCGGATACAGCCGGCGATCGGGAGTAGTTGCGTCGATTTCATCAAGATCAAGCCACTGATTCGTGAAATCAATGACGAAGCGTTCTGAACGCGGGTCGTTCAGCAGGCGTTCAACCTGCGCTCGAAGTACATCCGGATTGCGGAGACGATCTTCTGCTGCAAGCCTGGTCAGTTCGTCATCCGGGACGGAATTCCAAAGGAAGAAGGAGAGGCGTTCAGCCATGCTCCATGCGTCGAGTGGTCCGGGAGGATTCTGAAGATACAGGAATTCCGGTGAACAGAGCGCTGCTTTGAAGGCCATCCGCATGGCGACTTCGAATGTGTCGCCGGCTTCCAGACGTGTTCGGGCGAGTTCCACATAGCGCGCAGCCTCTGTAGCGCTGACAGGTCGGCGGAATGCGCGTGGCAGAAAATCTGTCAGGAGTCGTTCGGCGTCGGTGACGGGTGAGTCGGTCACTACCGTGGAGTATTCGAATTTCTTCGGAAGCGACTCGAAATCTTCAAGGTAGAGCCGGGCGTTGCCGGAAATCACAAACGCATTGTCCGCAGGACGGATGGGGTTGTGCAGGTCGCCGCCGGCCGGCTGCGGTGCGTGTGGCAGCGGGCCGCGTTGTCGAGGCGTGGGGGGCAGGGGGGCCATCTGCAGGTCACTGAACAGGCGGCGGTGGCCGAGCGGAGGCCAGCTGTCAAGCAGTGGACCTTCCACGTCCAGCCAGTCGATGGCGATTCCCGGTCCCGTGTAACTCGCGAGGTTGCCGTTGTTGGGACCTGCGGACTTCAATGTCACGGCGTTGAACAGAATCTCATCGCGAGGTGTTCGCATCGGATTGAGCCACACTTCAATTTCAGTGACTGCAGGCTGAAGCGAAGGAGCGTCAAAATAACCGAGTGTTCGCCCCGATACGGACAGGAGTGCAGATTCGGTGCGTGGGGCTGGTTTCACTTCGCCTTTGTCCCAGAGAAAACTCCACAGTGACATTCGTATGCGATAACGGCCCGGATAGACGACACGAAAGGGAAATCGCGGCTTGAAGGCCCCGACACCCTCCGGGATGAGCACACCAATGCTGCCATCGTATGCCACTTTGGCATTCTCACGACGCATCCGCTGCAGGCGTTCATCTTTTCCTGCCACCAGACCCTCCGGAATCGGGATCAGTGATGAGTCGTACTCAAAATTTCGCAGGAAGACGGTATTGCCGCGGAATGCCTGAGCAAACAGGGCCTGACTGGCACCGGCCGGAATGTGTGCGCGCTGATACACCGGAGGGTCTGTGTGCGGGGCAATTGCCATATCCAGAGCCGCGTCGGCAGCCTCCAGATAGCGGGCCATCTGGACATAGGAGATGTCGAGCCCGTTTCCGGATTTATCAAACCCGAAGGCTTCCCCGTCTTCAGGCAGCAGGTCACGAACTTCGAGACCGGAAAGATCAAACAGATCGCGGAGCGCATTCTCGTATTCCTTGCGATTCAGCCTGCGGACGATGGAACGCCCGTCGGCTTGTCTGCGGAGATCCGACGCTGCGGAAAGCTCCTGGTGCAGTGACTGCAGCAGCTGCTGGCGTACTTCCGGCGCTGGCTGTGAGGAATCCTGCGGAGGCATCACGTTGTTGTGCAGCTGATCGTGAACTTTCACCCACACCTGTACGTTTTCAATCTGACTCAGATCGGTTGACAGAGTGTCCAGACGCAGCCCCGCTTCGTGGTGCTCGCTGTTGTGGCAGGTAAGACAGTGTGTCTCCAGGAATGTCCTCCACTGCTTCATGTCAGCGACCCCGTTGACATTGCTCAGAACGCACAGCAGCAAGGCCAGTAATGGACGCAGGGATCGCACAGGGCGCGATCGCGTAATGGCAGGTGCATTGCCGTGGGCAATGGCAGGCCAGTGGAAAGCCTGACGGACCAGGTGACGGCTGCGATGCAGTGGCTGCGTTGACATTTGCTGAGGAAGCCAGAACTTGAGGTTGATGAAATTCCGAGTGATCGTGCTGAAGTGGCAACGCTGCGTGAAGCCGGGGCACTCCACAATGCTGGCGTGGTGATCAATACTGTAGGAAGCGGCTGGTACCTGCGAAGTGGCTGGTACTTAGTCTGTGCTGGATTTCATCCTTTTGAGCACAATGGGGCGGGAGCGAAATAACCGGTCACCATTGCTGCGCAGCATCTGCTGCAGTTCAGCGGTGGTACCGGTGAAGACTGTCTCAGGGGAATTCTCTGCTGATCCGGATCGGATGTGGGGAAGCTTATTCTCTCTGGCAAAGTCACCATGATCGTCCAGCACGGGGGCGAAGGAAATGGTGTCTTCGGTCAGGGCAAGCCGACCGAACCACCAGACGGGAATCCCGAGAGCGACGGGCGGTCCTGCTGTCGACCGCCGGGCTTGCAGCTGAGCATAGGTCTGACCATCAATGGAGCCGATCTGCAGGGTAAATCTGGTGGGCCATTTTGAAGTCTGGTCAGGCACCTGTTTAAGTGCGGCACCCAAAGGCACATTAAGCATCTCTGACAACATCTGATCCGCATTGACCGTCGAAAATATCACTTCTGCA
>JALQUR010000101.1 GCA_023260695.1 Planctomycetaceae bacterium
AGTTGCGCATGGACGGCAGGTTGCGATGTCCGGCATAGGCATCGTATTTCGCCGGGCCGGACCATGCCGTCTGCGGAGGTGCGGATGACGTCCACGTCCAGGTCAGTTCCAGCTGGTCGGCAGGTAATTGTTCCTGCGAGGCAGCTGTCCGCCGATTGTCATGCTGCCATGTGGGCCAGTCTTCGCTGCGAAGTTCAGGTGTCAACAGGAGCAGTGTGAGGATGACGCGGATGCTCGACATGCATTCTTCCTTACGACGGGAACGGATCCAGCATGATGGATCGACATGGCAGCGGACCATGGCGTTGATGTTAGCGGATTGTGCCGCTGTTCAACAGAACACTGTTGCCATTGCCAGCGGAATGAGTTCTGTGGAAGGAGCATGCGGGTATTTGTTCTGCTGTCGGCGCTTGTGAAGCAGTGTGTATGATGCAGCTGCCTGTCTGGCGGGCGTTCTGAGGGCGAGCGTCCTGATCACGCTGATCTGCCGGTGCGGTAAGACCATGGCAGCGGGCAGCCGGCAGGTGCCCGATTCACTTTTGTTTTGCGGCCTGACGCAGAAGTCTTGTGAGGATGCGGTCCAGCTGGTTGGCGAAGTCCTGCTTGTTGCGTGCGCTGTAGGGTGCGGGGCCGCCGGTGTCGATGCCTGAGCTGCGAAGATCTTCCAGCAGGTTTCTGGTAGCCAGCCGCGAACCAACGCTTTGAGCATCCAGGACGTTACCGCGAGGATCGAGGACTGTGGCTCCTTTTGCCACGGCATCGGCAGCGAGCGGAATATCGGCGGAGATGACCAGGTCGCCAGTGTGCAGCAGTTCCACAATGCGCTGATCAGCTCTGTTCGCACCGGCAGCAACAAGTTCAAACCGAATCAGGGGTGACTTCGGAACGAACATCATCTGATTGGCAACCAGAGTGATCGGGATCTGCAGTCGTTTTGAGGTTTTGTAGAGGACCTCTTTGGCTTCGCCGGGACAGGCATCGGCATCAACCCAGATGTGCATGAGTAAAGAATCCTTTCTGGAAATGAGCGCGTTGAGCCGTGAGCAGATCTTCGTTCTGGAGTGTCAGTCTCCGTGCGGCTCAGCGAAACCACAAGGATTCGTTCCTGGGACACGCTTCTGACGCGTGATGTTATGAGATTTGATCTGGCAGTGCGTAGTCTGGCGATGGTTGGGGTAGCGAATGTTCCCGAGAATCCACTTGCAGTCGGGGGCTGCGGAGATGGCGGTCGTCGCTGCAGTGACTTGCAGCTCTGCGTGGCGGGAGTGCACTGCTGCTGCCGTCCGTCTGACTCTGTCGCTGCGTATCGTTGAGCGAAATGCAGCAAAACCCGACTGGATTGTTTTGATCAGAAAGCGTTGCGGATAGGATCCGCAGGCGCTGATGGCTGCCGATCGACAGTGCAGAATTTGCTGCGGCCATTCCTTTCCGCTCGTTAACAGAATGAAGCAAGAACTCATGAATCCGGATGGAACACCAGTAAATCAACTCCCGCCGCGCGATGCGTACAAGCGTGGTCTGCACCGAACGATGACTCTGGGCGGTCAGTATGCAACACGCAATTACACGGTGAAGCACCTGCAGGATCTGAAGGGGAAGAAGGTTCTGACAGAGACGATGCCGTTCACAATTCAGGAGGCGGCTGCGGCTGAAGAGGCGGGCATCGATACGATGAAGGTGAAGTTTGATCCAGCAAATCCGGCCA
>JALQUR010000159.1 GCA_023260695.1 Planctomycetaceae bacterium
ACCATAAATCTTAGCGCAGGATGGAATTCGGTGAGTTTGCCGTTGGCTGGATTGAGCGGTCCAAATCTCTCTAAGATTGACCAAATGGTTTTCGTGAGTGATACCGTTACTGAGATCGCACTAGATAACATTTTTTTCTGGTCGGCGCCCGTTTCACGGAAGATGCAGATGACCAGCAATTCGATGTGAAACTTCCGGAAGCAGCCCCACTCCGTTCCCTCAGCCGTGAACCGGACCCGCTGGTCATTGCGGTGCGCCGCAGCGGCTCGCTCAGCGTCAACGGGCGGGACACGACATCGACTGAACTCAGCCAGCTGCTGCAGGATGCTTACAACGCGTGGCAGGAACAGGCGGTTGTGATTCGCGGTGACGGAGAAGGCGACTACCAGGCGGTCATTGATGTCATGAGTCTGTGCCATCGCACAGGCATCCGCCGAATCTCGCTCGCATTTCGACCTGTGGCGGCGGGAGGCGACGGCACGCCATGAACGCCCTGATGCAGCTGCTGCATAAGCTTCAGAACGGTTCCCCGCTCAGTCCGGATGATGTGGTCGCTCTGTTGCTGGCGCTCACCATGATCGCTTCAGCGTCGCATCTTGTGACAATGCTCATCACCCGCTGGGGCGACAGGAATACCGCAATCAAGGCTCTGCTCGGATCACTGCTGATTCACAGCGTGTGCTTTCTCGGCCTGGAGGTCTTCGAACCAGGGATGGCTCAGGCTGCCGAACGAACCACCCAGCTTCCTGAGGACGAAGAGATCAGGATTGAGACACTGGTGGAAAGCGACCGGGACGTTAATCTGCCGCAGAGCGGTAACACACCACTGCTCGACGCCCCCAGTCAACCGGAGACTGAACTCCTGCGAATGGCCTCACCGTCGCCTGAAATCACCGAGTCGTTCACTCCTGAACGAACCCCCAGTCCGGTTGCGTCGAGTCAGGCCGTAGCGGAAGACATCAGCCAGTTTGAGCCCCGCGACATTTCTGAAGTCGCCCCGATGCAGGATGCTGGAATTGAGGGAAGTCGGCAGATAGCCACCTCAGATCCGGCTGCAGAGCTGCAGACGCAGTTCGAAGTCAGTCAGGCAGACGTGCTGACAGAACGGATCGCCAGACTCCGACCGCAGATGGGCAGAGAACAGGAACCGACAGAGTCGGTCGATCCTGATCGATCTGCTCAGGCACCGCGTACGGACCTGCAGGTGACTGCTCCGGACCGTGCCCCGGCTGCCGAACTCACCGATCAGTCCAGTGGCATCAAAGTTCCCCAGCTGATGGATCAGACCGACTCCATCGCACGTCCCGTGGCTCCGAACGAAAATGACACGTTTGCTGAGGGAATTGTTACGACCACTCCTGCTCCGCGACAGAATCCGGCAGCGGCGATGACATTCCAGAATCGTCTGCCTCGCCCATCACAGGCAAGACCGGAACCACAGCCTCTGCCACGCCCGACCCGCACAACAGACGGTGTTGCGACAACCCCCCTGCCCCTCAGCAATGATTACGAGGATGTGCGTATCGGATCTGTCAGTCCCGAATTCGCGGATGCCCTGATCTCTGCCGCCGAGAAAACGCTGCTCAGCCTGCAGCAGACCAGACGCAGGGACGGCCCACCGGCAACCTACCGTCTGCGCGATGTCCGCAGTCGTTCCGATACCGCATTGCTGAATGGTGGAACAAAGCAGTCAGAAAATGCCGTGGAAAGAAGTCTCCGCTGGTTCGCGTCCATTCAGTCAGCCGACGGACGGTGGGATGCCTCCGACTACGATTCTGGTCTGGTAAAACTGGACGAAAACAATGTCGACCGCAACTACGCGGGCCGCAATGCAGACACCGGCCTCACGGCACTGGTTGTGCTCAGCTTTCTCGGCGCCGGATACACACACGAACAGGGGCCGTATGCACTGCAGGTTGACCATGCTCTTGAATGGCTGATCAGTCAGCAGGGTTCGGATGGCAATCTGTTCGGAGATGCCGAACATTACGCAGGAATGTACTGCCATGGAATGGCCACATACGCTCTGGCAGAAGCCTGGGCGATGCAGAACGCTGCACTCGCCGGACCGATCATCGATCCGCTCGAACTCTCCGATTTCATGCTCTCGGCAGAGACTGCCGCCATGACAGTCAGTAACACCGTTGTAGCACAGCCACTCTGGAATCTGCTGCGGCTTCCTCCGACGACCCGGATCGAGGGAGCAACACGGGCAGCATGGAAATTTCGCCGTGTTTCCGATATCGCGTTGCGGACCGCACTCGTACGTGCCCTGACATTTACCATGGGACAGCAGGATCCCGTTGGAGGAGGCTGGAGATACCGTCGTGGGCAGGCCGGTGATGTGAGTATGTTCGGCTGGCATCTGATGGCACTCAAAAGTGCCGAGATCGGTGGAATTACCATTCCCGCAGTCGTACGCCAGCGAATGAACATGTTTCTGAATCAGACTGCTCAGGGAAATGCCGGAGGTCTGTTTGGCTACCGACGAACAGGCCGCGGTGCGACCGTGCAGTTTGAACAACCCACCCCGACCATGACAGCCGAGGCATTGTTTTGCCGCCAGATGCTTGGCAGCAAGCCAGACTCCCCGGCAACACGGGAAGCCATCGGGCTGCTTGTGCGGAATCCACCGGGGCTGGCCAGAACCAACTATTACTACTGGTACTACGCCTCACTCGCAATGTTCCAGCAGGGTGGCAATGTCTGGGAACAGTGGAACCAGACCACACGAGAAATCCTGATCGACACCCAGATCGCCAGCGGTCCATTTGCGGGATCATGGGACCCCAACGATCCGTGGGGCAGATATGGAGGCCGGCTGTACTCAACAGCGCTCGCCACCCTCACCCTGGAAGTCTACTACAGACTCCTGCCACTGTACCGCGCCGGGAGACCTTCAGAGGGCGATGCAGTCTCAGTCCCCTGAGACCACCCGCTGCTTTCGAACTGATCCGCTCAGACTTGCTATGGCGTGCGGATTCCCGGGCCGGATGGCTGGCCACCATATGTCTGGCCGCCATATGTCTGCTGCAGCGACCGTAACTGCTGCCGGTAACCGCTGAGCGGATTCGGGGCAGCCGCGGGAGCCTGGTTTCTTTGCCCCGACAAATCGACAAAACGCCCCTGATTCAGGTGGGAATTGTCCAGCATCCACTGCTGTGAAGGACGCTCCGCTGGAATGTAACTCTCCACTTCCGGCCACGCCGCACCGTTGATTCCAGTACCGTTCGCAACCCCTGCCGGAGCATCTGCAAGATTCCTCGCATTTGCATTTGCCAGTATCCTGTGAAGCTGAACGTTCAGGTCTTCATCGTCTGCCCCCTCACCATTGGCCCCTACTGGAAACAGCACGCCCGGTCCGACATTGAGCCCATTGGCATCAAGCTGTTCGCGAGCAGCGGCAGGCTGTCCCGCTACTGCTGAAGCGGCGGATGTACGATTCGACATTGCTGCATTCATTGCATCCGGATTGCTGTAACCCGGTGAGGCCCCAGGCGGTCGATCTGTCATTGGAGTCGCATTCGACTGACTCGCATCCGTCGGCATACCTGAGTAGTTACCTGCGTAGTCCCCTGCATAGTTACCTGCGCCTGAATTCACGGGAATCGCCTGCCTGAGCTGCGTTGGCCCGGCAGATCGCAGTGGCAGTGGCTGTCGCTGTGGCTCCTGGTAATTCCCCGGCGGCCTGTATTGCCCCGGCCATGGGGCATTTTCTCTTTGTCGTTCATCCTCGAACTGAGTACCGCTTACGTATTGGTTTCCGCCCTCATATGAGAGACCTCCCAAAGGCCTCGATTCACGCGGGGGTTGCAGAGCAACATTGTAGCGGTTGTCGTCGCGAGACTGAGCACCACTGCCGTAGCGGCTGTCGTCGCGATACTGAGCACCACTGCTGTAGCGACTGTCGTC
>JALQUR010000192.1 GCA_023260695.1 Planctomycetaceae bacterium
CACTGCAACTCTGCTTGCCGTAATCGGCGTTTGTACAGCATCGTTCAACGCTGTTTCTGTGAGGGCAGATGAGGCTGCTGCCCCGGCCCCGGCTTCAATCGTTGTCAATCCGGCAGACATCAACCTGTCCGCGTTGCGGGACCGTCAGGGACTGATTGTGCAGGCAGTCATGGCTGATGGGCTGACTTACGATGTCACTGATCAGGCTGAAGTGAAGATTGAAAATGAAGGGCTGTTGCGACGGGATGGAATGATTTTTCTTCCGGTGGCTGATGGTCAGACCAAGGTCACTGTTTCTTATGCCGGACTGAATGTTGAAGTTCCTGTGGTTGTCACCAACTCGACTGTGGATCCCCCGATCAGTTTCCGCCAGGACGTGATGCCGGTATTCATGAAGACTTCCTGCAACAACGGAAGTTGCCACGGTGCCGCTCGCGGCAAGGACGGATTTCGTCTTTCACTGTTTGGCTTTGATCCGGAGGGTGATCACTATCGCCTGACGCGAGAAATCCCCGGACGCCGCATCAACCTGGCATTGCCGGAGGAGAGTCTGCTGGTGGAAAAGGGTGCCGGGATTGTACCTCACACCGGAGGGAAGCGATTTGCTACTGACAGTGAGTACTACGATACGGTTGTTCGCTGGCTGAAGTCTGGTGCTCCAAATGATCAGGGCGAGGTTCCGAGGGTTGAGTCGGTTGAAATCTACCCCCGAGGTGCAGTGCTTGATGGAGAAGGCAGCACACAGCGGATTACGGTTCGAGCAAAGTATTCCGACGGCACCGACCGCGACGTCACCAGCCTCGCCTACTTCAGTTCGAATAACGAAAACAGTGCTGAAATGAGTCAGGACGGTGTGGTCACCGCTCATGCACGCGGCGAAGCATTCATCATGGCTCGATTTGATACACACACGGTTGGAACGCACTTCATTGTGCTTCCAAAGGGGCTGAAGTACGAGGATCCGAAGACTCCGGAGTTCAACTACATTGACACACTCGTGCATGCAAAACTTCGCAAACTGCGAATGTTGCCTTCCGAGGTCTGCAGTGACGAAGAGTTTCTGCGTCGGGTAAATCTGGACATTGCCGGAACCATGCCGACTCGAGGTGAATACGAGCTGTTTATTGCCGATGCTGACCCACAGAAGCGTGAGAAACTCGTCGACGAATTGCTGCAGCGGAAAGAGTTCGTTGATATCTGGGTCATGAAGTGGGCGGAGCTGCTGCAGGTGCGCACGATTGCGAACCGAGTCGAGAAGAAGCCGATGCTCGCCTATTACAACTGGCTCAGGGAAAAGACCGCTGCGAATACTCCGATGGACCAGATGGTGAAGGAATTACTGGGTGCCAGCGGTGGGTCGTTTACCAATCCGGCGACAAACTACTACCAGACAGAAACTGAGACACTGAAAGTCTCAGAGAATATCGCTCAGGTATTCATGGGGATGCGAATCCAGTGTGCACAGTGCCACAATCATCCGTTTGACCGCTGGACGATGGACGACTACTACGGATTTGCGGCGTTCTTTTCACAGATTGGTCGCAAGCGTGGAGAGGATCCTCGCGAAACGATCATCTTCAATTCAAATTCCGGTGATGTTCGTCATCTGGTGGACAACCGGGTCATGCAGCCGAAGTTCCTGGGGGGCGATACCCCGGATCTGGCGGGACGCGATCGTCGTGAAGTGCTGGCTGGCTGGCTGGCCTCAGATGAGAACCCTTTCTTTGCCACGAATCTGGCAAATATTGTCTGGTCTCATTTCTTCGGCAAGGGGATTATCGATGAGGTGGATGACGTTCGTGTCAGCAATCCGCCAGTGAATGCAGAACTCCTGGCAGAACTTGGCAGTCGATTTTCCCAGTACAAATATGATCTTCGCAAGCTCGTTCGCGACATCTGCACATCGCGCACGTATCAGCTTTCGACGAAGACGAACGAGTCGAATGCTTCAGACCATTCCAACTTTGCTCATGCAGAACTGCGACGCATTCGTGCTGAGATCCTTCTCGACTGCGTCAGCCAGGTGACATCCACACAGGACAAGTTTCCCGGGTTGCCCGTTGGAGCACGTGCTGTGCAGATTGCTGACGGAAACACGGCAACCTACTTCCTGACGACGTTCGGTCGGGCGTCCCGTGAGACTGTGTGTTCCTGCGAGGTGAAGATGGAGCCGAATTTGTCACAGGCTCTGCATCTGATCAACGGAGATACGTCCAACAACAAGATCAGGCAGGGCGGTCTGATTCCTGCAATGCTGCAGCAGAATTCGACGCCGGCGGACATCGTTACCGAGCTGTTCACTCGGTGTTTCTCCCGTCTTCCTCGCGAAGATGAGCTCGCCGCTCTGGTGGCAATTGTTGATGAATCAGAGAACAAGCAGGAAGCACTGGAAGATATCTTCTGGTCCCTGCTCAACTCTCGTGAATTCCTGTTCAATCACTGACAGGATGGCAGCTTCTCGGTGGACGGCAGAATTCTGTCCAACGGCAGGCGATTGGTTGTTTCGCCAGAAAACGCATGTGTCTCCTGTTCGGGATCTGCTGATTATCCGGGCTGGGTAGCTTAGTGAGGTCTGGTGTTTTTGGGATTCAGGGAAAGTCTTCCGGCAGGGGGCAGAAAATCGGGCATGCTTGAGGCGCTCGATTTCCTGCTGCTGCAACTACGGCGGTGTCTGAGGTCGTGTGAGATCCGCGGTTGTCTCTGGCAGTCGCGGCGCCCTTCCCACGGTGTGTGATGTTGGAGACTGTGATGATTCGTTATGGAATTGTTCTGAGCCTTCTGTGGACATTTGTGTTCGCTGCGTCCCCCTGCTCAGCTCAGCAGAAAGTGACGTTCGAAGATGACATCAAGCCGATTTTTCGCGCTCACTGTCAGTCCTGCCACAACACGAACAAGAAGAGTTCGGACCTGGACCTCTCAACGTATACGACCGTGATGCAGGGAGGGGCTTCCGGAGCATCAATCGAACCGGGTGATTCAGAAAACAGTTACCTCTACATGTTGGTTGCTCACACCAGTGAGCCATATATGCCGCCGGATTCGGATCGCATCCCGGATGCCAAAGTTGATCTGCTCAAACAATGGATCGACGCTGGTGCTCCAGAAACAGCAAACAGCCGTGTTACTCTGAAAAAGAAGAATAATATCTCCATGAACGTGGAGGTGTCCGCAGGTGCCCGTCCTGAGGGCCCTGCTCCGATGCCTGACGTGCTCGGGCTGGAACCTGTCGTACACACCACGACCACCACGGCAATCTCAGCGATTGCCACGAATCCGTGGTCGAAACTGGTCGCAGTCGCTGGCGAGAAGCAGGTCGTTCTGTACCACTCGGAAACAATGGAAGCACTTGGTGTCCTTGCATTTCCGGAAGGACGCGCCCGGGTTCTCCGCTTCAGCCGAAACGGCGGCCTGCTGCTCGCCGGCGGTGGGCGTGGTGGAGCCAACGGCTTGTGTGTTGTCTGGGACGTACGCACTGGCGAGCGGGTGATGTCCATTGGTGAAGAACTGGATGAGGTTCTGGCGGCAGATATCAGCGCTGATCATTCGTTGGTCGCTCTGGGTGGTCCGCTCAAGATGCTGCGAGTCTACAGCACTGCAACCGGTGAACTTCTGTACGAAAGCAAGAAGCACACCGACTGGATTTACTCCGTGGAGTTCAGTCCTGATGGAGTTCTGCTTGCCAGTTCTGACCGCAGTGGCGGGCTGCTGGTCTGGGAAGCCATGACTGGGCGTGAGTATCTGGTGTTGAACGGTCATACTGGTCCGGTTCATGCTGTTTCCTGGCGAATGGACAGTAATGTGCTGGCGTCAGCAAGCGAGGATGGGACGGTCCGCCTGTGGGAAATGGAGAATGGTGGGCAGGTCAAGAACTGGAATGCTCACGGCGGTGGTACTTTCTCCGTCGAATACACTCGAGACGGTCGCATTGTGACGTCCGGCCGTGACAAGGTTGTCAAGATCTGGGACGGCAACGGAGGGCAGCAGAGAGCATTTGATGCGTTTGCGGACCTGGCCCTGCAGGCCACTCATTGTGATGAGACGGACCGTGTGATTGGTGGTGACTGGACCGGAGAAATTCGCGTCTGGGCTGCGGCAGACGGACAACTGGCCGGACACCTGAGTCCCAACCCGCCTCCGCTGCAGGCTCGTCTTGAGCAGGCACAGGGGCTTGTGCCTCCTGCTGCAGAAAAATTCAAGGCCGCAGAGACTGCTCAACAGAATGCTGCCGCAGCAGTCGCGGCGCAGCAGAAGACAATTGCAGAGTATATCAAAGCCATGCAGCTTGCCGAAAAGCAGCTTACGGATCGGCGTGCACTGATGGCAGAGACCCAGAAGAAGCTGGCTGCACAGCAGGAAGCTCAGAAGGTCGTGGTCGCTCGGATGACTGCGCTGCAGAAGGCCGTGCCGGAGCTGAAGACGGCTGCCGAGAAGTCCGGGCAGGCTCTGGCACTGACAGCAGAGGACAAGGAGCTGGCACAGATCGTCGAACTGCTCAAGGGTCAGGTTGCTGCTCGAGAAGCGGAATTGAAGGGCAAGACGGAAGAGTCTGCGGCAATGCAGAAGGCAGTGGATGAAATGACTGCTGCAGTCGCGACACTGACTCAGCAGGTTGCTGCTGATGAGGCGGGGCTGGCAGCTGCCGTTAAGCAGGTGGAAACTGGCAATGCAGCTCTGGTGCCGATGCAGGAAGCCCTGACGGCAGCAGACACGGCTCTGGCTGCCGCTCGAACGGAGCGCGACAGCGCTGTAAGCCAGGTGGACCGCTGGCAGAACTACATGCTGCTGACCGGTGAACTTGCGGCTCTTGACCAGGCGCGTCAGGCAAGAGATCAGGCTGAGCTGGCATCTCTTGAAGCGACAGCTGTGCTGGAAGAGAAGCAGCAGGAGCTGGCTCAGGTCGTCGCTGCAATTGAAACTTCCAGGACACAGCAGCTTGATGTGATGCAGAAATCTGACCAGGTGAAGCAGTCGATGGCTGCCGGACAGGCTCAGGTGACGGCAAGAACAGCAGCGGTTGCTCAGTCTGAGAAGGCAGTACCAGTACTGGTTGCTTCGCTGGAACAGGCAAACGGTGCCCTGAAGCTGCTCCCGGAAGATGCGGAGCTGAAGCAGTCAGTGCAGACGCTTGCGGTCGTTCTTGATCGCCAGCAGAAGCAGATCCCTGCTGAGAAGCAGGAGATCGTCAAGCTGAGTGAGCAGGTTGCTGCCATGAAGACAGAGATGGACGGTCTGCAGAAGTCACTGACTGAGATGCAGACAGCCATGCAGACAAGTACGAAACAGATGGAGGAAATCCAGGCCGGCATGGGAGCACTCGAAGCGCAGGCTAAGGAGATGAGTGAAAAGTTTGCTGCGGCTGCGTCTGCTGTGGAAGCTGCGAATGGAACCGTGGAGGCTCGCCGCGAGCGTCTGCGTCCGTTGCTGCAGTTGAGTGCATTACGCTGAGTCGTATTGATACGACAGAGAATATCGACAAAGACCATCCGGCAACGGATGGTCTTTTTTTTTGCTCTGCCCTGCTCTCTCGGGACAACCAGTGGCAGTGCCAGCGCGCTATGGGGATGGCCCTGCCCTGGCAAAAAAGTGCTATGGCTGCAGTGTCGCAGTTGTAGGAAGCGATTTGCAGGGTTCTCTGCCTGCACCGGCAGCGTCGGCCTCTGCAGGTTCGTTGTCCGGGACGACAGTGCAGCCGAGTGTTTTTTCAGGACAGAATGTTTTTCATGGGATTTCTGTCGCTGTCTGCAGCCAGCCGCACAGATGAGCTTCATCGTTGCCTGACGAATCTGGTTTGCAAAGCCTGCAGATCAGTTCTCCGGAAGTACTTCAGAGAAGAAACGGATCCAGTTACCGTGCATGATTCCGGCGATGTCGGGTTCGGAATAACCACGTCTTGAAAGCAGTTCAGTCAGCTGCTGGATGTCGCGATAGCGGTTGAATCCTGCCGGAGTCTGTTCAACGCCATAGCCGCCATCGAGATCGGTCCCGATTGCAACATTTCGGGCGTTTCCTGCGAGCTGACAGATGATATCGATGTTCTCCACCACCCGATCCATTGTCACCTGCCGTGAGCTGTGACGTCTGACATATCCGGGCTGGAGCATGATGATGTCGAATGCAACCCCGATCACTCCATCACGTTCAATGACAGCCTCGTACTGTTCATCCGAGAATTGTCGCTGCCATGGTGCAAGTCGGCGTGAGTTCTGGTGGCTGGCATGGATTCGGCCGTTGAAGTTTTCCAGAAGTTGCCAGAAGGAGACATCGGAAAGATGTGTGACATCGATCGTGATTCCGAGTTGTTCTGCATTTCTGAGCAGCGGGATGGCATCCAGTGCCAGTCCCACTTCGCAGCTGGTGCCGCCGCCGTAGCGGTTTGGTCCATAATGCGTCAGTCCCAGGGCGCGGAGGCCATGTTCATGAAATTCATGAATCGTATCAGGACAAAGGATGGGATCCGCACCCTCCATTGTCTGAATGAACCCGAGGGGGGCTGAGTGACTGGGGCGATTCCAGTCAGCGAGGTGTTCCTGCAGGTCTGACTTCGAGCGAATGGGCCGCAGCAGTCCCTCACGTTCCATGGCTCGATGCCACGCGAGGTGTGCATGAGCCATCGCATAGCAGGCTTGTGGAGACGTCCATCCGAATGAGTGATTAATCTCCTTTTCCTGTCTTGCCAGCAGCGTGGACAGGCAGAAGCAAAGTTCCGCCTCGTGCAGTTCCGGAAGGCTGAGTGTTGCTCCGCAGCGACCGGCTTCGGTCATCTGGAGAGCGGCCTCCTGGGCTCTGAGATCGTCCACAGCGCAACGCATGTCTCGATTCCAGTCGACACCATTCAAAGCGAGGTCGAGGTGACCATCCACGAGCAGCACAGCAGCACTCCGAAAAGACTGATGGGAGGAAATTCAGTGGGAACAATCGGGGAGGATGCGCAGCATTGCCCCGGGAGAGTATGTTACCTGCTCTGAATTGTTCTGGTCCAGTGTCACGGCACAGCAGGATTTCTGCGGATCAGCATTCGTCAAGCCCGGAGTGCAGAGCGATGCCGGTTGTGTGGTATGCAGAACCAAACTATGAAGACGTGCTGATCGGGCGAGGGGCACATGGCGGGGCAGCAGTTCGCCGTCGCGTGCTGGAATTGCAGTGGCTGATGGGTTTGCAGGCTGGTCCGGGTGATTGGGTGGTCTGTGAACAGCCACCCGAGACTGGCGAGTTATGCGAACTTCTGCAGGGGGTGCAGTACCGCACGGCTGCACAGGCGAGCAGGGACTTGAGGTCAATGTCTGGCATGCAGCGAGCAGAGTGGCAGCTGGAGCCGTGGGCATGGTCCGCCAGTGCGTTGCGGTTCGGGCAGGAGGCTGGTCTGGTTATGCCTCGCATCTCTGCGGACGTGGTACGCAGGATGAACAGTCGGCGATCGTGGCCCGGTGGAGAACTTCTGAGCTGTTCTGGTGCCGGGCCACAATTTCAGCTACCGGTCACGGTTTGCGATTCGACTGCAGAGGTCGAGTCTGCTGTCGCTGAGCTGTCCGGAATGGATGTAAGTCGCTGGTTGCTGAAGGCTGAATTTGGACATTCCGGCAGGAATCAGATTCGAGGCAGTGGTGGGGAGTTGAAGCCGCAGGAGCGGGGTTGGCTGGAGAAGCTCTGGGCAATTTCCTGCTGCGTCGTTGTGGAGCCAGTATTGCAACGGACTGCAGAATGTGGTTTGCAGTGGCAGCTGACGGAGCGCAACGGCGGTTTTGAACAGAAGTTCCTGGGCGCGATCGGATTGCTCTCAGGCAGGACAGGCAACTACTGCGGCAGTCTGCTGGGAGACTGGTGTGGTGGCAATAGCTGGTGGAGGCAGGCTGTGGAATTCCAGCGGCAGGTTGTGCGAGAGCTGGGGATGCAGGGGTTGCGGGGATTACTGGGGGGCGACTGCATGCTGACAGTATGGCAGGGGAATGCTGTGGTGCGTCCGCTCCAGGATCTGAATGCGCGAAGTACGATGGGGCAGCTTGCTCGAAGTCTGCAGACCTTTCTGAAGTCGGGGGAATCTGCCGTCTGGTGGCATTATTCAGGGAATTGTGACCGTGAGCGAATTCGACTTATCGCTCGGGAGCAAACTGGCGTAACAGTCAGGGAGACTGGTCCATGTGCGGAGGATTCCGGGAGCGGCAGCTGCCTGTTGATTGCGCAGGAAAGCAGCCAGCTGGCCGGCATTGTCACGAATCTGCTCGGGGACGGTTCTGGGTTTGAAGTTGGGCAGCTGGACTGATCGAGAGAGTTCAGGTGTCTGCTGTCCGGAGTGTGCCAGATCTGAAATTGGATTACACTGCAGGCTGCAATTGCGGCTGCTGCAGTCACGAACATTGAGGTCTGAAGTCAGGGGAGAGCGGTATTGTGGAGAGCGAGTCCTCGGGAAACGAAGGCATGCGGCCGTGGTCGCAGTCCTGGTATGAGACTCAGGTGCGTGCGATCGGCGAATCCGCGTGCAAATCACTGGGGTTCTACGTCATACCGGATGGGTTTCTGCTTTCTGTAGTGATTCCTGTTTACAACGAGGAGAAGACACTTCGAGCTCTGGTGAGCCGAGTTCGTGATGTACCGATTCGCAAGGAGATCGTGCTGGTCAATGATTGCAGTCGGGATCGATCAGCGGAGGTGCTGTCGGAGATTGAAGCCGAGTTTTCCGGTGACGGCATGAATCAGGTGCGGGTGTTTCACCACGGTGTAAATCAGGGCAAAGGGGCTGCTCTGCGGACTGGATTCAGTCAGGTGAATGGCGACGTTGTTGTGATACAGGATGCAGATCTTGAGTATGACCCTGCAGAGTATCCTCGGCTGATAAGACCCATTGTTCAGGATCAGGCTGATGTGGTTTTCGGCAGCAGGTTCCTGGGGCATCAGGCTCATCGAGTGCTCTATTTCTGGCATTACATGGGAAATCGTTTTCTGACCACGCTTTCCAACTGTTTCACAAATCTCAATCTCAGCGACATGGAAACCTGCTACAAGGTTTTTCGTCGGGATGTGATTGATACGATCTGTCCGTTACTGCAGCAGTCGCGGTTCGGGATTGAGCCGGAAATGACAGCTCGTGTCGCCAGGCGTCATTATCGGATATATGAGACATCCATCAGCTATTCAGGCCGCACATACGCTGAAGGGAAGAAGATTGGCTGGAAGGATGGTTTTCAGGCGCTGTGGTGCATTGTGCGTTACGGACTGAAGGATTGATCCCTTTGGTTTGGGGAGTTTTGCTGATGTGGAATTCGGGCCGGAAAAAAAGTCTGCTGCTGCTTTGTCTGGTTGGGTTGTGTGCCGTGTCGTCGAGTGCCGACGATGTACTGACTGTCGCCGGGAATGGTGAAGAGACACCCCTGCAGCTCAAAGGCAGTGCAACTGCAGTAGCTGTCGCTCAGCCATTCGGGCTGACAACAGGCCCCGATGGCGCTCTCTATGTCTGTGAAGTTGGTCTGCACGTGATCCGTCGGATTGATCTGCAGAGCGGAGAATCTCGTGTTGTGGCAGGAAGCGGCCGGAGTGGGTGGAGTGGTGATGGTGGCCCTGCTCTGCAGGCTTCATTGAATGAGCCCTACGAGATCCGTTTTGATTCGCGTGGCAACATGATCTTCGTGGAGATGAAGAATCATCTGGTTCGCCGTGTGGATGCATCCACCGGGATAATTTCAACGATTGCCGGCAACGGAAAGCCGGGGTTTTCCGGCGACGGCGGTCCCGCGACTGAAGCGCAGCTGAAACAGCCTCACTCGATCGCCCTCGACAAGGCAGACAACATCTACATCTGCGACATCGGGAATCATCGCATCCGGATGGTAGATTCCGCCAGCGGGATAATTCGGACATTTGCCGGAACGGGTGAACGGGCCGTCACTCCTGACGGAGCGGCTCTGGAAGGAACTCCCCTGAATGGTCCTCGCGCTCTGGATTTTGATGGAGGGCAGTCCTTGTTTCTTGCCCTGCGCGAGGGGAATGCTCTGTATCGCATTGATCTGGAAAAACGCACTCTGCATCATCTGGCCGGCAACGGCAGGAGTGGTTATTCCGGAGATGGCGGCCCGGCAAGGGACGCGGCATTATCGGGCCCGAAGGGTGTAGCGATCGCAGCCAATGGTGACGTGTACTTTGCTGATACAGAAAGTCATACCGTGCGTGTCTGGAGACGGGCTGCTCAGATTGTGGAAACTGTGGTCGGCAACGGGCAGCGCGGTGACGGGCCGGATGGTGCGGCGGAGCAGTGTCTGATGGATCGGCCACATGGAGTGTTCGTGTCGAAAGATGGCCGATTGTTCATTGGAGACAGCAACAATCATCGCGTCCGTATGCTCAAGATTGCGCGCTGATTTCTGTGCACCCTTGCGGAAGGCCGGCTCATCTGTTCAGGCTGGCCAGTCTGACTACGGCTGAGTTGTGCTGGCTGCGTTGCAGCTTCTGCAATTCTTTCGACTCTGAATCCGGGCGCGAGCCACTGTCTACAGACAATTGCAGTCCGAAGAAAGGCAGAGTGGAGTTGCTGTCCATCTGCATGAAGCCACCTTCATACCGGCAGCCGATCAGTCCAGCGTTCAGAGCGACAGGCAGGGAAAGCAGGCTGATTGCTCGAATGATTCTCATTTTACTCAACCTGACGCGGATCTGGTCGGGAGGGAGTTTGTGGCCGCTGACTCTGAGCAGGATAGATCATCACTGGAAATCAGAAAACCCGACTTTCTTTGCACGTCAGTTCTCCCGGAGTGGGGGATTCAGGAACTGCATGAGAGCATTGAGCAGCCAGCTTTGTGGCGGGCCCAGTCCGGGCGTTTTTCTGCGAAGTGGGCCTTTCCGGGCTGTTCATCGTAGGGATTCCGGAGCACAGCCAGCAGTTCTTCGATCAGCGATGAATCACCCTGCTCTGCCCTGTCGATGGCAAGCTGAGCAAGATAGTTGCGGAGCACATACAGCGGATTTACCTGATTCATTGCGGTTCGTCGTTCTGCGTCAGGGATCCCTGTCTTCTGTATCTCGCTGCGATAGTCCCGGAGCCATGTCAGCAGTTTGCCGGTTGCATCATCAGTGAGTTGCTCCGGACGGTAGAGGGCTGACCGAATGCCCGCCGGTATTTCCTGAAGTGCCGGATCAGCTGCCGCTGGCAGGGAAACGGTCGGGAATTCTGCCAGCTGCCGATAGAAGAGAGTCATATCGGCTTCGGCTGCCTGCAGCACTCCGGGAAGAGCATCAACCAGCTGCTCACTCTGCTCAGACGCCGCAGAAGTAAGGCCGATCTTCTGCTTCATCATCGTCAGGCACTGCTTATTGAAATGGCTGGTGTACAGGTCCAGCCCCTCCTGAAGCGGGGCCGGATCCGAGAAGACGGGCATCAGCGCATTTGCCAGCTGGAGCAGATTCCAGAGTGCGATTGAGGGTTGCCGACCAAAGCAATAACGTCTGCCGTTCGCATCAGTCGTGTTCGGAGTCCAGTTGGTGTCGTAGTCTTCCAGCCAGCCGTAAGGGCCGTAGTCGATGGTCAGTCCGAGGATTGACATATTGTCAGTATTCATGACGCCATGCACAAATCCCACTCGCATCCAGTGGGTAATCATCTCGGCAGTCCGTTGGCAGACCTGATGGAACCATTCCTTTCGGCTCTCCGGGGCGGGCTCCCCCAGTTCGGGGAAATCTGTGGCGATGGTATAGTCAACGAATTTCTGGAGCAGTTCGGTTTCCTTCAGTGCTGCATGGATCTGAAAGTTGCCGAATCGAGTAAATGACGGAGCAACGCGACAGACGACGGCGCCTGGTTCGTGCCGCGGGTTGCCGTCATAGAACATATCACGCAGTACAGATTCGCCGGTGGTCACGAGGCTGAGTGCGCGAGTCGTTGGTACACCGAGGTGAAACATTGCCTCGCTGCAGAGGAATTCACGTACTGACGATCGCAGGACAGCAAGGCCATCTGCGGTGCGGGAATAGGGTGTCGGGCCGGCCCCCTTGAGCTGCAGCATCCAGCGATTGCCGCCTGTGGTCACTGTTTCGCCGAGGATGATCGCTCGTCCGTCACCAAGTTGCCCTGCCCAGTTTCCGAACTGGTGCCCGCCGTACCGCATGGCAAATGGCTGCAGGAAATCCGGTACAAGGTTGCCTGAAAGAATCTGTGCCGTTTCATCCGAGTTGCGTGCCTGCTGATCAAGTCCGAGCGTTGCTGCAAGTTCCCAGGACCAGCCGATGATCCTGGGGCATGTCACGGGCGTCGGTGCAACTCTGGAGTAACAGGCATTGCGAACCTGCCGACGGTAATTGTCGGAGATGGCGTCACCGGGCAATTCTCGCACGAAGCGGTGGTCGAACTGCAGTCCGGACAGTTCGTTGGCAGGCATCTGATTGTTCCTTCTTTCCGCTGAGTTGATCAGTTCAGGATCTGCTGCAGCGCCTGCAGAAGAACATCCGTCTGTTGCTCTGTTCCCACGGAAATTCGCAATCCATTCACCCCCTGTTGATCTGTACCTGCGTGGGGGAACTGCATGAATCTGACGAGGATTCGCCGGGCCTTCAACTGCTGGTAGATTTCATGGTGGTCTCGGGCAGGGTGGGTGATCCATACGAAATTGGCCTGCCCCGGACAGACTTCGAATCCCAGCTGCGAAAGTTGCTCTGCCAGCCTCGCGCGTGTCTGCAGGATGCGTTCGCGGTTGTTCAGCATCCACTGCTGGTCACGCAGGGCCGCGGTTGCTGCGGCGATGGCGACCGCGTCGCAGTTGTAGCTGTCCTTGACCCGGTTCATGCCTTCAATGAGTTCCGGGTGGGCCAGGCAGAATCCAAAGCGGATTCCCGCAAGGCTGTAGGATTTACTGAAGGTGCGTGTAATGATCAGCCGTCGGCAAAACCGGTCATCCTGAAGCAGTTCGCCATGGTGTGGATTGTCGGCGAAATCCCCATAGGCTTCATCCAGTACAAGGACTCCATTTTCCGGAAGCAGTTCCAGCAGTTGTTCAGGTGTCCAGACGGTTCCGCTGGGGGAATTCGGGCAGGGGATAAAGAAGACTTTGCAGTTCTGCCTCATGTCATGTGCGGCTGTATCTTCCCATTGCCAGTCTCTGTCGAGCAGAAGCCGTCGGACGGTGCAGCCCTGAATCTGCCCGAGAGTTTCGTAGAGCACATAGCTGGGGTAGGGATATCCGATTGATTCGCCGGAGTCACAAAAACTGCGCGTGATGATGGTAAGATTCTCGTCGCTGCCATTTGCCGGCAGCACCCACTCGGGAGTGACTCCGAACAGTTCTGCGGCAACGGTGCGGAAACTCCTTGCACCGGGGTCCGGATAGACATTGAGATTACTTTCAGCATC
>JALQUR010000227.1 GCA_023260695.1 Planctomycetaceae bacterium
GCGTGTCCCCGCGACGGTGTTTGCAGTCAGGAATGCCGATTACTCTCAAAGGACCGCCGTGAGCTCTACATCCACGGCAATGTCCGCATGCTGTTCGACGAACGGAATATCCTGCAGGGTGCGGTCGGCTGCTTTACAGACCTCACCGAATTTGTGCTTGCCAACGAAAAGATCACACTGCTGGAGGAGCAGACGCGGCAGCGCGACGCATTCGAACGCATGCTCGGCCGCAGCGACTGCATGCAGGAAGTGTTCCGGCGACTCCGCCTGGCCGCACAAAGCGATGTCACCGTCTTCATCAGCGGCGAATCGGGAACAGGAAAGGAACTCGCCGCCAGTGCAATTCACTCGGTCAGTGATCGTCGCGATCACCCCTTCATCGCCGTCAACTGCTCCGCCATTCCCGAGACACTTCTGGAAAGCGAACTCTTCGGGCATGTTCGCGGGGCCTTCACCGGAGCCACGCGAGACAAGGTGGGCGTATTCGAAGCAGCAGATGGTGGAACGCTTTTTCTTGACGAAATCGGAGATGTCTCCCCGCTGATTCAACTGAAACTGCTGCGCGTTCTGCAACAGCGTGAAATCCGCCGCGTTGGCGACGACAACCCCATGGCAGTCAACGTGCGGCTGGTCACAGCCACCAACCGCAACCTGCAGCAACTGATTCAGCAGGGTGACTTTCGCGAGGATTTTTACTATCGGATTCATGTCTTCGAAGTAAACCTGCCACCGCTCCGCCAGCGTCGTGACGATATCCCGCTGCTGATCGACAGTTTCCTGAGAGAGTTTTCACTGGCTCAGAAGCGTCAGGTCAGCGGAATAGCCAGAGATGCCATGCAGCTGCTGCTGGACTACCACTGGCCTGGCAATGTTCGCGAATTGCGTAACGCGATTGAGCACGCCTTTGTGACGGTCGCTGACGACAAAATCTCGCTGTTTGATCTGCCTCGCGAAATTCGCTCCGCGAGAGATCCATACACTGTCGTCACAGACTCAATTGACGCAGATCCCGACGACGCTGATCCGCCGGCCGCAACTTCCGCCAGAAGCAGGGCACAGTCCCCCCCTGTAACTCAGACAACACGCTCAACCACGCAGCTGACTCCCGAACAACTCGCAGAAAAAACGACGCTGGAAGAACTGCTGCGCAAGACAGGTGGCAATAAAGCTGAAGCCGCGCGGCAACTGGGTGTGAGCCGAGTGACGATGTGGAAGAAGACACGGCGTTACGGGCTGTAACCGCTGGTCTGGCTCGTCGCGACTGCATGGTCCTCCATTGCCGTTGCAACCCGGTCGTTGCCTGCTGGACAGCGGCGGCTCTGCCTCGACATTCCGAACACTTCGAATCCGGATTCTGATCCTCCCCCAACCGAAAGTTCCTGACGATGCAACCATGCTCAGGCCTGCTCACCCTATTGCTTCTGCTCTCGCCCGCGCTGCTGCCCACAAGTCATGCAGCAGAGATCTCCGTCGGCACACTCACGAAGGAGAAAGCAAAACAGAAGTATGGAATCACCATGCACGCACGCCGAAATGGCGACGCCGGAATCAAAGTGTGGCTCGAGTTTCGCCGGACGGGCTGGCTGGAGAAATTCTCCTGGGCAGAACTGCGCATGCGGGGAGCGGACGGATCTCACCTGCTCTCGGCACAGTTGCAGCCCAATCCCGCACATCACCGACAGGCGAAGGATGTCACCACTGTCGCCTTCTCAGCCAGCCCGGAACAGTTGGCACACTGCAGTTTTCTGGTGGTCTGTTACGGCAGCAACGAAGGTGACGTCGGGTATTACCTGCCGGTACAGGATTTTCTGGATCTGACTGATCCGGTCACCGAACGCCAGTGAGCACCCCCGTGTCCTGGGCACCGCGAGCATTGCTGCGAGGGACGATTGCGCGCATCGCGAAATTGACCTGACGGCTGCATCCGCTTGCAGGTGATCGTTCCGGCAGGTGGCCGCACCCGGTTCGGGAGCGCCCCGGACCCGCCCATCAATCCCCCTTCAGCCAGGTGAAGATGCAAGCGAGACTGTTAGCGCTAACAACATACTGGCAGTTAGCGCTAACACACATGCGCTAACCGCGGGCACGGTTTTCAGCCCCAAATGGTCCCAACAGGACGTTCAGGAGACCATTCACCAATGAACACAAACGA
>JALQUR010000328.1 GCA_023260695.1 Planctomycetaceae bacterium
GATGAGGCGGGAGAGGTGGGAGAGGTGGGTCGAGTCCTTCTCGTCCTTGGGTTGGAAGCACATGGCGGAGAGGACACCAGCCTCGACGGCGGCTTGATGCAATGCCGAAATCCGCCATGATTCGCAGGGCCGCCTGATCAGCAGATGTCAGCTCCGGCGGTGCAATAAGTGCAACCTGCCGATCAGATCGGGCCGGATGTTCTCGCTGTTCTTGTTCTCGCTGTTCTTACTGTCGGCGGTGACCCAGCCTGGACTGCAGCTTCATTCGGCTTCCGTGCCAAGCTGCACAAGCTGAATCTGCTTCGCGGATTCACCGTCAGTCACATCGCTGTGACAACTGGCCTTGCCGGCAACAGCTTCCATGCCGCGTCGAGTCTTGCTGGCCAGCCGATGGATTTCATCGGGAGAAAGCACACCTCGCTTTTCCAGAATCTCCCGCTGCTCTTCAGAAAGTGCCGCGGAAACACGTGCCTGATCCCACTGATAATCTTCCGACTTGCCGCTGGCGAAGAGCTGAATCTCCTTGCTGATTCTAACGCTGCACCAGTCATGTCCACACATGGCGCAGAAGTCCGTATCAACGTCCAGATCCTCATCGTGATATGCACGGGCCGTATCGGGGTCGAAGCTCAGATCAAAATGCTTCTGCCAGTTGAGTGCTGCACGCGCCTGTGTCAGTTCGTCGTCGCGATCTCTCGTGCCCGGTATTCCCAGAGCAACATCAGCAGCATGAGCAGCAATCCTGTAAGCGACGCACCCCTGCTTTACGTCATCCTTCTTCGGCAGTCCCAGATGTTCCTTGGGCGTTACGTAGCACAACATGCTGGCACCGTGCCATGCGGCATTCGTAGCTCCGATGCAACTGGTGATATGGTCATAACCGGGGAACATATCCGTCACGAGCGGGCCCAGAACATAGAAGGGAGCTCCATGACACAGCGTTCGCTGCAGTTTCATGTTGAATTCAATCTGGTCCAGCGGGACATGCCCGGGACCTTCAATCATCACCTGCACTCCCTGTCTCCAGGCACGTTCGGTGAGTTCCCCCAGAGTCGACAGTTCGGCCAGCTGGGCCAGATCAGTAGCGTCAGCCAGTCCCCCCGGACGCAGTCCGTCACCGATGGAGAAAGTGACATCATGTCGCCGCATCACAGCGCAGATGCTTTCCCATTCAGTAAACATCAGATTCTGGCGATCATGATGAATCATCCATTTTGCGAGCAGGGAACCGCCACGGCTGACGATCCCGATGAGCCGATCCTTGACGTACGGCAGGTGCTCCTGAAGCACTCCCGCATGGATCGTGAAATAGTCCACACCCTGAGATGCCTGATGCTCAAGGCTTTCCAGCACTATTTCGATGTCCAGGTCTTCGATACGACGGCCGATAATCATGGAATAAATTGGCACGGTTCCAATTGGCACTGTACTGCTGCGAATGATCGCTTCACGGCAGGCGTCAAGATCGCCGCCAGTCGACAGGTCCATCACCGTGTCGGCTCCCCAGCGTTCCGCCCACTTCAGTTTTTCAACTTCCTCATCCGTACCGGAAGAGACCGGGGAGGCCCCCATGTTGGCGTTGATCTTCGTCTTCGACGCGCGGCCAATGCACATGGGCTGCAGCGCGTACTGCAGATGATTCCGATTGGCCGGAATCACCATCCGACCGGCGGCAATTTCATCTCTGATCTGTTCGGCTGTGAGATGCGTTTCGGATTCCGCAACCCGCAGCATCTCAGGAGTAATGATGCCCAGTCGAGCAGACTCAAGCTGTGTGACCGGCTCAAAACCCGCTGGTGCCTCCCATGCCTCTGCTGACTCGTACGCCGTCTCATAACCCGGCTTCAGTGTCCAGTCGGCTGGCATGAAGTCCCATGCGGTTTTTTCTGAAACGGCAGGCATTCCGGGAGTATCAGGGGAGGAAAATGTCAGTGCCCCGGCTCGCCCAGGAAGAATCTTCGCAGCTCTGGCAAAGCTTCCCGGAGTCGTCCCCAGATGATTGGTGCTGGGATCTGAGGCCTCCATCCGAGGAAGAAAGGCGGATACTCGTTCGATGTGATTCATCAATTTCTCTCCAGCTGAATCACCACCCATGATGCCGGAATCGCCCGGCCGGAATGGTCTTCAGAATATTTGCAGAACACTTGCAGTCCCTTGTCTGTCTGTGAAGTACCGCGAGGTACCCACAACCCATCCCGCAGCCAATGCGGACTTCAATCCGCCGTTCTCTGGCAGACTTCCAGCATGAACTCAGACCGCTGAAGACTGCCTGCAACAGAAAACAGGGAGCTGCAGCAGCAGTTACAGCTGAATGGTCCAAAGACCTGCTTCGCCGGACATTACGGAGCGGTGCCTGAAGTCTAGTCACTCACCGACCTCATGACACCGCAGATAGGCCGCATCAGGCAAGCGGAAGGCAGAATTCCCGGCAGGGGAATCACGGATTCCGGATATCCAGCTCCAGCCAACTTTTTCAAACAGCAGGATTCAACCGCCCGGCCCGGCCCACCTGCGTGCTCCGAAATTCGGCGTCTGCTAACATCCGCAAAATCATCCAGCCCGGCAATCGGCTCGGTGCAACCCTGCACTCGACCGCATCCTGCAGCCACCTGTTCCTCCGGAAGTCGCATATGTCCGTAGAACCGTCTTCTTCACACGCTCGCTATCAGAGCGTTCTGAGCTGGCTGTTCGACCGAATCGACTACGAACGGGTTCGCCCCAACGGGCTGAGCCCATTTCGCCTGGAACGTATGGAGGGCCTGCTGGAACAAATCGGCAGGCCTCATCTGCAGATCCCGGCCATCCACATCGCAGGGACCAAGGGCAAAGGCTCCACCGCGGCCGTCCTCGAATCCATCCTGCGGGCATCCGGACTCAAAACCGGCCTGTTTACTTCACCCCACATTGCACGTTTTGAAGAACGCATGCGGATCAACGGACGCCTGCCTGCGGAGCTCAAGGTTGCGGAACTGGCCGAACAACTGCGGACAATTCTGCAGCAGCCGGTGTCTGATTCCGCCGAGCGAGCGCCGACATTCTTTGAGATCACCACGCTGCTGGCCTGGATGCTCTTCGCTGCAGAAAACGTGGATATTGTGGTTCTGGAAACAGGTCTTGGAGGCCGTCTGGACTGCACAAATGTCTGCCGTCCACTGGTCACTCTGATCACCAGTATCGGGCTCGATCACACTCATATTCTTGGAGCCACTCATGACCTGATCGCATATGAAAAAGCCGGGATCCTCAAGCCGGGAATTCCCCTGATTCATGGTCCTGTCCCGGCTGCCGCTGAACAGGTAATCGCTGCGCGAGCGACAGAACTGCAGTGCCCAAGATACACAATTGGCTGCCAGCTGCAGTGCACCGTAAGCCGCCAGAATCGCCCGGGAAGCGATGATCCGCCAGGGCTGGAATTCAGCCTGCAGACACCAGCCGCTTCTTATTCCAGTCTGCACCTGCCTCTGCTCGGAAATCACCAGGCACGGAATGCGTCACTGGCAGTGATGGCAGCGGAACTTCTGCAGCAATCCGGCTACTCAATGATCACACAGGAGTCAATTTCTTCCGGTGTTGCTCAGACGGTCTGGCCGCTGCGATTCGAGCAGTTTCCCGGACGACCGACACTGGTACTTGATGCCGCTCACAATCCGGACTCACTGCAGGCCGTCGCACAGATTCTGGCAGATTCAGCATGGCCTCCTGAATCAAGAACACTGATCTTTGCCGCTTCCTCTGACAAGGATGCTGAGGGAATGCTGGCGGCGATCCTGCCGGCTGTGCAGCACGTCATTCTGACTCAATTCTGCACCAACCCGCGCAGTATTCCTCCCCGGCAACTGCTGCAGATGCTCCAGTCCAGGATATCACCAGAGCGGCCCGGGACTCAGATCCACACGGCTGAAACACCTGCCGCGGCACTGCAGCTGGCCAACAGCATCACGCCGCCTGGTGGAGTCGTTCTGACGACCGGCTCAGCGTTCCTGGCGGCTGAAATGCGAGCAATTGCTGCCGACTCGAACAGTCAGTCACCGTTCGGCTCGCAGAACTGACAACTCCCCGCGAAACGGATACAGTGAGTCAGGCTTCTGAGCATCAGCAGGCCACCGACCACTGCTCACACTGCAGTCGGTCGTTGTTGCGACGGAGAAATACTGTTCTTTCAGACACTGTTCTTTTCATCTCACAGGAGGATCCGATGTCACGACAATTCTGGCTGGGTATCGCGGGCGGACTGCTCGCTGCAGTCGCATTTTCTCAGGTCTCGCTCACTACCACGGCACAGGCTTATTCTGCAGACAAGGCTGAAGCATCAATGCTCTATGAACTGCGCACTTACACGACACCCGAGGGAAAACTGGATGCTCTGAACGCTCGCTTCAGAGATCACACCATGAAACTGTTCGAAAAGCATGGCATGAAGAACATCATGTACTGGACCCCCGTCGATAAGCCCAACACGCTGATCTACGTGATCGCGCACAAGGACAAGGACGCTGCCGACGCATCGTGGGAAGGCTTTCGAAATGACCCGGAATGGAAACGAGTTGCTGAAGAATCGCAGCGCGACGGACGGCTGGTACAGAAAGTCGAGTCTGTCTACATGAAGCAGACCGACTACTCTCCACAGCACTGATCCTGCCGACAGAAACCACATTCCACAGCCATGAAAAAAAGTCTGGACCAGAACGGTTCAGACTTTTTTATTTTGGTCTCTGCTGCAGATGAGTTCTATTCGCTGCCACCTGCTTCCTTCATGTTCAGCTGCTTCATCTTGCGATACAGATTTGCACGATGCACGCTGAGCAGCTTTGCTGCTTCCGTCACGTTGTTGTCAGTCTGCCGAACCGCACGTCGAATAAAGGAACGTTGAAACTCACGTGTCGCTCCGTCCAGCCCCAGATCCAGCGCCAGCGCCTGCTGCCCCTCGCTCTCCGGGCTCAGGCTGAACGCCAGATCCTCTGCGGTAACACGATCTTCCTGAGCCAGGAAAGCCAGTCGTTCCATCAGATTCCGCAGTTCACGTACGTTACCCGGCCACGGGTGTCCCTGAAGTCGCCGTCGCGCGTCCTGGGAAAGCTGTAGTGACGGTCGCCGCGCCTGAGCCGAAAACTGCTTCAGAAAATGCTCTGCCAGCAACAGAATATCTTCCGGACGCTCACGCAATGGCGGCAGCTTCACAGTCACCACCCCCAGTCGGTAGTACAGGTCTTCCCGAAATCGACGCTCCCGAACCGCTTCTGAAAGGTTGGCATTCGTTGCCGCAATAACTCGTACGTTGACTGGAATCTGATCCGTTCCCCCAACGCGGGTCACGACGTGCTGCTCCAGCACACGCAGGAGTTTCGCCTGGCCACCGGGACTCATATCCCCGATCTCATCGAGGAACAGTGTTCCGCCGTCCGCCAGCTCAAACCGCCCCGGGCGCGCCTCACGTGCATCCGTAAACGCCCCCCGTTCATGACCAAACAATTCACTCTCCAGCAGGCTCTCATTCAGGGCCGCACAGTTCACCGCCACGAATGGGCTGTCTGCTCGGGTGCCTCCGAAGTGCAGTGACTGGGCCACAACTTCCTTGCCGGTCCCACTTTCCCCCAGCACCAGCACCGGCAGATCCGTTGAGGCCAGCCGCCGCACCGTGTCACGCAAAGTGCCAATTGCAGGGCTTTCACCAACAATACTCACACCACGCCGTACCTGCTCAGCCAGCTGCCCATGACTGCGATTCAGTCGGTCCTTTTCGCGGAGGTTTCTGAGCGCAACGGCAGCCTGAGTTCCGAGCTGCTTCAGGTATTCCACATCACTCTCAGTGAAGTCCTTCCCGTCAAGCCGATTGATGGCCTGGAAGGCACCAATCACCCTGCCCCCCTCTTCCCGCAGGGGAACGCAGATCAGATTTCGCGTATGATAGCCGCTCGAGCGATCCACTTCCTGATTGAATCGAGCATCCGCATAGGCGTCCGGCACCACAACCGGCTTACCAGTTCGCAGACACTCACCAACAATGCCCTTTCCTGCCGGCAGACGCAGAATTCCCCCCGGGACTCCCAGCGCCGGCCGCGCTTCCAGTTCATTCCGCTCATGATCCCACAGAAAAATACTGCTGCGGTCGCAGGCGAGCAACGTCGTGACCTCCCGCGCAATCCGATCCAGCAAGGGATCCATATCCTCCGCGGAGGACAGCGTGCAGGCAATTTCCAGAGTGGACTTCAGACGCTGCACCTGCAGCAGGGAAGCGGAATGATTCAGAACCAGGTTGAGCACCTGCGATAATGCGCGGGCTGTAATCAGCCCAAAATCCAGCAGGTCCGAATCCGCATGCCGGCTTTCTGTCACCAGCAAATCGGCGACTAAATGACCTTCGCTGAGCGGGAATGCACAGTTGATCCGCGACTGTTCACCCGGGGTACGTCCGCCACGTCCACTCTCCTGGGCCTGCTCCCAGAATGCTATCGGCTCCGTTGAACCAACAACGCGTCCATGATCCGCAACACATTTCCATTCTGCCCCCGGTTGCCGCTGCACCAGCCCGACCCATTGCAGCGACAGCTCTGTGGCAATGTCTGCCAACGCCACACTGCAGAATTCCGCGACAGATCCCACGGCCGCCGAGTGCGCTATCAGTCGCTCCGTCAACTGCAGGAGCGTACTGCTGTGGCTGCCGGGTGACAGCAGCTTCACGTCCTGCCAACCTCGCCATTCCGTTCCCGACACTGTCGCCTCCGTTCAGTCTCTTCGGGATCCGTACCTGCAACTCACGAACCACCCCGATCCGACAGTGAATCAGATTCAACTGATCACCACCGCAATTGTCTCAAATCATGCATCCACCCAGCGACGCGCGCTGCAGATATGAAACACCTGGCGCCATCAGCATGATTGAAAAGAATAGCGATCGCCTGCAGACGGTCAAGAATCCGTCTAAAAAATCCCAGGCAGTTATCGCAGCGCGGCAATCAGACATTCAGCAGGCCGGAAACCACACGTTCAGTATCGCGGAAATCTGTCAGTAACAGGTCCGGCTGACGCTCCTGCAGCTGTTCCGCTGAGTAAATGCCGGTGGCAACGGCCACGACGGTGGCCCCAATAGCTCGAGCACATCGAATGTCGGCAGGAGTATCCCCAATGACGATGATCTCCGAACCGGCAACAACCCGCTGCATCCGCTCCGACATCAGATCCATAGCCACTCGAGCCAGATCGTCACGATCTGCATGCAGGTCACCGAATGCGCCTTCGGTGAAGAAACCGTCAATTCCGAAGTACTTCAGCTTCGTCCATGCTCCGCGCTGGTAGTTCCCCGTGAGCAACGAAAGATAAACGTCGCTTCGCTGACTGAGCGACTGCAGCAGTTGCGGCACACCGGGCAGCAGCCCTCCATCCAGCTGACTCAGACAATCCGGCAGACGCTGCAGATATCCCTCCATAAAGCGTTGTCTGTTGGCGTCGGAAATCTCAATTCCATAGCGACTGAACACGTCATTCTCAATGCCGCGGTCCGTGCGCCCTGCCGTTGGAATATTGTCCATTGGCATGGGGACATCAAATTCAGCAGCCAGCGCCTGTTCCATTGCAATCTGCCCAGCCCCGCCGGTGCTGAGCAGTGTGCCATCAATGTCGAATAACAGGATCCTCGACTGCATTCCGATTGGTTCTCCCTCTGCAATGATCTCTATCACCACTCGCCCAGCTCTTCCTGAATCTCCACCCAGTGCTGCTCCGCCTCGGCCAGTTCCGTGCGAATTTCCTCCAGCTGAGTGTGCAGCTTCATGGCTTCATCCACATTTGCCGTGTTCTGCATACGAGCATCAAGCTCCTTTCTCTGATCATCCAGCTTCGCAATATTCTTTTCCAGATTTCGCAGCGTCTTCCGCAGCTGATGCTGTGCCTTGCCGCTGACCGCCGCTGCTGAACCAGCGCTGGCGGCAGCACCACCGGAAGCACCACCCGCGGCAGCACGTTCCCGCTCCCCGTCCTCAATTTCGCGATTTACGTAATACAGATAGTCGTCGTAGCTGCCGGAATAATTTCGGACGCGACCGTCACGCACTTCAATGACTGAGGTCGCGATGCGGCGCACGAAGTGTCGATCGTGACTGGTAAACAGAACCGTCCCTTTGTAACGCAGCAATGCCTCCGCCAGCGTCTCCACGGTTTCCACATCAAGATGGTTGCCAGGCTCGTCCAGCACCAGAATGTTGTAAGTACCGAGCATCAGACCGGCCATGCACAGGCGTGCTCGTTCTCCCCCGGAAAGAACGCCAATCTTCTTTTTTGTATGGCCGTCACGAAACAGCAATGAGCCTGCAACAGCCAGACATTCCTGAGTTGTCGTTCCGGGTCTGGACTGGTACTCGAGGTACTCCAGCACTGTCTTTTCTTCTGGCAGGGTGCTGTAGACGTGCTGCGCATAGACACCGATTTCGCAGCCGTATCCCCACCGCAGACTGCCGGCAACCGGCTTCAGCGAATCAACCAGCGTACGCAGCAGCGTTGTTTTGCCCTGTCCGTTGTCGCCCACAATCGCTGCCCGCTGCTGATGCTCAATTTCCAGCTCGATTCCTTCAACGACCGCGTGACCGTCGTAACCGATCGCCAGTTTCTCACAGCGAACACACGGCCCCTGTCGTGGTTCGGAAATCAGCGGAGCACGAATATGAGCCGTCGGGAGATCGGCCTCGATCTCCTCCAGTGACAGTCGATCCAGCTGCTTCTGTTTGGATCGTGCCTGACTGGCTCCTGTTGGCTTGGCGCGGTTTCTGTCGATGAATCGCTGCAGCTGCTTCTGTTTGGCAACAACAGCAGCATTGGTCCGTTCAGCCCGCAGCTGCTCTGCCTCAAGATGTTCGAGGTAACTTTCAATCCTGCCCGGGAACATCGTCAGAGTTCCACGGTTCAGCTCCAGTGTGTGACTGCAGGTGGAGGTGAGGAATTCACGGTCGTGCGAAACAACAAGACATGCCGCCGGAAAATCGCGAAGAAAGTGTTCAAGCAGAATCTGCGTGCGCAGATCCAGAAAGTTGGTTGGTTCGTCCAGCATGAGCAGATTCGGATCGTGCAGCAGCAGTGCCGCCAGCTTCACGCGCGTCTGCCAGCCACCGGACAAATCACGCACCGGACCGTTCAGATACTTTCCCTTAAGCTCAAATCGGGCGGCAATTTCACCGCATTTCCAGTCTGCCTGACCACTGTCACGCATGAGGAAGTCCATTGCCGACTCGCCCGGCTGAAACGGGTCATGCTGTCGCAGGTACCCGACACGTAAGGATGGAGACCGCGAAACACTGCCGCTGTCAAGCTCCTCATCACCCAGCAGCACCTTCAGCAGAGTCGACTTGCCTGCTCCGTTCCGTCCGACAAACCCGACTTTCGTATTCTCGTACAGAGCCACGCTGGCATTATCCAGCAGCATCTGATCGCCGTAACTTTTGACCGCATCGGTCAACTGCAATAGAACTGACATGTCCCGTTCGCTGCTTCTGTGATTCTCTGAGTTAATTCGGCATACAGTTTTCCGCGATGGCGGAACCAATCAGGTCCGCAGAGTAATCTCTGCGGGTCCACAAGAGCAAAGTCAGTCCCGCTGTTTCCAGAGCTTTCCCGGGTGACCTCGCTGTAATCTGTTCGGATCTCTACAATTCCTCTCCGGAATCACGGCTGATCGCTCCAGCCCGGAAAAATATGCTCTGCCTGACAAATATGCTCTGCCTGACCCTGTGACACGGATTGTCCCGGATGACTCTGCTCCGCAACCGAACCTGGATCCGCCGCAGTCTGCTGCTGCTGTTCCTGCTTTCCGCAGCTGAAATCAACTTTGCCCGGACCGCCATTCCGGCACAGCAGGATTCCTCATTCAGTACCCCGCAGGCAGTTCCGGAGGAATCAGCAACACAGCCCGGATACTTCAGTGTCCGTGAGTTTCTGGCTGCCGGCGGCGCAATCGGATTCGTGATCCTGGTCTTCAGCTTCCTCATGCTGGCACTCATCATCGATGCCGCAATGACAACGCGGCGTTCGCAGATGATTCCACCCAGCCTCGCCGAATCCGTCCACCGGCTGATTGCAGAACGCAATCGTCGAGAAGCCGTCGAATTGTGTCGACAGTCTCCCAGCTTTCTCGCATCCGTGCTCGAATCAGGCCTGACAGAAATGACCAGCAGCTCGTGGCCCCCCATCGAAAAGGCAATGGAAGACTCTGCCATCGAACACGGGGCCCGCTGTTCGCGGCGAGTCGAATATCTGGCAATCATCAGCACGCTTGCACCAATGCTCGGACTAATGGGTACCGTCTGGGGAATGATCGTCGCCTTCATGGAATTCGAACTGAAGGCAAATCCGCAGATCTCAGAGCTGGCTCCGGGAATCTACAAGGCTCTGGTCACCACTCTGCTGGGACTTGGAGTCGCCATTCCGGCCACCGCAGCTCTCGCTTATTTCCGCAGCAGAATTGAGGATCTGACTGCGGAAGCAACTCTGCTGGCTGATCGAGTGTTTGCCGATTATCGTCGCAGCCTGCAGCACAACCAGTCACAATCAGCCGGCAGATCCTGAAGACCGCAGCGACCTTCACTGCAATCCTCAGGCGCCTGCCCCGTACACCGACAGCAGCAAGTCAGTGAACCCTCTGCCCCGGCACTGCCCCGCTGTCCGGAGACAACAGGAAGACCTCCGTTCCACCACTGCCGCTGGCACACACCATCCCCTGGCTGAGTCCGAATTTCATCTTTCGCGGCTTCAGATTTGCCACGCAGACAACCAGACGCCCGACCAGTGTTGCCGGATCGTAAGCTGCCTTGATACCCGCAAATACGTTTCGCACTTCGCCACCACCGAGTGACAAAGTGAGCTGCAGCAGTTTGTCAGCACCTTCAACATGGCCGGCTTCAAGAATTCGCGCAACACGCAGGTCCACCTTGACGAAATCATCAATTGTGCACTCCTCCGCAAGTGGCTCGTTCTGCAGTGCGTCGCCCGAATCCTTCCACGCGTCCGCCGGATGAAATTCCGGAGCTGCAGCTTCCGCTGCTTCCGCAACCTCAGACCCGGCCTGCTCAGACCCGGCCCGCTCTGCAGCAGCCTGCTCGGCAGCATTCTCTTCCTTGCTTTCTTCAATCATTTCTTCAACCTGTTTCATTTCAAGTCGTTTCATCAGATGCTGGAACTCACTCACAGGTGTCCCGGTGAGTGGCGTTACCGCGTCATTCCAGTGACTGATCCGGCAGTTCAGTAATTCCTCAGTCTGCTGTTTCAGGCCCGGCAGCACGGGTGACAGATAGATGACAATCTGTCGGAACAGATTCAAAGTCACACTGCAGACATCTCGCAGCTCATCACCGCGACTGGGATCCTTGCGAATCACCCACGGCTGGCGACTGTCCACGTACCTGTTCGCTTCGTCCGCCAGCAACATGATCTCACGGATGGCGGCGTTGTAATTGCACGCTTCATAAGCTCCTGCAATCTGTTCCGCCTTTTCTGCCCCCTGCTGAAACAGTCCACCATCGTCGGGATACTCCGGCGACAGCGTTTCTCCGCTCAGAAATCGAGCACAGCGAGATGCCAGATTGACAACCTTGTTCACCAGATCCGTGTTGACTCGACCAACAAACTCCTCCGGGTTCAGGTCGAGGTCATCCAGCCCCGGTCCCAGCTTGCTGGCATAGTAATACCGGAGCGGTCCGGGGGGCAGATGCCGCAGCCACGTCGAAGCCATCAGAAACGTGCCTTTGGACTTGGACATCTTCTCACCGCCAACGGTCAGGAATCCGTGCACATGCACTTTCTCAGGCAGCTTCAGGCCTGCTGTCTTCAGCATTCCCGGCCAGAACAACGTGTGGAAGTAAACAATATCCTTGCCAATAAAGTGATGAATCTCAGCATCCGCCTGAGCAGACCACCACGCCTCCAGCGATTCCCCGTTCGCCTCGCACCACTGCCGAGTCGACCCGATGTACCCTACCGGTGCATCAAACCAGACGTACCAGTAATGACCGGCGTGGCCTGGTATCTCAAAACCGAAATACGGTGCCGGGCGGGAGATGTCCCAGTCGCGCAAAGGGTCGCCGAGGAAGTTCCCGCTCAGATAACGAGCAACTTCAGACTGCAGACGCCCCGGCTCCTGACTCCATTCCGTCAGAAACTCACGCAGCTGTTCCAGTTCAATGAACAGGTGCTCCGCAGTTCGCAACTCCGGAACAGCATCGCTGAGAACACTGCGGGGATCCTTCAGATCGGCCGGCGAATACGTGGCGCTGCAAACGCTGCAGTTGTCCCCGGGCTGATCTTCCGCAGCACAGCGAGGACAGGTCCCCCGAACAAATCGATCCGCCAGAAATGTACCCGCAACAGGATCGTACAACTGTTCCACGTCCCGGGAGACAACCAGGCCGCTGGCCTCAATTTTCGCCCAGATCTGCTCGCACTGCTCGCGATTCTCAACGCTGTTCGTGCTGCCGTAGTTGTCAAACTCAATGTGAAAGCCGTCAAAATCACGAATATGCGCCTCTCGCATGTCCGCGATGACCTGCTCCTCTGATCGCCCCTCGCGGCGGGCACGAATCGTGATTGCTGTCCCATGCGTATCATCCGCACAGATGAATACGCAACGGTTACCACGTAACTTCTGAAATCGAACCCAGATGTCAGTCTGAATGTACTCCACCAGATGCCCGATATGGATGTGCCCATTGGCATAAGGCAGAGCCGCAGTAACAAGAATCTTTCGTGACATAATCCGCAGCTGCTGTCTGATAATACTGATGACGCTTCAAAAATCTGCTGACGCTGAGCTTCGCTTACAGAACCACACTGTACCACACTGCATTCCACTGCTTCCGACAATGCCGCGTTCAATGCCGCGTTCAATGCCGCGGATCCGGTTGCGTCGCCCTCGGGAGAAATCTTCGAGAGCACACGCGGAAAGGTCAACGTGAGCAACCTCGGCACTGCCAACTTCCCGGAAATCGACCCGCCCGTCGCAAACTACAAACGGTTTTTTCCGCAAGTTTCCCGGTGGCCAGCGGCATTTGCAGCATCAATCTCCTGTCACAGCGTCAACGCAGCTGCTCCTTCAGCCACGCATAGGCTCGCTCCCGCACCTGCGCTGGAAACTCATGACCGCAGTCCGGGTACTCTGTCTGCAGCGAACGCTTGCCTCGACCGTAGACCTCAAACACCGGCGCCACCTGCTCCACTACCCGCCGCACTCCCGCATTATCAAAGTTGCTGTCGTGCAGCGGAGCGGAAATGAAAATCCCACGAGGAGCAATCGCTGCCAGAATCTCCGCAAAGTCAAAGGGGACGCGGTCCGGATCATTGCCGTACACGTCTCGAATTCGCGGCATGTAGCGATCACTTGTCCAGCCGGCCAGCATGCCCCCGTAGTAGTCATGAAATCCTGTGAATCCACAGCTTGTCACCACCGCACGAATTCGCTGATCAAACGCTGCCGTGAACAGCGTATTGTGACCACCCAGTGAATGCCCGATGCAGCCAATCCGATCAGGATGCACCTCAGCTAATCCCTGCAGCAGGTCCACCCCCCGCAGATTATTCCAGATCGCTTTCATCGATCCGCTCAGATAGCCACTGCCACTGTTGTTAAAGTCCCATTTGTAGTCCCCGAATGAAGGATAATCCGGCACCAGACAGACGAAACCAAGCTCAGCCAGCTCGTGCGCGTAATGCAGCCCCGGCAGACCACCCAGCCCCGCCGGTTCGTCCTTTCCGATTCCTGTGGTCTGATGCAGACACAGCATCGCAGGTGCAGGGCCATCCAGTTCCAGCGGGATCAGCAGCCACGCCGGCACCCGATCACCCGGCTCAGGTGCATAGGAAATTCGCAGTCGACGATACTTCTCCGCCGCCTGTTCTTCATGAACCTGCACATCCAGCCGACAACGACGACCAGCATCAGGCAGTGGCCCCATTGCCAGCATCATCCCCTGCAGTGTCTGGTCGCGACGACGACCGGCAGCAAAGGGTGTCGATACCTGCTCGATTCCACCATGAAAAACACGCATTGGATCGCGACTGCCGGGATCACTGCGGTCAGCGGACAACGGTCGGCTGAGTTCCGGGTCCACCGCTGCGATGCAGGCCGCATCGAGTGCCGACTCCTGCAACGGATTCACCAGCAGGTAGCAGCCGTTCTGATCCGCACAGACGAGGTCCAGATCACCGTCGCCATCAAGGTCAGCAACTTTCGGATCCAGCCCCGGCGAAACACGATCATTCCAGCTCAGTATTCGTGGCCTCCATGTTCCCTGCTCCGGATCAAATTCAAACGAACGAATCTGCAGTGGGTTGTATTCACCCAGATCCTTTCCGTCGTGCCCCAGAAATCTGCTGCCGGTAATCAGTTCCGCCTGGCCGTTCCCATCCAGGTCCGCCCACAACAGGCTGTGATTCTGTCCTGTTGCTGTATCGATCACATGCTGCTTCCATTCCCCACCAGCATCGTTGCCGGCAACCTGCTCCAGCCAGTACAGCCCTGCCTGATGTGCTCTGCCCCAGACAAGATCATTGTCGCCGTCCCCGTCAGCATCGACCACAAGAATCGGTATCGATGCATCCTGCAGCAGATTCTCCAGCGGATGAAAGATCCAGCGTCCCCGTCGTCGATCCTCGGGCGCCTCCGCCCAGCCGCGAGGTCCCACCACGTCGGCTCGTCCATCACCGTTGATGTCGCCGA
>JALQUR010000333.1 GCA_023260695.1 Planctomycetaceae bacterium
AAGCTGACGTGTTGATCGTCAACACCTGCGGTTTTCTCGAAGCTGCCAAGGAAGAGTCGATCGCGGTTCTCCAGGAGCTGAGCCGGCGCAAACGCCGCGACCAGCTCCTGATTGCGGCAGGCTGTCTGGTACAGCGTGCCAGCAGCGACAAGGCGTTCGAGAATCAGAATGTTCCGCTCATCCCGCAGACCGACACTGACCGGGCTCTGATGATTCGCAGCAGCCGCTGGGGCGGCAACCGGCTGCAGCTGACAGATCTTTCTCCCGGCCCGTACACCGTATTCCTGTATGTCTGGGAGGACAACAACGCTGAAACTTACTCCATCGACCTCAATGCTCAGCGCGTGCTCAACGCCTACAGCAGCGGCAGCACTGGACACTGGGAACGTCTTGGTCCATGGCATACCACGGTCGGCAGTGACAGGAAAATTCTGCTCACCAGCCAGGGCGGCGCTGCCAACTGGTCCGGGGTGGAAATCTGGAGCGGTCACTACGACGGCATTACGGAAGCCATCAGCGAGGAGCAGCTGACTTTCTTCGAGAAACGAATTCGCCCGCTCCTGGTGACACACTGTTACGAATGCCACAGCTCAGAGTCCGCCGAGCTGGCCGCTGAGCTGCTGCTTGATTCGCGTGGCCCGCTGCGACGCGGCGGACTCAGCGGACCTGCCGTGGTGCCCGGCGACCCTGCTGCCAGTCTGCTGCTCAAAGCCGTCCGCTACACTGAGGCTGACCTGCAGATGCCCCCGGCGGGCAGATTATCCGACTCTGAAATCCGGGATCTGGAACAGTGGGTGCAGCTGGGTGCCCCGGACCCACGTTCCACATCCACCAGACATCTCGGCAAAAGGATTGACGTGACAGAGGCGCGCCGGTTCTGGTCTCTGAAGCCGCTTGCCGATCCGTCACCACCACTGGTCAGCAACTCAGCATGGCCGGCCGGTGACATCGATCGATTCATTCTTCAGCGACAGCAGCAGCACGGTCTGCAGCCGGCCCCGCCGGCTGATCGACGTACGCTCCTCCGACGTGCCACTTATGATCTGACGGGACTGCCGCCCACACCCGAGGAGCTTGCGGATTTTCTTGCTGACGATTCTCCGCAGGCCTTTGCGACCGTGATCAACCGACTGCTCGAATCGCCCCGCTACGGAGAACGCTGGGGGCGGTACTGGCTCGACGTTGTCCGCTACGCAGATACGGCCGGAGATAACTCTGATTATCCCATTCCCCAGCTGTACCGATACCGTGACTGGGTCATTGATGCTCTCAATCGCGACCTGCCCTACGACGAGTTTGTTCGTGACCAGATCGCTGGTGATCTCCGCGGCGGCAGCACCGATGCAGAACGGAATGCCCGACTGATCGCCACCGGCTATCTGGCCAACGCCCGCCGTTTCGGATCGCGAGTGGATGATTATCCATGGCATCTCACGATTGAAGACACAATCGACAACCTCGGCCGCACGTTTCTCGGTCTCTCACTCGGATGTACCCGCTGCCATGACCATAAGTTTGATCCGTTCACCACTCGGGACTACTACGGTCTTTACGGAATCTTCAGCAGTACTCGTTATCCATGGCCCGGTATTGAACTGGACAAACGACAGCGAGAATTCGTGCCACTGGTCTCGCCGGAACTGCGTTCTGAAACGGAGCGAGCCCAGGCTGACTACATCCGCGAACAGACAAAGCTGACAAATGAAGTCAAACGGATCCGCGGCCTGCTGAAAAAGGCGTCCGCGGAAACGCAGGAACAGGTTGCCCGGGACCTCCGTGAAGCAGAACAGCGAGCTGAACAGCACCTGCAGCAGAAGCCGCAGTATGAAACAGCCTACGCTGTCATCGATGCAGCCGTTCGCGGTGATGCGGCAGTCCAGATCAAGGGTGATCCCGCACGCCCGGGCGACACCGTGCCGCGACATTTCCCCGCAGTACTGGGAGGTACGGAACTTCCTGCCAACACTGACGGCAGCGGTCGACTGGAACTGGCGGAGTGGATACTGTCGGCGGACAATCCGTTGCCCGCTCGCGTCATGGTGAACCGCATCTGGCAGTTTCACTTCGGCCGCGGTCTGGTGGCAACCTCAAACGATTTCGGCCATCAGGGGATTCCCCCCACGCATCCGGAACTGCTTGACTGGCTGGCAGTTCGCTTTCGTGCCAGTGGCTGGTCCGTGAAATCCATGCACCGCCTGATTCTGCTGTCACAGACGTGGCAGCAGGCCAGCCACCGGGTCCCGCAGGCCGAAGAAATCGACCCCGCAAATGCGTGGCTGGCCGGGTTTCCGCGACGCCGGCTGGATGCAGAGGCCATCAGAGACACCCTGCTTTCACTCGGCGACAATCTGGATCTTTCGCCGGCCGGTCCGCACCCTTTCCCGGATCAGGACACCTGGGACTTCACACAGCACAAGCCATTCAAGGCGATCTATGACTCAAACCATCGCAGCATCTTCCTGATGACGCAGCGAATCCAGCGGCATCCGTTCATGGCGATATTCGATGGTGCTGATCCCTATTTTCAAACAATCCAAGATTTAAAAGTTTCCTCACATTTTTATATTGACCGTCATGGTGAGATTATTCAATTTGTAAGCTGCCTAG
>JALQUR010000415.1 GCA_023260695.1 Planctomycetaceae bacterium
TGTGGATCGGAAGGATGTCCCGTATCAGATTCGGTTTATCGACACCCGAGAAAACCGAATGAAGCTGCTGCGGTTCCTGTTTGCGGACCATCTGCCGGATCTGGATCTGAGTGTGCTGATGCAGCGTCTCGACAGTGCGACCTGCAATGGAGCCGTTGAAATCAGCACCAGCAGTCAGCATCTGCTAATGAGTTTCTGAGCGTTACGGAAAGACGTTACTCCATGTTTCAGCAGGACAGGGCTATAGTGCAGAGTCTTATCAAAACCATCCTGATCGCAGGGCTTCTGTCGTTTCCTGATCCGACCAGCAGCAACGCATCACCGCCGCGAAACGTTGTGTTCATTCTTGCTGATGACCTGGGATGGAGCGATACGACCCTCTACGGCACGACGACCTTGTACGAGACTCCGAACATCGAGCGGCTCGCAGCACTTGGGATGACGTTTCGCCGAGCCTATGCATCCAGTCCGCTGTGTTCCCCGACTCGGGCCAGTATCCTGACGGGGCTCAGTCCGGCTCGTCATGGGATTACGTCGCCAACATGCCATCTGCCAGAAGTGCTGCTGCAGGCCGTCGCATCCCGGAATGCAGCACCCGAGAGGTTCAGTACCATTCCGAGGTCAGCGACGCGACTGAATACCACTCACTTCACGCTGGCGGAAGCGTTGCGTGAGCAGGGATATGCCACTGGGCACTTCGGAAAGTGGCATCTGGGGGCCGAACCATATTCACCGCTGGAACATGGATTCGATGTTGATCTTCCCCACCACTCCGGACCGGGACCGGCTGGCAGTTATATTGCTCCGTGGAAGTTTGCCGACTTCGATCACGACCCGGACGTGCCGGGCCAGCACATCGAAGATCGGATGGCTGCTGAGGCCGTCGCATTTCTGGAAGCAAACAAGGATCGTCCGTTTCTGCTTAATTACTGGATGTTCAGCGTGCATGCTCCATTTGATGCGAAGCCGCAGCTGATCGAGAAATATCGTTCGCGTGTGAGCAAGGAAGATCCCCAGCGCAGCCCCACCTACGCAGCGATGATTGAGAGCATGGACGAGGCCGTTGGCACGCTGCTGCAGGCACTTGAACGGCTGCAGCTGCTGGAGCAGACAATCATTGTGTTTGCATCGGACAATGGTGGCAATATGTACAACCTTGTCGACGGTGGAACAGCCACAAGCAATGCGCCGCTGCGAGGAGGAAAAGCGACATTGTATGAGGGCGGAATCCGAGGTCCGGCGATCATTGCGTGTCCCGGAGTGACGCAGCCGGGGAGTCGTAGTGATGAACTGATCCAGAGTGTGGATTACTACCCGACGTTACTGGAACTGCTGCAGATCGCTCCGCAGCCCGAGCAACAGTTTGACGGGGTCAGCATCGTTCCGGCGCTGCAGGGTGAATCACTGTCGCGTCAGGCACTGTTTACCTGGTTCCCGCATCAGACGGGTGTTCCAGACTGGCTTCCACCTGCAGTTGCCGTTCATTCCGACAAATGGAAGTTGATTCGGATCTTCCATGGTGGAGCAGATTTCTCGCACAGGTATCTGCTCTTTGATCTGTCCAGTGACATCGGCGAGAAAACGGATGTCGCCGACCAGCATCCGGAACTTGTCCAACGACTCGATTCGCTCATTGAGCAGCACCTGCAAGCGACCAAGGCTGTACAGCCGCTGCCGAATCCGGAGTTCGATCCGAAAAAGTACGATCCCTCACGGGAGGGTCTCGCTGCACTGATGGCGTCAGGGAACGGCAGTCCCGCCGCAGCAGGAAAAGGCAAGCAGAATCCGATGGTGGCTGGATGGACTGCCGGTGGCACATGCGACCTGGCGACGGCCGATGGTCTGTTACAGGTCAACAGCGTCGGGGGAGACCCGCACCTCAGCGCTGCACTGCGGACAGCGGTCGACGTCAGGAATGTGACGGTTCGGATAGCCATGAGTTCAGCGTCTGCCGGGTCAGCACGCTTGTACTGGCACGGCGACTCTCAGCCGTTCAGCAAGGAACGCAGCGTTCCGTTCAGCGTCCAGCATGACGGCAATCAACATGATTACATCGTCAGTCTGCCAGTCAGCGGGGAACTGACTCACCTGCGGATCGATCCCTCTTCAGCAGCCGGTCTGATCCGTATTCGTTCTGTGGAGGTGAGGGGCGATGACGACGATCTGCTGCAGCGGTGGACGTTCTGAGTGCGTCAGTTCAGACCTCCGTCTGCTGACTTGCATCTGCCGAATCACTCATATTCCCACTTGAGAATCCACGGATCGTCAAGTGCCTTCTGCATCTCCTTGAGCCGCTCCTGATACTGCTTCAGGATCACCTGATGGTCCGCACTGTCAGCAAGATTAGTGGATTCATGCGGGTCACTGGCGATATCGTATAGTTCGAATTCCGGACGCTGCACATAGCGTCCGACGGTGATCATTCCGTACGGAGCGTCGGGGCCTTTCTTCAGCTGTGCCTGCCAGCTGCTGGCTGCCCACAGGTCTGAAGCAAACGGATAGGGCAGGGGGTGGGCAATGTTCCAGATGAGCTTGTACTGAGAGTCCCTGACGACGCGCATCGGATAGTACATCTGAATCTCATGAAAAGTGTGCGATGCAAAGATCGTCTCGTGATGTGCAGCGTCAGGATCGGCCAGACAGTGCATCCACGATCTGCCATGGTAGCTGGTAAACTCCTTGTTCCCGTTGCGATTCTCCTGCACTGCCTCATCGCGTTCCTTCCAGAAATCATCAGCGTCCAGCATATTCTTCGGTGCGTTGGCTGCGGCATCGAGTCCGCCGGCAAAGTCCAGCAGTGTTGGAGTGAGATCGATGTGACTGATAAGTGCATCGGATGTCACACCGCGCTGCTTCTGATACGGGTCTCGCACCACCATCGGCACCCGCAGCCCACCTTCGTAGACAGTCGTCTTTCCGCCGGCGAATGCCATCCCGTGATCGCTCGTAAAGACGATCATTGTTCTGTCGTACAGGTCTGCTGCCTTGAGGATCTCAACCAGCCGTGCCACTCCCTGATCGACGCGTGAGCAGGATTGATAATACTGAGCAAGCTCTTCGCGGGTCTCCGGCGTATCCGGAAGAAACGACGGAATGACCACGTCTGCAGGATCAAAGAACACTTCAGACACACCATTGTGGGCTTTGCGATTCGGCTTGTTTCCGAACAGATCCGGCTTCAGCTCCCGCTCAGACGTCTGATCCTTTCCCCCGCCTCGATGAGGATCAGCTGTACCGAAGTACAGAAAGAAGGGACGATCGTCTTCCTTGCTGGTGATGAATTCGCTGCAGTTGTCCGCCATGGCGACAGCATTGCGTCCGTCACCTTTCAGCCACGTTTCAAACTCATAGACGGTCTGCGGAGCTACATGGTATTTCCCGATGTGGCCAGTGCGATATCCGGCCCGCGCCATGACTCGGGGCAGAGACAGACTTACGACGTCGTGAAAGGACGAAAACTTATGATAGTGATGCTGATGCCCGAACTGTCCATTTCGGTGATTGTGCAGTCCGCTCATCACCACGCTGCGACTGGCGCTGCATGACGCCGTTGTGGCAAACGCATTTCGAAAGATGAGTCCGTCAGCTGCGATGGCATCGATGGCGGGTGTCACAGCGGCCTTGTCGCCATAACATCCCAGAGTCGGACTTTCGTCATCGGTGATAATGAAAATCACGTTGCGTTCAGCAGCGGTGGCGGTGGCGGGGGCGCTGAGGGTGCAGACGATCGCGAAAATCAGTGCCAGAACGTTTGATGCATGCACATGTGACATAAATTGGAATCCGATTTTTGACTGCGCGACGACAATACTGTGTTCGATGCCTGTTTCCGTAGCTTACTGCTGCAACTGTTGCAACGATGAAACTCGAAACTCACGGCTGCCCATATCTTCAATTTATGTCGAATCGAGTGCACACACAAACGAATCCGCATGCGTTGAAGATGCAACGACGTCTTTACAGCCAGCCCGAAATCCGGGTCACTGCGTGCGACTGTTCCGGGCAATGTTCCGGCGGATGATTCAGCTGATGCGTTCGAGCGGCCTGCGATGAAGTGGCCGTTCTGGCAGGGCATCGAAAAGAATGAACGTACGCCTGGCTGAATATGGACATCGGGTGCAAACCAACGGTATGGACCGTTGCTGGAAAACGTTCAGCTATTATCACCTGCGTGGATGGGAGCACCGATGCGTTCACAATTGTGCCTGATGATTCTGCTGAGCATACTTCTGTGCCTTTCCGGGTGCCTGCCGGCCCCGCCGCAGTACGATTCCAATATGCTGCGGCCGTATCTGAACCGGACCGTCTCAGAGGTTCGCAGCGAATGCACCGCACTGGAGGTGGACGACCTGACAGCGCGCGACACAAATGACAAACCTGGTGAACAGCATGTCAGCGTAATCCGCTACCGCACAGCGGACGATCCGCTTGTGTTTCGTTTTGACATGGATGGACGAGTGCATACGATCGAATATGGTCTGGTCAAGGAAGCCACTTCCCGGACGTTCTACAGCGACGGCAAGCGGGTCAAGCTGAACGAGTTTGAACTGTTCCCCCGCCAAGGGTTCTATAGCGGA
>JALQUR010000457.1 GCA_023260695.1 Planctomycetaceae bacterium
CACTGCTGCGACGGCTCAGCTTTGATCTCACCGGTCTGCCTCCTGCAGAGAGTGATATCGATGCGATGCGCGGCGGGGATTTTGAGCAGGCGTGGAACGCAGCTGTCGATCGCCTGCTTGATTCTCCGCGTTTCGGTGAAAAATGGGCACGGCACTGGCTGGATGCGGCTCGATACGCAGAGAGCACAGGTGGCACGGTCAACTTTTTCTATCCCCATGCATGGCGTTATCGAGACTATGTTATCGATGCTTTCAATGCGGACATGCCTTACGATCAGTTCATTCGCGAACAACTGGCTGGCGATCTTTTGCCCGCCTCAACATCCACAGAGCAGGCGCGGCAGCTGATCGCTACGGGCTTTCTGGCTCTGGGCACCCGCACACTCAATGAACGTAATGGCCTGAAACATGAACTGGATCTCGCAGACGAGCAGATCAATATCACCACGCAGGCGTTTCTGGGAGTGACTCTGGCGTGCGCACGCTGCCACGATCACAAGTTCGATCCGTTTTCCCAGGCCGATTATTATGCGATGGCCGGGATCTTTCGCAGTACAGAGACCTGCTACGGCACGGTCCGTTTCATCAACGCACAGCGTCCGTCTGAACTCATCAGGCTGCCCCGCGACGCCGGTGTGCAGGCGGCCGTCAGGCCGTTGACAGCTGCAGACCGAAGTCGTATCGAAACGCAGATCCAGCAGGTGCAGGAACGTGCTCAGGAACTTGATAACCCCACACAGCGGTTTCTGACGCTGGGACGAATTTCGCTTCTGCGTGCCGAACTTGAACCCTATGAGTCCGACGGTAGCCCACAGCTTCTGGCCATGGGTGTTCGCGACAAACCGGTTCGCGAGTTTTTCCGCCCGCGACAATTCGGGAATGGAAGCTTCGGCCAGGGAGCAAACCGCTTTACGAGCAATGGCAGTCGCACGATAGCTGACAGCCCTGTCTTTGTTCGAGGTGAACCGGATGCACCGCAGGATCAGGCTGTAGCCCGCGGGCTCCCGGAACTCTTCGCCGATCAGTTTTCACCGATTGCTCGTGGTCGCAGTGGTCGGCTGGAACTGGCTGACTGGATTGCTTCATCCGGCAATCCGCTCACCGCCCGGGTCCTTGTAAATCGAGTGTGGCTGCAGCTGTTCGGACGCGGACTTGTCCCGACGGCAGATGATTTCGGCCTTGCGGGTCAGCCACCGACGCATCCGGAGCTGCTGGATCATCTGGCACTGCAGTTTGTTGACCAGCACTGGAGCATCAAGCAGCTGATTCGCAATATCGTGACCAGTCGCGTCTACAGACTGTCGGCAAGAATGCAGCAGGAAGCGTTTGCCGTGGATCCGGATAATACGCTGTATTGGCGAATGACTCCGCGGCGACTGGATGCGGAAAGTCTGCGGGACGCAATGCTGGCGGTCAACGACTGGACACACTGGTCACAAGCCTCTTACCCCAAGTGGAAAATGATCTCCAAGCCGAGATGGAACAGAACCTAGAGCGTCAGGCAGCCGAAGCTCGTCAAAAACAGGAGGATGCCCGTCTCCAACAACTACAGCAAATTGTGCAGTTGCTGCAGAGTGGCTCAACTAAGGCTGGTGCATCCATTGATCGCTACCGAGCTAACGATTCAACCAATCGCTTCACCCCATTTTTTGAGAAGCAAGATCCTAAAACACTTTACAAACTGGGAGAGATCTATCGTCGAGGTCAAGGGCTAGACAGTAACCCAACTGAGGCCTTCCGCTGGCACACCAAGGCGGCTGAAAAAAATCATGCACCTTCCCAAAGTATGCTCGGCTATCTCTACCGTAATGGTATCGGCACAGCTGAGAACTCAGCCCAAGCAGTCAACTGGTATCGCAGAGCTGCTGACCAGAACTACGCTCTTGCCCAATTCAACCTTGGCTCGCTCTATCGCAAAGGCTACGGAGTCCCTCAGGATGAAGCACGTGCTCGTGCTCTCTATCAACA
>JALQUR010000509.1 GCA_023260695.1 Planctomycetaceae bacterium
TCCTGCAGATAGACACGCAGAGGTTTGGGTTCGGACTGCGTCAGTCGCACCATTCCCGGGAGCGCCCAGCCTCCGCGAATATTGGTGTAACTGCCGATATGACTGAGCACTTTGCCGAACTGCTCCGGCCTCTCCCATGCCGCATTGAATGCACAGATGGCTCCGGAAGAAATCCCGCACAGCGCACGCTGCTGAGGGTCTGCTGAGATATTCAGGTCGGCCGTGACAGCCGGGAGGAATTCCTCTGTCAGAAAACGCACGTAGCGATCTCCCAGGGAGTCATATTCGAAGGAGCGATTGCTGCGGCCGGAGGCACCGTCGGCAGTGGCCAGGATGTTGCCGGGATTTACAAAGACTGCAATCGTCACCGGCATCGCTCCTCGGTGAATCAGATTGTCAAACACCGTGGGTACTCGAAAGGCTCCGTTGGCACGTGAGTAGCCGCCGCCATCCATGAATACCATCAGTGCAGCCGGCTTGTCGGCGGAATACTGAGCCGGAACATAGACGCTCCATTCACGTGTAGTTCCCGGGTAGATCGTACTTTCCGAATAGGTGCCACTGGTCATTGTTCCGGTGGGGACATTCGGTTGAGCCACACGATCCGGGTGTTCATCCGCCGCGCAGATCACAGGGGACTGGACCACGGAAAGCAGCAGCAAGGGCAGAATGTTTCGCAGGGACATGGGTGACTCACACATAAAGTATCGTGGGAAGACTGCAGCCGGGTATTCTGACAAGGGGAGTTACGGAATGCACGCCGGTGAGCAGAAACCGGGGCGTTGTCTGTTCAGGGAATACTGTCCGGTGTGAAAGTATCCGGCAGCCGCAGTTGTTCAGAGGTATGCAGGCCGGCGATCCAGAGATGATTGTCGTGCGGGTGCAGAAGCAGCACGGTCGGTCGTTGTACGCGACAGGAAAGAACCTGCAGTATTTTCATTCTGAGCGGATCGAGGATCACAACCTTGCCGTCGTCACAGGCGGCCAGCAGCAGGTTTCCATCAGGAGTCCACTGCAGAGCACGGGGAATACTCGGCAGTCGCACAAACCGTACCAGTCGCCCTGTCAGCGGGTACCACATCCGCACGGTGCGATCTTCAGATGCCGAGGCAAGTTGCGGCTGTGTTGCCGACTGTGCAGGTTTCAGAACAAGGTCGGTGATCGGGCCGGTATGATTGTCCAGAACCCGCTGTGTGGTCCCGTCATTCCTGTTCCACAATCGAATTGAGTGATCCAGACTGGCAGTGGCAATGGTGAATTCAGAGATGGGCTGCAGTGCGGTGACACTGCGTGAGTGTTCGTGGTAGGTCAGGCCGGTTCGAGCCTCATCCAGCTGCAGTGCTGTACAGGTACCGTCAAATGACGCCGCCAGCAGGTCATTGCTCGATGTCCAGCTGACACGCCAGATCACATCTTCCGAAGTCTGCAGCAGCTGACGTTGCTCCAGTGCGGGCCATTCGTGGATGCTGATCATGCCCATCTCAGCCGGATTACCTCCCGCGACGGCGATCCGCTCCTGTTCCGGCGAAAAGACAATCCGGTGAATATTGTCAGCCGCAAGGTTCTGCTGCTGAACCGGATCCAGCGCAGGCCACGAGTAGACCGTCAGCCCGCTCTGCCCGCCACAGAGCAGTTTCCGGGCGTCCGGTGAGAAGCAGGCTGCCGTCACTCCACCGGATATTTCCGCCGCAGACATCTGTCGAGTCAGGAGTACGATCAAAAGCAGCACTCGATACATCAGATTACTCGCCTGCCAGGCTGGTGAGCTGTGGAATTGGCTTGCCGTTGCGATTTACCTGGATGGGACGTCCGTCTGCAGTCTGCATTTCTGTCCGAGGATCAATGCCCAGCAGGCTGTAGACGGAGCAGACCAGGTCGGCAGGCGAGACTGGCGTGTCTGCCGGACTTTCGCCAATACGATCGCTGGCACCAATGATCTGTCCGGACGGAACGCCGCCACCAGCAAGGACAGCACTGAAGACTCGTGGCCAGTGATCCCGACCGCCGCGAGTATTGATCCTTGGTGTGCGCCCGAATTCACCCATGGCAATTACCAGCGTTTCGTCCAGCATCCCCCGGTCATCCAGATCAGAGACGAGCGCTGCGAAGGCCTGGTCGAACAGCGGAATCAGACCGACTCCCGGATTCGCTCCGGTGAACCCGTCACGCAGTCGCAGTGTGAGGTCTTCATGTGTATCCCAGCCGCGGCTGTTGATGGTCACGAAGGGAACTCCTCGTTCGACGAGTCGTCGGGCCAGCAGGCAACTCTGCCCAAAGGTACGCCCGCCATAATGCGAGCGGGTACGAGCGTCTTCCTGCTGCAGGTCAAATGCTTCACGAGCGTTCGCTGCTTCGAGCAGTGTCATGGCCTGAACGAGCGCCGGATCGTCTGGCTGCGCTGCAGATTCGCGATCCAGCTCGCGCAGAAAACTGCGGCGACGCTGCAGGCGTTCCAGGCCAACTTCGGGAAAGAAATCCAGATCACGGATTCGAAAATCCGGTTTTGCCGGATCACCGCCTGTTTCAAAGGCCTGTACCGAATCACTCAGAAACCCCGCGTTCATGGAACCGGCATTCGGGATTGCGATCCAGTCCGGGAGTGCTGAGCCGGACGGACGCAGGAATGCGGAAACTGCAGCCATCCCGGGATACCGAATGACTGGTGAAGGCTGGTAGCCTGTCTGCAGATACGTGTTGGCCAGGCCATGCTCTCCGAGTGGTGACGTGAGCGAACGCACGATTGTCAATTGATTCGCGATTTGCGCTGTCTGCGTCATGAGTTCACTCAGGAACAGCCCGGGCACAGCAGTGGAAATGGCGTCAAATGGTCCCCGCACTTCCACCGGGGATTCTGGCTTGGGATCAAGCGTTTCCAGATGGCTGGGGCCTCCATCCAGCCAGAGCAGAATGCAGGAGCGGGCGCGAGTGCTGCGGTGTGAACAGCCGGCATCCGCGCGGCGACGCAGAAGCTGCGGAAGTGTCATTCCAAACGCTGTCAGTGCGCCCAGCTGGATTGCCTGGCGACGAGTGCTGACTGATGGATCGAAGCCGATTCGCGAAGTTGGTCTCCTCATCTCAGTGATTCTCCCGAAAGCCGCGACTGTTCAGCAGACTCCAGACGAAGTCTTCCAGCAGATGAATGCGTTGCTGCGGATCATCGGAGGAGAGCGTTCTGCTCCAGTGATCCAGCTCTGTTTCTGTCGGCGATCTGCTCAGAGCCAGTTGCACAAACTCGGCGACAATTTCCTCGGTTGTGTGACCGGCCTGCACTCTCTGCTGTAGTCGTCCATCAGAAGACTGGAGCCGTTCATTGAGCAGTCCGCTGTTGAGTCGGTGCAGCGTGATGGTCAGATTGTCCGCAGGGGCCGCGTCGGCCGGACGGCAGGTCATCGGATCCTGGCAACGACCAATGGCATCCAGTTGCGGCGCCGGAGTCAGCGGGTCGATCACCTGCAGCGGGCTGTTTGTGGCATGCTCCGAAAAGTCGTACGGCACTCCGGTCACAGTCGCCACTGCGTTCAGGAAGACTGCTGGTTCAAGGGGGCGGGCCGCTCGGGCAGCAAAGAACAGTTCCGCAGCTGCAGGGGTGCCGGCCGGACCCGCTGAACGACCGTAGGCGTCCGAAAGCGTGATCTGCAGCAGCAGCGACTGCAGGCTGTAACCGTTGCTGGCAAAGTCTTCCGCCAGCCAGCGGAGTAGTTCCGGGTGAGTTGACGGGTTGGTCTGGCTCAGATTGTCAACGGGATCGACCAGTCCGCGACCAAAGAGCTGAGCCCAGACTCGATTCACGAAATTCCTGGCCAGCAGGTAATCGGGAGCCTGCAACAACCAGTCGCTGACAGCCGCGCGATGGTCAGCATTGTCCTCCAGGTACCTCTGCCCGGGGATGCGTGGGATCGCAGGTTCGCCCGTGCGAACGTTGGTGACACTTCCGCGCTGAGCCAGCATCACATGCTGCTGACGCTGCAGGCGAGAGAACACCGCTGCAAGTCCGTGAAAGTCATCCTGAGTCCAGCGATCCAGAGGATGGTCGTGACAATTTGCACAGCCGATGCGGATACCGGCAAATGCACTGCCGATCAGTTCTGCATGGCTGCGTGCATCCGGGACCATTCGAGAGAAGCCAGCGGCGCCGTTCTCATGGGAATCACCAGTAGCCGTGACGATCTGCTGCATCAGCCAGTCGATGCCGCGATCTTCGCTGATCGCCCTCCGCAGCCATTCCGCGGATGTCTGCAGCACGCGGTGGTCGTTTGGCAGCGAGTGCAGATTCAGGACGCGGGATAGTTGCAGCGTCCAGAAGTCAGCGAAGGACTCTTCCTGCAGAAGCCTTTGCACCACCTCCCGCCGCACGGAATGGTGGGGTGTCGCCAGGAATGCCTGTTGTTCCCGGAGTGTGGGTAACCTGCCTGCGAGGTCCAGAGTGACTCGTCGAAGCCATCTGTCCGGAGGTGCAGGAGGCTGAGGCTGCAGGCCCATTTCACTCAGTACCGCATTGACATGGCGGTCGAGCGGGGAAAGCAAGTCGTCGGTCGTTGCCTGCTCTCCGGCTGTACCGAAGGGAGAACGCACTGTGAACGGGATGATGCGGTCAAGATAACGCACAAGAACGGTGTGCTGACCTGAACGCAGCACCTGTACAAGTCCCGGAGCAATGATCTGTACCGCTGCAGGATCATGAGACAGAACAGTGACCTTGTGAGTCACTTCTTCGAGCCCTGCTGATCGAGTGCGCACAAATACCTGAAAGGACGCATTACCGGGCAGCTGGCTGACAGAGGTGATTGCAGGTCTGACGATCAGTTCCTGGGTGACGTATTCAATGTCCCGGGGAGTCCCTGCACGGATCCAGTCAAGGAGCAGATTTGCGTCATCGCTGCCAGGTGGAAATCGTTCGTCACCTCCGTGGTTCAGATCACCTGTGGGCTTTCGAAACAGCAGACTTCGCTCGGCGGAGACGTTGTTGATTCGTCTGCCATCATGAGCCAGCACCAGCGCTGCGTGGTCAGCATCGGGATCAGATGCAAACAGCGACAGCCGCAGACCGCCACGTCCCGCAGCAGCGCCATGACAAGCCCCGGAGTTACAGCCCTGTCGAGTCAGCAGTGGCAGAATATCTGCCTCAAACTGCGGTGGCTCCGAAAACAGCAGGGCCAGACAGAACAACAACCCCGCGGGAGTCATCATTGCTGAGATTCCCTGTTGGATTGCGGTGCCGGCCGAGTGTTTTCAGTCGGGTCTGCAGCGGAGTCCTTGTATTTGACGGACCATTTCTTCAGGTACTCCTGAGCTTTCGGAGTACCGTAGTTTTCAAGCTTACCGGCGTTGATGATGGTGTTTGTGATCCGGTTCAGTTCTCTGCCCACCGCCGGATTTCTGGCTGCCGCCTGCTCCACCCGCTCGGCCGCTGCAACCACCTCGTCATCAGCCGCATCACGGCGAATTACCGGACTGAGCAGGGGACGCATATCGGGGGCCGTCGTCTGATTTTCGGAGCGAGCAGCCATCTGAGCCATGCCGGGCAGGGATTCGAGCGGCGGCACTTTTCCGCCAATGACTGAGACAAGATCCTTGAGGATCTGAGGCAGGTGAACCTGCATGCTGGGCTGAACCAGAGGATATGAGAACTTCACCAGCCCTTTTTCTGCAATCAGGATGGTGAGCGACACATTGCGATTCAGGCCGTAGCTGCCCGGACCTTCGCTGCCCTCGGGAGAAATGCCTGTGGGTATCTCTGCCGTGAGTGCATGCTGCATGCGTTTGATGCGAGTTTCCCCTTCAGTGGGGTCGTCGGTCAGGAAGATGACTGCACTCTTCAGCCCGTCGTCAGTTCGTGTGTGAGCATATCCGCTGAGTGTTCGAGTGAGGCCGATAGACGGGCGCGTAATATTATGGACGAAGATGAGCAGTGTTGGTTCCGGCTGTTCTTCCTTCACCACGATGACTTCCTTGCCGGCCTGTTCACCCATCACAAGCAAGGCAGACAACTCCGGAAGTGGCTCACCTGCCTGCGGCCCGGAAAAGATCTCTTCATCGGAAGACGGTTGAGGATCTGCAGTGTTCGTTCGTTGCTGCCAGGCCTGCGCCGGCTGATTCGCGAATACCGACAGGAACAGGACAATGGCCAGCAGACGTAATCGAAGAGTGGAGAAAGTCATCTGGGACTCCAAAGCGGTGGGACTGGCTGGCACAAGGTGACACTGGTTGTGTCTGCGGACCTCAAGGCAGTGAATGCGGCAGAACCTGTACACTGCACCAATAGTAGCCGGGGAGTCCTGATTTGGCAAAAACAAAGCCTTGCCGGGTTGCCGTGCTGCAGAATCATATCCGCCAGGCAATTGCTGACCGCGAGCCATCGCTGTTGCGTCGTAGCCGGCCACCCACGACGTTTCTGAGGGAAGTCTGATTATCCCCACTGGCGATTTCGCTTCGAACTGGCTGATAACGCGCGGATGCGGACATTCCTCCCAGATTCTCCGGGCAGCGGACGGCCTGCCGGCTGGGCCAACCACTTTATTTCAGCAGGACAAATCCGGGCTGAAGCATTGCTCGAACTCCTTTCGCCAGCGTAGTAGGCCCATGGCTTGACTCAAGGTTCCTGACGCACCAGCCAACGTCGCGTTTGCGAGGTCTTAGTAGATCGCCCCGAGTTCCAGACGGCCCCACGTCCCGAGCGGCAATGAGTGAATCCAGACTGCAACAGGGACAGGCGTTGCAACAGGGACAGGCATTTCAGTTTTCCCTGATGGGCAGGTGGGTGGCACCGAGTCAGATTCGGTCAGGATCTGGGGGGATCCAATTGACGGCGCCAGGGCAGTCACGAAACAGGGATTGAGGACAGGCAGTGATTGAGGACAGGCATCGCAATCCGGATGCATTTTTGCCACGCAGGTGAGTCTCAAACCACAGTGGGTGTTACTGCCGCCGAATTGTGAAACCGTTGCCAAAACGAAACAAAGCTGTCCAATGCGACGCTTCGGGGAGCGGCACGGTGGGTGGCACCGCTGACGCAGGTGGGTGGCACCGGGGGGCAAAAGTGGGTGGCACCGGGGGCGAAAGTGGATGGCACCGGGGACGCAGGTGGGGACGCAGGT
>JALQUR010000554.1 GCA_023260695.1 Planctomycetaceae bacterium
GCGTTTGCAGGTCCACCGAAGGTGCCACCATGCGCACTTTGCCACTCAAGACTTGGCCGCTGGCTGCCGTCACTTGCACGGGTGAGCCCACTTGGATGCGGCCCACATCGGCGGCGGTGACTTCGGCGCGCCACTCTAAACGCCCCTGACGAATCAATCTGAACAGTTCCGTGCCCGCGCCCACTACGCTGCCCACAGTGGCGTTGCGCGCAGAAATGACACCTGCATCCGATGCCTTGACTTCGAAAAGAATGTGATCTGGTCATGGCCGTACGCCGGGGAATACCGAGAGATCATCAATATCACGCGGGACGGGCAGCAGCTGTTCATCAGCGGTCAGATGCCGCCGCAGGTAATCCGGATGAACATCAGCGGCCAGATGCAAAGCAGACTGCCGATTCCTGCCAGGTACCAGCACCATCACGGTCAGCTCGGGAATGTCTATGCGGTGGGCGAAGATCGTTTCCTTGCACAGCTCTGGGGCGAAGCGACAGCTCTGGAGGTGGATGGAACCGGGAAGGAAACCTGGCGGTACGTGGTGCCGAAGTCGGACAAGGGCGGCTATCCGGCCGGCACAGTGCAGGATGTCCTGCGGCTGCGAAATGGAAATACACTGATCGCCTGTGGGACTCAGGCTCGATTGCTGGAAGTGAATCCTGCCGGCAAAGTGATCTGGGAATTCACCGGCGATGGACATCCACAGCTCAACTTCACCAACGCCTGCAGTCTGCAGCAGCTCAGGGACGGTTCAATTCTGGTGACCAACTTTCTGCGCGGAAATACAGGCCGCGGAGCACACGCGTTTCTGCTCTCGCCCGACAGAAACATTACCTGGACCTGGTCAGATCACCGCAATATTACCGCTGCCAGTCAGGTGTGGGCGATCGAACCGTAGACTCAGCCTGCTGCTGCACTGCAGTAATGCAGCCACATGGAACGCTCCGATGAACCTGCGTGTTGATATTATTTCAGACGTGATCTGCCCATGGTGCCTGATTGGCAAACGGCGGCTGGAAAAGGCAATCGCTCTGCTGAGTGATGAGCAGAATGTGCAGGTGCACTGGCATCCATTTCAGCTGAATCCAGCATTGCCGCAGGAGGGAATCCCGCGTCGGGAGTATCGCACTCGCAAGTTTGGCAGCTGGCAGCGTTCCCAGGAACTGGATGCTCGAGTAAGGACGGTGGGGGAAGCTGAAGGGATCCAGTTCGATTTTGACCGGATTGAATGGACGCCGAATACGCGTGACGCGCATCGAGTGATCTGGCTGGCCGGAGAACACGATTGTCAGGACGCCGTCGTGGAAGCTCTGTTTCTGGCGTACTTCACGGAGGGACGCAATATCAGTCTCAGGCAGGAATTACTGTCGGTTGTCGTCGCTGCCGGGCTGGACGAGGCGATGACCACAGCGATGCTCGAGAGTGAACAGGGGGCGGAGATTTTTGAGACTGCCGGCAGGACCGCTCAGCAGCATGGTGTCACTGGTGTGCCCTTCTTTATCATCAACCAGAAAGTCTCGTTGTCCGGCGCACAGGATCCGGCAACGTTTCTGGATTCATTTCGACAGGCTGGTATATGAGATTTCTGTCCAGAATGCTGCTGGCAGCCTTCATGATCATTGCGGGAGTAATGCACTTCATCCGTCCCGCGTTCTTCCTGCAGATCATGCCCCCTTATCTGCCGGCGCACAGGGAACTGGTCTTCATCAGTGGCGTTTGTGAGCTGTTGCTGGGGCTGCTGTTGCTGCGGAAACGCTGGTCGCGAACAGCAGCCTGGGGCGTAGTCGCGTTACTGATCGCAGTGTTCCCTGCCAATATCCATCTGTTTCAGAATCAGCACCTGCTACCGGCGCCGCCGCTTGTGCATCTGCTGCGACTGCCGCTTCAGGGGATCTTCATTCTCTGGGCACTCCGACATACGCGGCGGCAGGCCGGGTATCCATAGTCAGGGGGCGATTCTGCCCACGTCAGTTGTCGCCTTCTGCCTGTTTGCGGATCAGCTGAATTGCTGCCTCGGCGAACCGCTGGCCCATGATGCGATATCCCTCCGGAGGACAGTGCACTGCGTCGTTTGCTCCGTTCAGATCATCGGTGTTGACCCACGTTGCCCGGGGATTCTGCTCCGCGACTTCTGCCTGAATCCTGCGAATCGCATCCCAGTTGGGAGTACCCAGTCTGGCATCGCTGAGCCGACCGATTATCCAGTCGATGCGGCGTTGCTGCAGATCCTCCGTGAGCTGTTGATACAGTGTTTCAAGGTTGGCGCGGTAGGCTTGTGTTGTTTCATCTTCCTGATGATCGCGTTCGCCCTGCATCCAGATGAAGCTGATGCTTGCCAGGTCCCTGCCGGTGGTTGCCTGCTGAGCCTGTTGCAGGAGCTCCGTGTAAATCCTGCCGCGGGGGACCCAGCGAGCGATTGGTCTGCCACCGTAGGCGACTTTCACAACGATGAGTTCGTCATCTGGAAAAGCCCGCTGCAGTGCTGGCACAAAGGAAATGTCCGGGTCCAGATTCGCCATATTGGACTGCCCGGAGAGCAGAAACAGCCGCGTTGTCCTGCGTTCCGGCGGAACGGGTCCGGGCATGGGAACAGGCTCAGCGGTTTTCGGCGCAGCCTCCGCAGCGTCATAGTCGTGGCCATCGCGACTGCGTTCGACGGAGCGGACCCAGGTTTGCAATGCAGCCTGCATGGTCTGCACGATTGCGGGGTGCTGATCGGCAACGTTCTGCGTTTCGCCAGGATCATTGTTCAGATCGAACAGCTCAAACTGCAGATCGTCAACAAGCAGCGGTTTCCCGTCGCTGCGTCCCCCGGTCTGTTCTGCGGCAATCAGTTTGAAGCGATCATCGCACCATGCGAGTGCATCACGGAAACGAAAGCCGAGCGGACGATTTCGCTGTTGTTGCAGACCCTGCAGCAGCGGCAGGATGTTCTGTCCGTCGTAGGGACGATCGGGAAGTTCTGCGTTCAGCAATGCTGCCACCGTCGGGAGGTAGTCCAGTGTTGAACAGGGGGCGGTGACAACCGTGCCGGCCTGAATCTTTCCCGGCCATTCCATGATTCCCGGCAGCCGAATTCCGCCTTCGTAAAGCGATGCCTTGCGTTCACGGAATGGTCCGGCGGATCCCTGCAGTCTGGCGCCGGGATTCCGCTCCTGACTGATCGGCGGGCCGGGACCATTATCGCTGGTGAAGCTGAGCAGGGTGTGATCGGCGATGTTGAGTTCGCCGAGCGTTTTGCGGAGTCGTCCCATATGCGCATC
>JALQUR010000577.1 GCA_023260695.1 Planctomycetaceae bacterium
GGTATGGAAGCAACCATGACTTCTCCACGGTTCCTCTGCCGCTGAGGATTCCGCTGCGTTACCTGCCAGGCTAACATCCGTTCTTGTCCCTGGCAGCAGACGCAAAAGGCACCGCGATGGTCGAAGAGCAATCCGAAGAAACCAGAAACCGGCGATATGTCGTCAGATACGGCATAATGAGGTCCCTCGGAACTTGCGAAGCTCGCCGCGGAGAATCGTTTCGTCGCGGCGACGACGTGATCATTCGTTCTGAACGCGGCGTGGACTGGGGCGTTATCCTCTGCCCAATGAGTGAACAGGCGTCAGCGTGGCTCAGCAACTCCCGCACGCGCAACGGAAGAATTCTGCGTGCTGCAAGTGATGACGATCGTCGGCAACGGAGCAAAGCCACAGCCGATCAGCGACGGCTGTTCCAGAAGGCTGCAGCACTGATCCAGGAATTCAGACTGGTGATGCAGCCGATTGATCTGGAACAGGTTTTCGGTGGCGAGAAGATCATCCTCTACTACCTGGCGGAAAACCGCATCGACTTCAGAGAACTCGTAAGGGCCATGGCTCGGGAGTTCAATACCCGAGTCGAGCTGCGACATGTTGGAATTCGCGATGAGGCGAAGCTTCTGGCCGACTACGGCGACTGCGGCAAACCCGTGTGCTGCAACACACACCTGCAAGAAACGCCCCCGGTCTCCATGAAAATGGCAAAACTGCAGAAGGCGTCACTGGATCCCAATAAGATTTCCGGTCGCTGCGGAAGGCTCAAGTGCTGCCTGCGCTACGAATACGACACCTACGCTGAACATCAACGTGAACTCCCCGCGGTCGGCGCTACAGTCCTCACCAGAAACGGCAAGGGCAGGGTAGTTTCGCAGGAGATTCTCTCGCGCCGTCTGATGGTGCAATTTGAGGACGGACGCCGACAAATCACAGAAATGACTGATATTGTCACGGTGGTTTCAGGCGGAAACCGCTCCGGGAAGAGAAAGCAGGCTCAACCGAATGGGGAAACCGCCGAGGATTCGTCGACAGACGCTCGCTGAAGTGTTGATTTTCCACCTCACATGTTGCAATACTTCAACACAGGTCACGGAATATCAATTGAGCTGTCGCTGGGAAAAGCCCCGTATTCGACACTTCGTCCTCTACTGGCTTCGGCGCAGTACTGAACAGTACTGAACAGTTCTGAACAGTTCTGAACAGTTTGCATGCTGAATCGACACACTTATCTGTCTCGATTGTCATCTCCTGTCTCGATTGTCATCTCATGGGCGTTCCCGGAATCCCCATGCGATGCCCGTCCAGTTGCAGCGAGGCTGACTCGTGCAAATTCCATGCAATTCCGTGACCGGCTGAATTTGGCAGCGTTCTGTTGCGTCCCTCACGCCGAACTCGGAAACACCTGATGGCATTCATCCAGAATTCGATTGGCCAGTACCATCCGCAGGCGTGTCATTTTCTGCTCGCGGCACTGCAATATACCCAGCAGGAACTTGGACGTGATCGCAGCTCTGAACGTACAGGGCACATCTCCGGCCAGGAACTCATGAATGGCGTTCGCCAGCTGGGCCAGAAGCATTTTGGAATGCTCTGCCCAATCGTGTTCAGAAACTGGGGAATCAACTCTACCGAAGACTTTGGACGCATTGTTTTTGCGATGATTGAGTCGGGCGAGATGAAGAAAACTCCGGAAGATTGCCTCGATGACTTCATCGACGTCTACGACTTCGACGACGTTTTTGTAAATCAGTACACGCTTGACGAGAACGCAGCCCGCTGACAGCCCAAAGGTATTCCTGCACTCAGCCGCACAGCCAGCCCCACTCCATCAACCCCACTCCATGCGTGCAGGCATGGCACGAAGCCGGTCCGACAGCCGAGGCATTGCGGAGTGCAGGACTATCTGCTGCAGGGGCCGATTGAGCGAGGCCCGACCACCCCAGTCGCTCAACCCAGTCGCTCAACTGCTTAACAACTGCTGATGCTTTGCCGCCAGGCATCAAGCCCTGGCACTTCACGGCAACGCCGGAGAGACAGATTACCGGCTTCGCGTCTTCCGCGAATTCATTGTTTCTCGGGAAGTCACTCCCCGGCCCAGCCGAGAGCTTTTCTGGCCGCTCTCGCAATCCGCTCTGCCGCATCAACATCATCGGCAAGGGCAGTGAGGTGCCCCATCTTACGACCGGCTCTGAGTTCGAGCTTACCGTAAAGATGAACATGCACGTCGGTCATCGCGAATACCTCCCGCCAACGATCAGGCGTCGCATGCACAAGGTGATCTCCGAGCAGGTTGAGCATAACAGCAGGCCTTGCTGCCGTGACAGCTCCGGCAGGCAGACCGCAAATGGCCCGATACTGCTGCTCAAACTGGCTTGCAGCACAGGCTTCTATCGTGAGGTGGCCACTGTTATGCGGGCGGGGCGCGATCTCATTGACAAGCAGACGGCCACTGTCAGTCAAAAAGAATTCCACACAGAAAACACCGATCACTCCGAAATGTTCCAGAATCTGTGTGGCGATCGCACCAGCTTCCGCCACGATGCTCGGGCTCAGGCGCTCATCAGGGGTTCTGGAACAATCCAGAATGTGATTGACGTGATGATTTACTGCAGGGGTAAAATGCCGGGTCTGCCCGCCGGCAAATCCAGCAGCAAGTACTGACAGTTCGAGCTGAAAGGGAACGATCTCCTCCAGAATCAGTTCCACGCCGGCGAATCCTTCCAGCACTTGTTCTGCGTCGATCTCGCCACCGATCCTGAGCTGGCCTTTTCCGTCATAACCCAATGTCGCTGTCTTGAGAATTCCCTGTCCCCCGAACTCCTGCAGCCCACGTCGCAGATCATCCGCATTTCGGATTTCAGTAAACGCAGCAGTAGGAATTCCAATCTGCTGCAGCGATCGTTTCTCCAGCAGACGGTGCTGAGAGATCTTGAGCAGACGGGAGTCCGGCAACACTGGTACGAGAGACTCAAGATACTCAACCGCCGACAGCGGTATGTTCTCGTATTCATAACTGACAACGTCGACGGCAGCAGCAAATTCACGGAGCGATTGCTGATCATCAAAACTGCGATCAAAACACAAATCGCTCACCTGACCACACGGCGACTCCGGGCCACCACCGTAGACCGCAATGCGATATCCCGCCGCCCGAGCAGCGAGGGCAAACATGCGTCCGAGCTGCCCGGCCCCGAGCATACCGAGGGTGGCGCCGGGGGCCAGCGTTCTGAATACTTGCTGATTCATGAGTTTGTCTGTGAGTCTAAAGAGACAGCTGGCGATCCTGCAGCACTGTTTCAGTCTGAGTCCGCACAAACTCCGACAGCCGAGTGCGGATCTGTGGATCCTGTAATGCCAGAATCCTTGCCGCGAGCAGTGCGGCATTGCGTGCTCCCGCTGTGCCGATCGCCAGAGTTCCCACGGGGATTCCCGCCGGCATCTGAACAATTGACAGCAGGGAGTCCATCCCGTTCAGCGAACGACTCTGGACCGGAACTCCAAGCACCGGAAGCAGAGTCTGCGCTGCCAGCATTCCGGGCAGATGAGCTGCACCGCCGGCGCCCGCAATGATCACCTGCAGGCCTCGTTCTTCAGCAGACTCGGCATACTCAGTCAGCCACGCCGGCGTTCTGTGAGCTGACACCACCAGACACTCTGCAGAAATCTCAAAATCCCGCAGAATCCTTGCGGCTTCCGACATTGTTTCCCAGTCGGACTGACTCCCCATCACCACGCCCACGCGAGCACTTGCGTCAGACATGAATTCCACACTCCTCTTGCAGCCTGCTACCGCCGAATTCCTTCAATCAGTCACAATGACTTCACGGCCGAGGACTGGTACCAAGTACAACTTCGATGGTGAGCTCTTCACCAGCTCGTCGGATACTCAGCTTCAGCTTCTGACCGGGAGATGATTCTCTCAACGCATTCACGATCGACTCGTATCCTTCAACTGACTCGCCCCCCACACCTGTAATGACATCTCCTGTCATCACCCCTGCCTTCGCAGCGGGCGAATCAGCTCGCACAGCACGAACAACGATCCCGCTGCTGTCACTGGCAGCAAGATCCGGCTGCAGTCCAAGATATGCGGTTCCAGCGGGAGTCCGCTGACGCCCGGGTTGTGCCTGTGACCAGACCGGGCGATCTTCAAGCGCGTCAACACCACGCAGCAACTGCTCTGCGTAATCAATAACCAGCACAGCCCCCGGCATGTTGAGCGCTGAGGCATCGTCATCCGGAGTGTGATAAATCGAGGTCATTCCTGTGAAACAGCACAACACCGGAATTCTCTTCTGCACAAACGGCAGATGATCACTGCCCCCGAATGCCCCGGGTTTCAGAGTTGTATCGACGGAGATCTTTTCATCTGCGGCCTGCGCCACAGCTTCAAACTGATCTGCAGTTCCGACGCCGGTCACCTCCACGCGATTCTCGCGCAGGTTACCAATCATATCGAAGTTGATCATCGCCACCGTATCTTCGAGTGGAAACAGTGGATTCTGCACGTAGTGATAACTGCCCAGCAGTCCACGTTCTTCCCCGGAAAAGCAGATGAACACAAGCGTTCTTGCGGGAGTCGGCCCAGCGGCCATTCTGCGGGCCAGTTCCAGGACCGCAGCCGTGCCGCTGGCGTTGTCATCGGCACCATTGTGCACTTCTCCAGAACGGTTCTGAGCACGAGAGCCAAACCCACCCAGCCCGAGATGATCGTAGTGACCACCAATGACCACAATTTCGTCCGACTTCGGCCCCTCTCCGGGAATGACACCGACGATATTGTGAGCAGTTACGGATTCAACCCGGAATTCGGTCACCATTTCCGCATTCCACCCTGTCAGCGGCTGTGACAGTGGCTTCAGATTGCCGTCGATCCACTGGCTGACTTCTGTCAGCGAAGAAAGCTTTGTTCCGTCATCTCCGACCATGATCGGAGTTGCCTGCAGCAATTGATCAAGCACGTGCTGCTTCACCTGCATGAATGGGAATCCCGCATCCCTGACTCCGAATTGCGATACGTCCACCAGTTCATCCTGTTCCGCGGTGGGAGCAGAACCCTTGTCATTGACAAACAATATCCCGGCAGCACCGTTTTCCGCCGCCAGCTCAAGTTTTCGGTCAATGTAGGAATGATCACTCGTTTCCGGTCCCGCGAAGGCACCACCGGCCTCAGTGGCCGGTTCCCGACGGATCATGACAAGGATCTTTCCCTTCACATCCACACCAGCGTAGTCATCAAATGCGTCTTCTGCAGAGGTGATTCCATAACCCACAAATACGAGAGCCGCGGATGCTTTCCCGGAGTCTGTTCCACGCCGCAACGGCTGATAGTCGTTCTTCATTTCCAGAGACAGATCTTTCCCATCCGGACCTGTCAGACGCAGTCGAGTATCCGCTGCTACCTGGACATCACCCATGGCAATTTCGAATGGCTGCTTCCACGTCCCATCCACACCGCCCGGCTGCAGACCTGATTCCTTGTAGACGGAAATAATATGGTCTGCTGCCAGTTCAATTCCCGGTGTACCTACACCGCGTCCCTGGAGTTCGTCGGAAGCCAGATAAGTAATATCGTGCGTCACCCGGGCCAGAACCGGATCCACCTCAGTTTCATCGGCAACAACGGAAAACCGGGCTCCGATGAGCAATGTGGAGGCGATACAGAACAGGACAAATGCTCTGAGCAGACCAGCTGGTTGGCGGTTTTTATGCATGCGTTCATCTCCGGTCGCACCAGATACCAAACCGGACCATGTGCGAAACGAGACGATTCGCAGAGATTTGGCAAGGGGGCGACATTATCTGAATCAGAAGTACGGGCGGCAAATCGCCAGCGGGGATGATAATCAACCCGCCACCACAAGGTGAACCGCAGCGGTGCACCTGTTCCGGAAGTTCACCAGCATTGCCAAACAGGGAATTCACTGCAAATGGCGCACTGGAGCCGGCCGAGAATATCGGGGACATCCTTCAGGCAGGCTTCAGGCAGGCACCGCAAGGGTAAAGCAGTACGCATCCGGGCAAAAAATGCCTGTCGGATCACATCAGCCGGGATTCCGCAGCAACCCGGATTCCAACAGATCCGCGGTGCGCCGCTCTACACGCGCCTTGCTCGTCAGTCCCAGACCGTCCCAGACGGCCGCCAGCATCCGGTGCACTCCGGGCTGATTCGGATTGAGCCTCAAGGACTCCTGCAGGTCTTCTCGCGCCTGATTCCAGTCTCTGAGCAACAAGCGTACCTCCCCACGAGACGCAAGCACATCGGCACTGGCCGGATCCAGCTCTCGAGCCTTATTCAGCAGCTGCAGAGCAGTGACGGCGTTTTCACCACCCCCATTTCGAACGAGTGCGACTGCGAGGTTGTTGAGCAGCATTGGATCACGACCGTACGTCAGCCTGTTAGCAGATTCCAGCAGCACAATGGCAGGATCTGCTTCTCCCAGCTCAAGTGATCGCGAGCCCATGGTGGTGAGCACATCAACGATATCCTCACCTTCCGCCCGCAGTTGTGCCAGCATCCGATCAGCTTGCCCCCTGAGTTTTTCATCCGACAGCGATAACCGCAGCAGGCGGTCAACTGCGGTGAGCCGACTGGCCGCACAACCCAGAGCATGGTCAAGAAGTTCCATCAGATGATCGACGTCAACATCACCAGCCAGTTCCGGCTTCCACTTCCTTGACGCTGCTGAAAACTCACCGGGATGTTTTGTCAACTGGTCGAATTCCATCAGACAACATCGAGCATAGCTACTGCATTCTCCGGGCTGCCCGGAGAATGCCCCGTCCTGCGACAGCAGCAGACCTCTGCTCTTTTCATACATTCCGCACCGGGCGTAGAGTTCCGCTGTCCGAAATCGCGACTTGCCCGGTACATCAGAAAATCCCCCTGCGGCAACAAACTCCTCTACAGACAGTTGCGCTTCCTCGACGCGATCCAGTGACATCAGCAGCCGCACCTTTTGCTCCATTCCGGCAAATTCGGTGATTTCAACAGCGGCCAGAACGTCGACTGCTTCACTTTGCTTCCCAGCCGCCTCCAATGCAGACGCCAGAAATCCAACCGCCAGCGGATGTGGCGATGCCCCGGACGCCTGAGCCGCCCAGAATTGTTCAATTTCATCACTATTGGCAAGCTCCAGATCCATCCCTCGGCTTCTGAGTTCTGCTGCCAGCTGAATGCCGACCATGTTTTCAGGGTGCAGTTGCAGAGCCTCAGTGACCAGTTCCCTGCACACATCTGCCTGCAGAATCCGGCCATTGAGGAGCAGGGTTGCCTGAGAGATCTTCAAGGCGGCCAGAATCGTTCTCAATTCAGCAGAGTCTGACTTCTCGCAGGCACTCTCCGCGACTTCAAGTGCCTCGGGAAATTCCTGAACAAGCAACAGCAGTTGCACCAGTTCCTGAATCTGTTGCGGATCCACAGACACCTGCGATGAAACGGATTTCTTCAGCTCATTGATGCGTTCCGCTCCTGCGTCGTCCTCCGCAATACTGATTCCGAGGTGCTGGCGAACACGAAGCAGATTCAGGGTCTGGCTGCGGTCGTAACGCACCAGCCGATCCAGGTGATGCTCAGCCTGCTTCCAGTTGCGACGTCCCATATACAGCTCAGCCAGCATACGGTTCGCTTCCAGAGAATTCGGATTTGACTTGAGACACTGCTGCAGATGCCTCACAACGTCACTCATAGCCATTGGTTCAGCCGCATTCGGATCATCAGCCCGCTTCGCCAGCCAGAGGTGTGCCGCAGCAAAGCCATGCGGTGGTACCTCAGCATGCCGCGTCATAATCTGCCAGGCCTCAGCATGACGCCCCTGATCCCAGAGGAAATCTGCGTATTCCTGTTCCACTTCGTAGTCATGCCTGCCGCAGGAGATCAGGAATTTCAGACACAATTCCTGCAGGGCACTGTCACCGGCCGCAGCTGCTGCACTGACCTGTGAGCGATACTGGAGCTGCATTTCTGACTGCCGGGATCGAGCCCCCACAATGCTGCCGGCAGTAACGAGAAGGATCAGCAGCAGAGTGCCAACAGAGAGCAGCTTTTCTCGATTTCTACTGATCCACCAGCTTGAGGCAAACTCTTTCAGCGAGGCGCCAACCGGCACCAGTTGCCCGTTTGGGAGAAAGAACGGCGTCCTCTGACCAGCGTCGTAACCACTGGCCGCAACATAGCGATTCCAGAGATCCAGAAGTGGATTGCCATCCGCAGAATCTTCCGACTGTGGATTCCCGCGTCGCCCGGTATCCAGCATCTCCTGAGACGGAACAAAATCCGTAAGAAACGAAACGAACAGATCCGCATACATGATCAAGGCGATGGTCACAACGAGAATGGCCAGATGAGCCAGCAGACTGAGCACCTCGCTGCCACCTGAACCGACCACAAGTGTCAGAAGGACCCCCAGCACAATCCTTGCAGCGGTGGCAATCACAAGTGTGTTAGCCAGCAGCAGAATCAGCTGCACTTCCGAACGACGATTCCAGAGCGACCAGCACACTGAGACCAGCACTAGAAACCAGAGTGAAAAGAATGCTGAACAGATTTCTTCAACGCTGACTTTCCCATTCAACAAGCTCAATGTTCCGCCTTCCGGCAGGTTCCACGCTGCAGAATAGCTGCTCCAGACACTGACTGTCTGAGTACAAATGGAGACCCACCAGCTCCAGATACGACTTCCGAAGGCCGGAGTAAATCCGGTCAGCAGCAGCGGCAGGAAAACCAGCCGCCCCATCCGTCGGGACCCCGAAGCGTTCTGCATCCGAAAAAACACCACGCAACTGAGCAGGAACAGGGTGCAGAGTGCCCCCCACGGAGTCCCGAGCAACAGGCATACTGCAGCCACCATGCTGCTCACCATCCCGGCGTTTCGCTCAATGCGGCCAAAGCTGATCTGATCTGTGGAGCGAGCGCAGAAAAACCACACAGCAGGCAGTACTGCAACCATTGGCCAGTAGAACGGAATCTGCAGGCGTTCCCACAGCAATGGCCATGCACAAGCAATGTGCCAAACCACGATTGTCAACGCGCAGATCAGATGTTTGCGAGCCAGCAAAGTGATTCCCCTGGTTGAGATCAATTGGGCGGTCTGCTGTACAGATTGTTCGGAGTTCTGAACAGCCGCACGACGTGCTTCATTCGCAGCGGTGCCGGGGACTGTCACCGGAGTCCCCTCTCGGAGAGCCGAATTTGACGCCGTCATACTCTTTGCATCTGTCTCAGATCTCCCAACCTTTGTAAGTATGAATTGCACAATCTCGCCAGATTTGAAGCAGCCAATGCGGGGTTTTATGCAGATCAGTGCGGGGAAGAAGCAATTATTCGATTTACTCACACATTCTGGGATCTGGCGACTACAACGATTGCAGAACTCCATTCCTTGCGTATGTTCACGGCTTTTATCAGCCCCGGTGATTCTGCATCATCCCCAGAACCTGCAGCAGCGTCACAAAGACACCAGCAGACCATGCCCCCCAATCAGGCAAAATACAGGACCGTCTCACTGCTCCTTCTCCTCGCAAATGTCCTGCAATCAGGCTGCGATGAACCACCGGCGTTGCATGCAGACATCACCAACGAAAGGGAGTGGTCCGAACGCGAGCTTGCCTCGCGTGGTTCCGTGGTTCGCATGGCGATGTGGGATGGAGATCCACAGATCAATTCATGGATGCGGCTTGAAGTTCGTCCCTGGCTGAAGCAGCACTTCGACATTGAACTCGAATTCTCAGGAGTCCGAGGGCATGCACTTGTGACACGCCTGATGAGCGACTTCGAAGCCCACCGCACTCATGGTGATTTTGATATTGTCTGGATCAACGGTGAGACGTTCTATCAGCTCCGCCAGATCAATGCCCTGGCAGGTCCCTTCACAGAACTGCTCCCCAACGCCGAATTCATCAACTGGCAGGACCCGTTTATCTCTCGCGACTTTCAGCAGCCTGTGGATGGTTATGAGTGCCCCTGGGGTACCGTGCAGATGACGCTGATCCACAATTCAGAGAGGGTTCCGAATCCCCCCCGCACACTGCAGCAACTTGAAGACTGGATTCACGAGAATCCCGGACGATTCACGTTCGACTGCAGCTTTACAGGAATGACATTCCTGAAAAGCCTGCTGCTGCGTTTCGCAGACGACGGTCAGACTTCTGCACAGAAACCTCGTGCTTCACAGGCTTTTGATGAACAGGAATGGAACGCGGCGTCCAGTCGGCTCTGGGAATGGATCCGCAGACACCGCCGCAGTCTGTGGCGCGAAGGCACAGTGTTCCCCGAAGATGTCGCACAACTGCATCATCTGTTCAGCACAGCGGAGGTGGATTTCACGATGAGCAACAACGATGGTGAAGTCGACAACAAGGTCAATCAGGGAATCCTGCCGGAGTCTGCACGCGGATACGTTCCGGACTGGGGAACGATCAGAAACACGCACTACCTCGGAATTCCGTTCAACGCATCACAAAAGGATGCGGCCATGATCGTCATCAACTATCTCATTTCTCCGGAAGCACAACTGCAGAAACTGACACCCGCAGTCTGGGGAGATGGCACTGTACTGGACCTGAATCTGCTCTCCCCGGAATGGAGACAGCGATTTGAATCCGTTGCGGGAAGAATTCGCGTGCCACCCGCAGAACAACTGCGGGAACGGGCATTGATGGAACCTGCAGCAGAAGTCATGATCCGCCTCCATGAAGGATTCCGCACGCAGATACTCGAAGCTTCCGAATAGCCGCCTGCTTCCTGCGGCAAGGTTCGGCGATCTGATTATCGGCCGCCTGCTGCTCATCGGCCTTGGCCTGCTCTTCCTGCAGTTGTTCCTGCACGGGCTCTGCTACAGCCTGGGTGTGACTGGCCTGCTCAGCAAGGGTCTGACAACACGATTCTGGGCAGCGGCCATGTCGTCACCGGCACTGCGACAAAGCCTGCAGCTTTCTGCTCTGATTGCATCCGCTGTGACAGCAATCAGTCTCTCCGGATCACTGCTGTTTACGCTCCTGCGATACCACTCGGGATCAAGTCGACTGATTGAATCCGCGTTGTGGCTGGCCATGGCCGTCCCGGTTGTCGTCGCCGCAACCCTCACCCGCTTCTGGCTGGCCCCCGGTGGCCTGATCGCACGGCTCCTGTATCACTGCGGACTCCTTGAGTCCCCCACCAGCTTTCCAGCGCTGATCAATGACCCTTGCTCCATCGGTATCATCCTCTGCGGTACGTGCTGCAGTATGCCCCTGCTGACTCTGTTTCAGCTGCGCATTCAGGAAGCAGATGGACTGCATCGCTACGTGCGTACGGCAGTACAGCTTGGCGCGAGTCGGTGGCAGGCATTTTTGCATGTATTGCTTCCCATGCTGCTGCAGCGCAGTCGCGGTATGCTGGCGCTGACGTTTCTCTGGAATTTCTCCGCATGGGAGGCCCCATTGCTGCTGGGACAGCAGTCTCCCCGCATGATTTCAGTCCTGATTCAAAAGTCTTCGGGGGAGTTTTCCCTCGATCAGCGACCACTGGGATTCGTCTATTCAACCGTCTATTTCATCGTGGGTGTGCTGACGATCGCAGCTTTTGCAGGGAAGGCCGCCAGACGTGAGTAGTCTCTCACGACAATCCGAAGCAAAAAAAAATCACGGCGAAGCGAAAAAGAATCGCAGCGCCGAGGGCAGCCTGCGCTGTGTTGGATACCTGCTGCTCTGCTCCACAGTCATCGTCATTGCCGGACCGCTGCTGCTGCTGTCGTGTGGTACTGGCTGGAGCTGGCCGCGTCTGCTTCCCGACCACCCCGGGTTCACAAACTGGCGGACACTGTTATCGCAGGACACTGGACTCCTGTCGGCGATGGGAACGTCCGCTGCACTTGCTTGTCTGACATCGTTCACCGCAACAGCAATCGGGCTGATCATGAGCAGAGCGGCCGCGTTGAGCACCGGAATCACAATGCGTGTGATTCTGTTTCTTCCGTGGATCATCTCTCCTGTCGTTGCAGCAGTCTCGCTGTATCAGCTGCTGGCAGGATTGTCGCTGGCCGGCAGCCTTGCGGGAGTGGTCGCCGCTCAACTTGTTTTTGCCGCACCATTTGCAGCAATCATCCTGCGCGATGTCTGGAATCATCAGACACACCAGATGATCCGTCTGGTGAAGGATCTTGGTGGGTCTGCTCCAGCCATCTGGATGCACGTCATCTGGCCTCGAGTGCGACGCCTGCTTCCCCTGTGTCTGCTCCAGACTGCGTTGTTCAGCTGGCTGGATTACGGCATCGTTTCTGTTATCGGTGGCGGGCGTGTTGATACGATTACTGTGCGTCTGTTTGCGCTGCTGCGGGAAGCCGGACTGAATCAGGCGGCACTGGCTGCGATCATGCTGATGAGCCCGGCGATTGTATTCGGCATACCTTTGGCTGTTCAAAGGATGCAGTTACCGGCAATCCTGAATGACGGTGCGGAGGGGTTAAGTGACTGAAAGTGCAGGTATGAATAATCTGCCGATTCTCACTGCCGATTCCATCAGTGTGCAACTGGCCGGTCGCAGCATTCTGAAAGATGTCAGTCTGACACTCTCCACCGGGGAAATTCTTGTCATTATGGGGGCGTCAGGATGCGGAAAAACAACTCTGTTGCGCTGCCTCGCGGGGGAACTGACCCATAGCGGAACGGTACAACCTGCACCGAAATCCACACCTGGAAATGCGCGCGGGAACAACTCCGCAACGACGCTGCTGATGCAGCAGCAACCGTTGCTGTTTGAGCATCTCACAGTGTTCGACAACATCGCGTTTTCCCCGCGAATGCGCTCTGTCTCACCAGCCGAGGTGACCGCCAGGACGGCACATGTTCTTGACATTCTCGAACTTCAGGATGTCGCCACACAGTATCCTCAGGAACTTTCCGGAGGCCAGAAACAGCGGTGCGCTTTCGGTCGAGCATTGCTTGCAGAGCCCTCAATTCTGTTGATGGACGAACCATTCAGTGGCCTTGACAATGACGTCCGCATGCGTCTGCAGCAGTTCTTTCGCGAACTCTGCCCGGAATTCGGAATCAGCAGCGTTTTTGTAACCCACGACCTCAGAGAGGCTCTGATTGTCGGCACCCGATTTGGCCTGCTGCGGGACGGTCAGCTGCAGCTCTGGCCGAATGCCGCCAGTTTTGCCGCCGCTCCGGAAACTGGTGTCCGCAGAGAAATTGACTTCTGGCAGAACATGAAGAGTATTTCCGACTGAGCCCGCAGCGGGAGAGGCCCCCGCTCTCCGCAGCAGCAGAAATGGCTCACTCCGGAAAACAGCCCCACGCTGTACCCCCGGATGTGCTAAAATAGGGAATGTCAGTTCAGTCCAGCAGAGAATCACCAATGACTCTACAACTCCCACATTCGATGGAACCGGGCGAGTGGCTGCGTTTCTGTTCCACACTTGCAACACCGACCATTGCCATGGTCGCGGTGCTGCACCTGTTTCTGTTTCTGCTGCTCCGCACCTGGAGGAAACGCGACCTGCGGCAACTCACGGAAACTCTCGACGAATTCACGCATGGCCTGAGCAACAGAAGCCAGCTGCCTCGGGGAACGGCTCTTGAAACCCAGATCGATGCTTTTCTGCAGGATGTGGGAGATGTGCTGTCTGATCCACAGCGGCAGGCGGACCGACAGCTCTGTCTCAACCGACTTGACATTCTCGACCAGCGTCGCAACTACCTGAATTCTCTTCGGTTCGAATCCGTATTCCATTCGGCGCGGACAATGATTGAGGCCTACCCGCTTGCCGGTGTACTTGGAACAGTCCTCGCAATTGGTTCCGCACTGCAGTCAGAAACTTCCACCGGAAACACAGTAGGTGTCAACCTTGTGATGGAGCGATTCGGTGATTCCATCTGGTCAACATTCGCCGGGCTCACGGCAGCCGTATTGCTGCTGTTCATCAGCAGTCTGCAGGAAGTTCATGTCGCTCGCCTTGCCGAATGTCGCTCTGGCATTCGCGAGATGATCGGACGGGCAAAACGCGAACTGAGGCTGGTTGCAGAGCAGGGGGACAAAGCCTGATGGCAATCCCCGTCCGCCGACTTGCTCTGCAGCTCACTCCAATGCTGGACCTGATGCTGATCGTGCTGTTTTCTCAGTACCTCGAGAATCGTGAACGCAGCGAGAGTCAGTTCCAGGACCTGCAACGGGAACAGGCGGCTGTGCAGCAACAGGCACAGGAACAACAGGCACGCATGGAACAGGAATTACAGCGAATCAACCAGATCGCAGCAACCTACGACGAACGCTACCGCAGCATGCTCAGTCAGCATCAGACGGCCGCTGAAATTCTCCGCAGGAATCTGAATCTGCCGGAACGTGCACTCCAGCAGATTCTTGAACTGCAGTCGGCAGAGCGGGGGCAGGATGCCGAACGACTTGAGCAGGCTGTCGGCCGTCTGCAGACCCAGCTCAACTCCGGCGGGGATGACCTGTTTCACTTTCTGATGCAGGTTGATGAAATGCAGAAACGCGTGACATTCTGGGAAGTGCATATTTCCGCCGCAGGCTCCGCAGTAATCTCGGATGGGCAAGGACAATTCATGGCCGACTTTTCATCGCCTGAAGAATTTGCCAGCAGAATTGGTATGCTGAGCCAGAAGTTTTCGGACCCGCATAACCTCGTACTTGTGCTGCTGACCTGGGGAGACAGAGCCTCGCTCAGGTATCGGCTCGCTGCCCAGCAGGGGTTGCCAATGCTGCTTGAAGCTCTGCGCAGGGATGCAGGCGGCACACGCTGGTTCGACTCCACGGTCATCGGGCACTGTCCCAATGGTCCGCAGTTGTTCCAGTTGCAGAGTCTCCAGTAGCGAACAGATTCCAGCCTTACACCCTCCTGGGAGTACCTCAGATGCCGGGCGATTCAGCAGACACCTCTGCCACCCGATCAGGAAAGTTCTCGGTTCGCCGGTTTGCAGGCGGCGCAATACTCGTCGGTATCGCGGCCCTGCTGATTCTCAATGATAGTGGCTCCGGGATCAGCCTTAATTCTGAGTCTGCCGACAACTCAGAGAATTCAGAGCTGACGGAAACAAAGCAGGTGCAGGACAACAGTCAGATACCCGGATCCGTTCTCTCATCAGAGGATGCGGCCGCCATCTCCAGTGGGGTCCTGACCGTTCTTATTGATGGACAGGATTTTTTGCTGCGGATTCCTGATGAACCTGAACCGTTGTATCGCCCCGCAGAACTGAGTCAGATCACAACACTTGCCCCCAGGGCCACTGGCGATGGAACCGGTGTCAGAGTGTTTATTCAACGCCGCGAAACCGCTCAGGCGGCTGCCGAGACTGAGCTCATTAACACCCTCGTTGCTGCCGGGGTCGGTCGCGATGCAATCCGGATGCCGGATCAGATTGTCCCCTGACGCTGTTTAATGCCACACACTGAGATCAATTCGAGAGTTCGAAATGCCTGATCAGCACGAAATCGAACGCCAGTTTCTGGCATATCGAAGTCAGCGACAACGCGTGGCGATCGTGGCTTCTTTGTGTCTGATCGCTGGCGGTGCGGGCTGGTTCACCAGTCCGCAGGGGACATTCTGGCCTGCGGCATGCCTCAGAATCGGTTTTGTATTCTCTTCCCTGTGGATCTGCTTTCCGTCACGCAGACGACCCGCCGCGTGGGCTGTCATCTCGCCGGTGCCACTGATCCTGATCGCGGCCATCGCTTTTTTCCTGCCTCGCGTGAAAGGAGCCTTGCCGCTGGTTGCTGTCGCAGCCGTGGCATTGCTGATTCTGCGTCCCCGCAGTGGCGGAAGAAGAACGTGATCGTCGCTGGCCGTCACTCCACTTCACGCAGACGCAGTGCATCCAGAATTACATATCCGTTCGTGTCGGAGTTCGAAAGCGACACGGACAACTGCTGGCCAGCCTCCAGAATGACGACCGCCAGCGGTTCGAACAGCGCATCCTCGGTCGGAGCCTGCGTCTGATCCACCAGCACCGTCTCGGATACTGACTTCGTTCGTATTCTGACCGCAAGGTTTTCAGCCCGATTCGCGTGCGCAGACCACGACAGCGACACTTCCCATTTCCCTGCCCGTGGAGCAGTAAACAACCATTCCGCAGCGCTGCTCCCTTTGTTGCTGTTGAAATCGTGACGATACCCCGTCCCGACAAACCTGCGATTGGATGAACTTGAGGACCAGCTACCCCTGAGTACAGCTTGCGAATCATCCAGTACAACGCCGGGCAGGTCTTCAGGCCGCAGAATCACCTGTGGCGTTGACCCTGCAGGAAGTTGCAGCACCTGCCCATCCTTGAGTAACCGTTGCTGCAGACTGCTCCAGGGCAGATTCTGCACGGCACAGCCGGCCTCAATGCTCATGACCGCTGCTGTTGCGGAACTCTGCCCCAGAATCATGAATACCGGCTCCATGCGAATGGAACCATAGGCTATGTGAGAAGCAGAGAGGCAGACCGGCACCAGCAGATTCTCACACTCACCGCGCGCCGGAACAATTGAGCGGTAACTGATCTGGTACGCCCCTCCCGGCGACACCTGAACATCCCCCTCGTTCTGAACATAGCCGGACTCGCTGACAAATCGACGCACGTTGTGCGAGTCCATATTATAGCTGCCCAGCCCCACAGAATCTCCGGAGATTCGCAGCCGACGACAGTCGGACTCCGTCACGACGTAATCACTGACCATTCGCCGCGATTCCCGAATGTAGAGTTCCCGCGGCCAGTGCTCGTTGTCGCTGAACTCGTCGGCGGCCAGTCCCCACTGCGACATCTCGTCCCGCACTTCAGCCGGTACTCTCGGATGACTGGTCAGCGCCCACATCAATCCCTGCTGATAAGTGCGATGTCGTTGTATGATCGCTTCGCGTTCTTCGTAGTCAGCCTCCGGGTACCGATAGTTCTGGCCGATATAGTCCGTGGAAACAGCGTAGTTATTGTTGGTATCCGTTTTATGGTTGGGCAGCAGCGCCGGACTCATCGGAACTCGCAGATCTCCGGACTCAAATGTGCGAAACAGAAGTTCATAATCCTGCTCCTGAAAGTTCTCGGGTTTCGCGAAGGCAATTCGATTGAGCGGATTGCGAGTCATGCACAGGCGAAAGCAATAGGCCTGAATCCGACCGTCCCCGGATCCTTCGGCACCGATTCCAGCAGCCTCCACTCCGGGCAGCAGACCACTGTCAGCATCCCCGGCAACACGAAAGGGATCGACATTGGTCACAAATCGATGATTATGCGTGTTCTGACCGGGCTGATTTCCGTTGAGTGTCTCTGCATAGGTGGAGTTTGCTTCACGGCCGACAGCAAAACTTACACCAGCTGCGGCCATCAGATCGCCTTCGTAGCCGGCATCGATAAACACGGTCCCGGAAACGATCAGACCTGATTCCAGTTCAATCTGAGTGATCCGATTCTCATTCAGGACCACTCCCTGACTGCGTTCAAGTCGCTGGCCACGAAGCAATTCGACGTCAGCTTCCGCCAGCATCTGTTCGAAAATCTGTTCGGCAACATGCGGCTCAAACACCCACATCGCATCCTGACCGGTTGAAAACCGGCCGTAGTCTTCCGCCTGCTGCAGATGCCACGAATCAGACTGCTCATAGTGCTGCTGGACACGCCGATAGAATTCCCGAGCAAGTCCGCCGATTACATCCTTGTTGCCTGTATCGGTAAACCCGAGCCCGGATGAGGACATTCCACCGAGATGCGACTCGGGACTGATGAGCAATACTGTTCGTCCCATCCGGGCTGTCTGCACCGCCGCAATGATTCCAGCCGAGGTCCCTCCGTAAATCACGACATCCGCCTGCAGTGACTGTCCTGCTTCGACGACCACAGGCCCCGCGGACAGATCGCAGCACAGGCCAGTCGCCAGCACCACCCTGCCGATCCACAATACCGCCTGCCTCATCTCCCGACTCCTGCTGTATGAACGGCTGACCTGAATCGTCTCCTGGCAGCGTCTGTCGATTCCCAGAACACCTTCTGTTCGCTTATGATAACAGGCCGGGACGTTCCAGCACCACGCAGAGAATCCAGCCATGAGTCGCATCGCTCTCGCAATCATTGCCCTCACAGCCATCGCTTCCAGTCTTCCCTACGCAGCGGCCCAGCAGAAAACTCGCGATCAGAAAGTGCGGGAGGATCGCGACAGGGTGACAGAGGCCGGATTCTGGATTTACAACGATCTTGATTCCGGATTTGAACGAGCTCGCCAGACCGGAAAGCCGCTGCTTGTCGTACTTCGCTGCATCCCCTGCGAGGAATGTGTGAAACTTGACGACGACCTCGTCGATGAAGATCCAGTTCTGCGTCCGCTGCTGGAACAGTTTGTCTGCGTGCGGATCGTTTCCACGAACGGACTTGATCTGTCGTTGTTCCAGTTCGATACGGACCAGTCCTTTGCCGTCTTTATGCTGAATGCTGACCGCACCATCTACGGGCGTTTCGGAACCCGCAGCCATCGCACGGAGTGGATTGGGGATGTCTCCCTGAAAGGGCTGGCAGAAGCACTGAACGGTGCCCTTGCCCTTCACCGGAGATGGCCGGAATCTCGCGAATCCCTGCTGGCCAAGACAGGCCCCGCACCCTTGTTTGATCATCCTGAAAACTTTCCTGCCCTGCGAGAACGCTATACGGGAGAACTCGACTACAGCGGACAGGTTGCTCGCAGCTGCATACACTGTCATCAGATCGGAGACGCTGTTCGTGACTTCTACCGCTCCCGTTCAGAGCCAATCCCGGCAGATATCATCAGCCCGTACCCGCACCCGAAGTCCATCGGCATGATCCTCGACCCTGATCAGCGATCAGGCCTTCGCGATGTCACTCCGGGGTCGCCTGCAGACCGCGGAGGTCTGAAGCAGGGTGACCGCATCGAATCGCTCAATGGACAGCCGCTGCTCTCCACCGCGGATATTCAGTGGGTGCTGAATTCCATCCCGGCCACGGGCGGCACGCTGACGGCAGTTGTCGAGCGAGACAGCAGGAAACTGAACCTGCAGATCCTGCTGCAGGATGGCTGGAAGGAAGCAGACAATATCGACTGGCGCGTCAGTGCGTGGGGTCTGAGCAGAATGGTGCTTGGTGGCCTGCGACTGGAAGCTGTTGAGCCACAACAACGTGGCCGGAATGGTATCCCTGAGAGTGGCATGGCGCTGCGAGTCCGTTACGTGGGGCAGTACAATGAGCATGCAACAGCAAAACGCTCCGGGTTTCAGGTTGACGATGTCATCATTGCCTTCAACAACCAGAACTCAACGGCGACCGAATCTGATGTCCTGCGATATGGAACCACGCAACTTCTGCCGGGGAAGACCATCGCTGTCGATGTCGTCCGCAATGGGCAGAAGCTGACATTGCAGCTGCCTCAGCAGAAATAAGTTGCCTGCAGGCCATCGTTCCCCGCAAACCTCCCCTCACACCCACTGAAGCTTTTTTGAATGAGCGTTTCGATGAAACAGTTTTCCTGTGCGCTGGCTCTTCTCCTGATGGTCTCCCTTGCCTCCGCGGAGGACGAGTGGCCTCAGTTTCGCGGACCGGATGGACAGGGCCATTCACTCACCGAAAGACTGCCGCTGAAATGGAGCGAGACTGAAAACGTGGTCTGGAAGACGCCTGTTCCCGGTGAAGGTCATTCTTCCCCCGTGATTTCAGGCACACAGATCTGGCTGACAACAGCAATCGTGAAGGAACTCTCAGAGGAAGAGCTGAAAGCCCGACTCGCACAGATTGAGAATCCGAACAACCTGCAACTGGCCGGCACTCTGCAACTCAAGGCAATCTGCATCGATCGAGAAACGGGAAAGATTGAGCACGACGTTGATCTGTTTACCGTTGAGTCTCCCGAGCCAAAACATTCACTGAACAGCTATGCGTCACCCACTCCAGTCATCGCGGGAGATTTTCTGGTCTGCCACTTCGGCACCTACGGGACTGCGGCGGTCAATCGGGAAACCGGCAAGGCTGCCTGGCGGGTTGACAACCTCAAACTGGACCACCAGAACGGACCAGGCAGTTCACCCGCGGTCTGGGGAGACCTGGCAGTCATTCATCTGGACGGAATGGACACACAGTCAATTGTCGCCCTGAATATCAAAACCGGTGATGTCGAGTGGCAGACCACTCGATCAGGTGAAATGGACCCCACACCCGCCCTCAAAAAAGCCTACGGCACACCGCTTATCGTCGAAACGGCTGATCGTCCACTGGTAATCTCGCCTGCAGCAAACTGGGTCTACGGATATGACGCAAGGACAGGTCAGGAAATCTGGAAAGCTGCATACGGCAAGCTGGGATTTTCCACGGTACCGCGTCCAGTGCTGTTCAGAAACCAGGCCCTGATCGCCACCAGTTATATGCAGTCCCGCCTGCTCTCTGTCCGAATCGATGGACAGGGGGATGTTACTGACAGTCACATTGACTGGATTTCGGATCGCCAGATTCCGCAGAAACCGTCGTTAATCGTTGCCAATGATCGCCTTTTCTTCGTCAGCGATCGAGGAATTGCGCGCTGTCTGCAGCCGGAATCCGGCGAGGAAATCTGGTTTGCAAGACTCCCCGGCGAATACTCTGCTTCACCAACTGCGACTGGTGATCGCCTTTATTTCTTCAACCAGGATGGACTCTGCACTGTGATTCGAGCGGGTGACACATTCGAAGAACTCGCACAGAATCAACTTGCATCCGCAGTCATGGCATCTCCGGCAATTGCCGGCAATGCGTTGTTCATCAGAACTGCTGATCACCTCTACAGAATTGAAGATCCGGATCTGCAGCCAACACAGAATTGACCTCGCATCAGCATTGTTCTCCAGATCGCTGCTTCCGGTGAAATCCGTCAAGAGTGAATTCGGATAATGATGCACGCCCTGCATGCTCAGGAATTCAGAGCAGTGCAGGGCGTTGCGGCTGGATTCTGAAGAAACAGCCATCGCGACACTGCACCGGAATGCCCCTGCGCCCCCCGATCCCCGAGTGTTTTTCCACTGATCTGCTGACACTGATCTGCTGCCACTGTACAAAGCAGGCCGCAACCGATCCCTCCGTCCGAGAACTACCACCGACAGCGTTCTGCACGAACATTCAGGTGCCCGGTCTCGGATTCGTCACAGGCAGCGGCGAGATGCCGCGTTTTTCATTCCCAGATCCCGAATCTGTGGAGTGCATCACAGACAAGATTCGAACATTTTGCGCTGCGATCAAACAGAATTGCCTTCTCGCGGAACAGAATGAATTTCAGAGTTGCCAGATCCGCATCGGCAAGGAGTGACGATGGCTGCCGCACATACTCCTCAAGCAACCTGATCGCCAGATGCTGCCAGTCGTCATACTCATCTTCGTTGAAGAATAATTGCTTCTGCAGAAACCTGCTGTCCTGCGCATCCTTCAGCGGATACAGCACCATCACTGCCGCAGCACATGCTGCATAGAGCAGAAACTCAAGCGGCATCTGGCCACCATTGATTTCAGCCTGATTGACGGCCAGCCAGGTCACGCAGGCCCCCCAGTCCAGCATCGACGGAGCAGGACGCGACACACCATGCACAGCTGCTACCTTGAACAGCATATCCGGTGTCCAGCGATCAAGATCCAGCTTCAGCCGCAGAGACCATTCACGACTGCTCGGAAAGTCAAAACGCTCATGCTGCCGCACTGGATTTCTTCCTGACGCCGAACCAGTCGAATCGTCTGACAGGTCGACGCTGCTGACAAGCTTCAGCGTGTTCATTCTGATGCACAGCCTGGCCGCACGTTGTGTCAGTTCTGACATCGATATGAATGGCTGCGGCGCGGTTCTGGAACGACGCGAACGATTGCGGAGCCAGCTGACTCTGTTCCTTTCGATTCTCTGATCCGTCAATGGAATTTGCGGCTGTCGCAACAGCCACCATTCCCCGGACAGCACTGCATCAGTTGTGATTCTTGTTTGCAAAAGCAGACACCTCAGGCACGCAGAACACCGGCACCGGAATTCCAGACGCTCAAGCCGCATTCATGGAGTTCAAACCTGCGACTTCACTGACATCTGCCCAGCATATCCACAGGTTGCCAAGCTGCGATATTCAGGGAAGAAATCGATCCTGTTCCCCTGCTTTGGGCATTCGACAGGACTCCATGCGACCAAACAGTTTATAGCGAAAAGCAGCAACGCAGCGATAACCTGCATCACGAAGTGGACCGGGAATCAGCCAGAGGATAGCGCCGATCACACGCCAGATGCCGCCACACCCCTGGAGAATGCGACAGACGGCTGCACTGCGGATCCAGTATTTCCCATCCTGGTGCAGCACCACCGTCCTCAGGTCTTCACGAAATATCGACGGTAACGCTGTGGCTGCCGTGTCACCCTGCAACGGTGCAAACAGAAACTTTCCGCTGCTGTCGTGCTCCAGAATCCAGTTTACAGATCGATCACAAAGTCCGCAGACACCATCAAAGTAAACGACAGACCTGGAACGCAGCCGATCATCACCAGCAGAACTCTGACAATCATTCGCCAGTCCACTCATCGGCCGATTCCAACACGACTAAGGGTACCAGAAACAACATTTTCAGAGCGCAGCAGCAAGCGATAAAAAAAGCGGCAGGTACGAGACCTGCCGCCAATGACTTATTCAGACTTTCAAGCAGCCAGTGCCGGCTCCTCAGTTCTGATAGTCAACTACGATGACTCCGCGACGTACTCTGATGTCCACAGCGTACTTGCCAAAATCGTAGCGGACAAGATCACCATTGCGGCGAGTCGTCACCTTCATATCTTCTTCACAGTAGCACTTCGGTACACAGATCTGAATGTGCACCTGTGGATGCTCAGGTTCTTCACATTCGCAGCAGTTACATTCACCGCATCCACCGCATCCACCGCAGGCATGCTCGCAGTGACATTCCGGCTCCACGTAGCAGGGGTCGTTCACAGCAACGACCATCGGCACTGAGCAGCATGCCATTTCGTGTGTGTCAACGTAACGAACAGATTCGAACAGCACTGGCTCTGCATCGGCCCCCGGTGGAGCAGGTGCAGCTTCATCGAACAGGCCGGCTGATGCAGTGGCGGTGACACTGAAACAGACCATCGAGCAGAGCAAAAGAAATCTCATCTGAATATCCCCCTGAATTACACAGAAACGGCCGCCTGTCGGCGGCTACTCGATAGAAAAAGCCCTCATCCGGGCCGTCTGGTAGATCGCTGAGTAACCCGGAATGAGGCAGACCATTGCCGCGTTATCGCGGCGCTATCAGACAAGTATGCGTCAGGCAACTCTCGTTCAACAACTCCAACACCGCTCACTCTGGGAAAATCAACAAAAACAGGAAAAACAGAAAGGATGGTCAACATGAAGGCGCCCTGAATAAAGCCATCCCCGGCGTCCCGCGAACATCGTTCCAGCCTCGCTTTTCGCTTCACATCGTGTCGGTCACTTCAATTCCAAGCAGGGAAAGTCCTGTACGAATTGCTCTGGCCATCAGGTCACAGAGCACAAGACGACTGTTCCGAAGTTCGTCCGACTCCGCATTCTGCACTGAACAGCGATCAAAAAACTGACTGAAAGCTTCTGCCGTACTGAACAACCACGCCGTCAGCAGGTGCGGGCGATACTCCTGCAGCACACTTTCAACCGCATATCCGAAACTGAGCAGCTGCAGAGCAAGTTTTCGCTCCTCCGGGCTTTCGAGAAGCACAGCTGTCCCCTTGAAATCCAGATCCTCACGGCGCAACCCCAGCCGCCGAAAGATGCCGCACACCCGAGCATAGGCGTACTGCATGTAGGTTGCCGTATCCCCCGTGGTTGCCAGCATCTTATCCCAGTCAAAAACATAATCACTGTCTCTGTTGTGATGCAGATCGGCGTACTTGATTCCCCCCAGACCAACAATCTCGGCAATCCTTCCGCGTTCTTCCGGCGTCAGCGCTGGCTGCTCCCGCCGATCATCATTCTCGTCGACAATCCTGCGGGCGCGGCTGACAGCCTCGTCCAGCAGACTCTCCAGCCCCACTGTATCTCCACTTCGCGTCTTGTAAGGTTTCCCGTTTTCTCCCATCACGGTCCCGAACGAAACATGACGCAGCCCCAGTCCGTCAATCCCCCACAGAGCAGTTGTGGTGAACAACTGCTGAAAGTGCTCCGCTTGCCGTTTGTCGACAACATACAGAACTTCGTCTGCCTGTAATTCCTGATGACGATACTGCACGGTGGCGAGATCAGTTGTCGCATACGTGTATGCACCGTCCGTCTTGCGCACGATGAACGGCGCCTTACCCTCTTCCGGAAAAACACACATCGCTCCATCCGATGAAACAGCCAGCCCGCGTTCGGCAAGCCCCTCCACGACTGCTGCCAGCTGTGGGTTGTAGAAACTCTCACCCAGCGTCAGATCAAAGCTGATGTCCAGTCGCTCGTAGACACGCTGCAGCGCTTCAAGACAGCGTGGCAGAAACTGCTCCCACAGCCGCAGATTTTCTGCATCACCAGCATGCAGTTTTGCCGTTTCTTCGCGAGCAAGCCGAGCAATCGTCGGGTGCCCTGCCGCCAGCGCTGAAAGTTCCGGATCAGCATCAACCACTGCAAGTTTTTCCAGCGCTCCGGTCAGAGCCGCCTGAGCTGCAGCTGACTCCTTCCTTGCTGCCGACAGCTGTTTCTTCAGCTTCGCAGAACTGTCACCTTCAGCAGTTTCCGCCTCTGCGGACAGAGCATCACAGCGAGCTGCGGCCGCCGCTGCCGCCTGCTCCAGCGGAATCAATCCCGCTTGCGCCGCATGGTACTCCGACAACTGACTGACCAGTCGATACAAACGAGCCAGTTCCGTGACTGGATCCGCTTCCCACAGTTGTTCATCACGAAAATTCTGATACCCGTAAATGATCATGCCGAACTGGGTACCCCAGTCACCGATATGGTTGTCGCTGGTCACTCTGTGCCCTGCAAACCGCAGCGTGCGACAGATGGCATCGCCAATGACCGTACTCCGCAGATGCCCGACATGCATCGGCTTGGCCACGTTCGGAGACGAAAAATCCACCACCACGTGCCGCGGATGACTTACCGGAGTCACCCCCAGTCGATCGTCACCCGCAATTCCCTGAATCAACTCCTGCAGAAATCCTGTCCGCAGCCGCAGATTGATGAACCCGGGCCCCGCAACTTCCGGTGCCTCGCAGATTTCACTCAGGTCCAGTTCAGCTGAAATCTGCTCCGCCAGTTCCCGTGGATTGCGGCCCAATTGCTTTGCCAGGGACATCGCAAAGTTTGCCTGAAAATCTCCATGGCGGGCATCTTGTGCCGGCCTGATCAGATCCAGCAATGGACCGGGTTCAACTGCGTATCCTTCCAGCACAGGAACAAACTTCCGACGAATCAATGACAGCAGGTTCATAAACACAGCAATTCAGCAGAGTGACGGAAATGAATCAGTCTGACGGTGGTCGAAAGCAGAACACGCAGGGTTTGATTTCCATATGAGCCCGGCAGAACTTTCGAAACTCATCCAGACAGGAATTCCTGCAGTACGGCCTGAATCCAGTACGGCCTGAATCCGCGCTGCAGGAATGCCTGCCCATCACGCACCTGGTGCAGGCCTTGCGAAAGTCCAAAGCCACAACTGCAGCCGGAGTTCTGGACCAGCGAGGAGTATAACGGGAACGCTTACTTTTCACGAAGACGGACGGGGGAGTTTCCCGTCTGCGGAGCAATTCGATACGATTCCTGATCTCCGGACGTCGCGCTGTTCGGCTGATTCAGAGGGAACAAGACTGTCTGATCGATTTCCTGCCCGCAGTCAGCGCCAGTTCAGCAATCAGTTCAGCAATCAGAAACAGACAGCTCCGGGCGATCCGAAACCTCGCAATATGCGATCACACGAAATCAGGCCCGGCTCACCTCGTCAGGCAAAACCCCTGTTGGCAACTACGGCAGGAATTCAGACACATGAAAAATCTCATCCCCACACTGCTGGAGCGAAGATCCGTGAAGTACTCCACAATTCCACTGCTGTTCCTCATCGTGCTGTCCGGCTGTCAGTCCTCAGACCAGGAGCCGACTCCGGCACCGGCACCAGCCCCCACCGCTGCTGAATCAACTCCGAAAATCGGTTTTTCTGCGCTCACTCTGACCAATCCCTTCTTCAAGATCATCGCGGACAAAATGGTCGAATCGGGGCGCGAAGCAGGCTACGAAGTGATCGTTGTTTCCGGCGATCAGGATGTCAATCGCCAGACCGCACAGATTGAGGACTTCATCGTTCAGGGGGTTGCGGCGATTGTCCTGAATCCCTGCGATTCGCGAGCCGTGGGAACTGCCATACAGAAAGCCAACGCAGCAGGCATTCCGGTCTTCACGAACGACATCAAGTTCGATGGCGATGAAGGCTCTGTTGTCTGCCATATTGCCACCGACAACTATCAGGGAGGCCGACTTGCCGGTGAGGCGATGGTACGACTGATCGGGGAATCCGGAGGGAAAGTCGCAGTCATTGACTACCCGGATGTTGAATCCTGCCAGCTGCGTGTGAAGGGTTTCCGTGAGGTAATCGATGAGCATAACGAGCAGCCCGGAGCAGCTCAGATCAGCGTCGCTACGGTTTTGAATGGCCGCGGTGCTCGAGATGCCGGGCACGCAGCAGCCAGAGACGCAATTCAGGCGCACCCGGATCTGGCAGCAATCTTTGCCATCAATGATCCCTCAGCGCTCGGAGCACGCGTCGCCCTTGAAGATGCGGGGAAGGAAGATCAGGTCCCGATCATTGGTTTCGACGGTGCACTGGAGGGAAAACGTGCTATTCGAGACGGCCTGATTGTCTGTGATCCAATCCAGTTTCCGGACCGGATGGGCAGCATGACGATCGATATGATCACCAGATATTTCGACGGCGATGATGTTCCTGAGGAGATTCTGATTGAGTCAGCGTTGTACTACAAAGAAGATGCCGAGCGCGACCCGGAACTGGCATCAGACTCACAATGATCCAGCTGCCGGTAACATCTCTGATGTGGCGGCGATAAAAGTGCCAACCTGCCGACAGTCTGAGAGCGACTTGTCTTCTGAAGGCAGGTCTGGCGGCGTGGGTGTTTTTCAATGATTTATTCAGCACGTAATCAGGAGCTGCAGCCATCGAAACTTCCATGCACCACAGACGGAATCTCCTGCGTATGGCACTTGCAGCCTCCGCGGGCACACTCGTTCCCTCCACATTCGCAAATGCAGCAGGCCCAGTCGCTCCGCTGTCCGCTCCAGACGATCGCCGACTGGATGGTCTGAAGGATCTCAATGGGTATTTTCCATTTGAGCCGCCCGCATCCCGCAGTGAATGGACTCAACGCGCAGAATACGTTCGACGGCAGATCCGAGTAGCATGCGGACTTTGGCCGATGCCAGCACGCCCTCCAGTCAAGGCTACGGTGCATGGCCGAGTGGAACGTGAAGACTACACCGTGGATCGTGTTTTCTTCGAAAGCAGTCCGGGACTGCTTGTCACCGGCAGCCTCTATCGTCCCGCAGGTGCAAGCGGGCCACTGCCGACCATCCTGTGTCCCCACGGTCACTGGGCCGAAGGTCGATTTCACGATCACGGTGATGCTCAGATGCAGAAGGAACTGGAGTCTGGTGCCGAAACAGACCCGATCGGCGGCAGACATCCCCTGCAGGCACGCAGTGTCCAGCTGGCAAGAATGGGCTGCATGGTCTTTCTCTATGACATGCTTGGGTACGCAGATGGCAGTTCGCTCTCATATGAACTCGCACACCGTTTCGCAAAACAGCGACCGCACATGAGCCAACCGGATCATTGGGGGCTGTTCAGCGCTCAATCGGAACTGCGATGCATCAACGCCCTTGGACTCCAGACGTGGAATTCCATTCGGGCCCTTGACTGGCTGACCCACCAGAACGACTGCGACTCCTCACGCGTCGGAATCACAGGAGCAAGCGGGGGAGGTACGCAGACTTTCATTCTGACCGCAATTGATCAGCGGATTCAGGCGGCCTTCCCGGCAGTGATGGTCTCAACGGCGATGCAGGGTGGCTGCACCTGCGAAAATGCTTCACTGTTGCGGGTGAACACAGGAAACATTGAATTCGCCGCGCTGGCAGCACCGCGGCCG
>JALQUR010000532.1 GCA_023260695.1 Planctomycetaceae bacterium
AGCAGTATTCGCGCTGGCGCATCACCCCGGGCGAGGTCGAGTCCGGGGTAAAGCCCCGGAACATGGTCCTCGGCGTCCTGCTGGTGCCCACCACGCGGTGGCTTCGGCGGACGCGGCGGCTTCGGTGGACGCGGCGGCTTCGGCGGACCACCGGGAGGTCCGGGCGGACCAGCACCTGGAGGCGGACGACGAGAACGTCCTGAGCTTGAGGAATGACCAGGGTCCAAAAGGCATTCAGTCAACACAGCAGCATCCGGTCGCAGCTGTGTAGCATGCCGGCATAAGCAGCGTCAGCATCAAGGATGCCGGCGTCCACGATACCAGCATCGCATTCATCCAGAGATCATTTCGGTTCATCTCACAATTCTGCAGCGTTCCCGCAGATCATCCGCAGCGAACTCTGCACTCCACGCACACCTGATCCAGTCAAAACTCAGCAGGTCGCCAGCACATGGAATTCCTTGACGTCCCGATCTTTGACGACGACGTGTATAAAATGCTCGTCCGCTTCGTTCTCGATCTGTGTTTCCTGCTGCCAATTCTGCTTTTCGCTCTGGATGCAGCCTCCATCAGACGCGGATTTCGCTTTACCGCACTGCTGATGAACATCACGGTGTTCTTCATCTGTTTCACACTGAAGAAACTGGAACTTGATATCGGCATGGCCCTTGGGCTCTTCGCGGTATTTGGCGTTCTGCGTTATCGAGCAGAAACGATGAGCACGCGGGATATGACCATGCTGTTTGTGGTCATCGGCCTGGCAGTCATTAATTCGCTGTCGAACCACAAGACCAGCTATGCGGAAATTGCCGTGGTCAACCTGCTGATTGTCGGCACCTGCCTGCTTCGCCCCTGGCTTACCGGAACCGACGACAACAGCCCTCCCAGCGGCAAACCAAAAGGCAATGCCCCACGCCCAGGTGACGCGCCGGCTGAAAAGAAAACCGGCAAGAAAAAGAAAGGTTCCGGTCGCTCAATCCGAGTCGAATTTGATCGTCTGGAGCTGCTGGCACCCGATCAGCACGAAGCACTGCTTACCGAACTGTCGTCCCGAACTCATCTGCGCGTTCGTGAAGTCAGGATTCGCGATATCGATCTTGCCAACGGCGTTGCCCGCCTCGATCTGTCCTGCCACACCGTGACCGACGCCAGCGACCCGGTGAACGAGGATTCGCTCGACGGCTGACCCGACCGTGTTGCTGATTCCGCTTCCGGGCATACTCTGCCAGCGACACAACTGCCTGAAACGGCACCGCTGGCAATAGCACCGGCGCGCGTCGTCCCATTGCCCGTAGAAGCTGTGCCCGCAGCACCTGTGCCCGTAACGCTTGTGCCCGTGACGCCCGGCAATCCGCCGGACCGCACGACTACTGACCGGCACTGCGGCAGCACGTCCGCACTCGCCCACTACTCAGCCTGACGCTCTCAGATCCACAACACCATTCCGGACACCGCTGATCTGATTTCCATCCACGGTGATTCGCTGAGTCTGCTCGCCCAGTCGGATCCCCGTTCTCTGTGCTGTGCCGCGTTCCTCACGGATGACATTCTTCAGCAATCGCACATCCTTCGTCTGGCCCCGCACGTCGATTGCCACTCCTTCCTCAC
>JALQUR010000653.1 GCA_023260695.1 Planctomycetaceae bacterium
TTGCTGCCGTCGAACAGGATCACTGCATCAGATGGTGGGTCACCAGTTGCTGTTCCCGGTGTCACAAGAGGAGGTTCCTGCCACTCAACACCACTCTTCCACTCCTGTGCGGTGGCCGTTACACACAACATCAGAGCAACCGCGAGCCTTGTGGAGAGCATCCAGACAGTATTCATGAGAAGTTCCTTATGTGACTAAGTCCTCCAGCATCTGGAGGAGGTTGAGGTAGCCTGCTGTCACGCAGTCAGCCGCCGGGACAGAGGTGTCATTGCAGTGCTTTGTGATTGCAGGATATCGCATCGTGATCCGATCCGGGAGTTACCGCGGAGCACTTTGCTGGAGGAACACCTGCCAGGACTGTCAGGACGCAGGTGATGTCGCGAGAGCGGAGACTTCAGTCAGATCCGGTAACACGGAGGATTCGTCGCGGAGCAGACGCTGCTGAAGCAGCGCCGACACAATTCCATGCCGCAGAGGCTCTGCACTGCAGATGTGGATGCAGACAGCAGCATTTTTGTGCGCAATCCTCGATCACTCCTGAACAAAAAAAGGAAGGCAGCTCCTGGCTGCCTTCCTTTTGGTAGCGGAATCTGACCAGCATCAGTCGCGAGAGCGGCGTCGCTGTGGCGGAGCGCTGCTTTCCGGAGCGACTTCCCTGCCGTTGGCATCTTCGGCCCTGAATGTCAGGTGCTCGAAGGAGACATCAGCATTGGTGACGATTTCGATGCGAACGTCGTTTTCTTCTTCGATATTGATGACATCCTTGCGTTTGCGATTGTTCAGATAGTTGCCGACGCGGTCGTGCACTTCAATCACAATTCGCTGCACTTTTTCCATTGGCGCTGCAGTCATCACTCTCCGCATGATTTCGAGCGACATGCTTTCGGCGGTCTTGACCTGACCGACGCCGTTGCAGGAAGGACAGTTTTCGTAAACGCTGCGTTTCAGTGAGGGCCGGATTCGCTGGCGTGTCATTTCAATCAGTCCGAAGGGACTGATTCGGAGCACTCGAGTGCGAGCACGGTCACGCATGACTGCTTCGCGCAGTGCCCGTTCGACTCCGCGGCGATGCCGCTCCTCGCGCATGTCGATGAAGTCGTTGACGATGACACCACCGAGGTCACGGAGGCGGATCTGGCGAGCAATGGCTTCGGCCGCGCGCAGATTCATCTGATAGGCACTTTTTTCGGCGTCGTTGTCAGCGCGAAAACTACCACTGTTGACGTCGATGGCGACGAGCGCTTCTGTCTGATCGATCACCAGTGACCCACCACCAGGGAGAGGCACATGACGATCATGAATTCGCGTCAGTTCGTCTTCAATTCCATACTTGTTAAAGAGTGGTTCGTTGCCGCTGTACCGCTGAATACGATCGACGTGCGATGGCATGACAATTTTCATGAAGTCGCGGGCTCGGTCACATGCTGCGTCCTCATCGATGATCACCCGGTCAATTTCATTCGTGTAGATGTCACGAATGGTGCGGATGATCATGTCGCTTTCTTCGTAGATTCCTGCCGGGGCCGGTGTCTTCTTCAGACGGGTAACGATTGTTTCCCAGAGTCGCAGGAGGTAGTTCAGGTCTCGTTGAAGATCCGCTTCCTCCCGATCAATTCCGGCCGTGCGGATGATGAAGCCGAGCCCTTCCGGAGGCTGCAGCGCCTTCATCGTCTGCCGCAGGCGACGTCGCACGCGGTCGTCTTCAATCTTGCGGCTGACTCCGACACGCTGCAGTCCAGGCATGAGAACCAGGTATCGCCCGGGAATGGAAATGTACGTGGAGAGAGTTGGCCCCTTGTTGCCGATGCCTTCCTTGATGACCTGCACGAGAACTTCACTGCCACGCTGAAAAATCTTCTGGATTGGTGGCTTGTTGCGTGCGTTGCGTTCATTCATCTGGCGGGGTGAGCGGCCACCGCGACCACCAGCGTCGCGGTCGTCTGCCTCGTCGGGCTGATCGCCGACCAGATGCCGGTAGTACTGCATTTCCACGTCACTGACATGCAGGAAACCGTTGCGGCCAACACCGAAGTCAACAAAGGCAGCCTGAATACTGGGCTCAATATTGACAATCTTGCCCTTGTAGATATTGCCGACGTAGTTCTCAGCACTGGTACGCTCAACGTAGAGCTCTTCAAGTGTGCCGTCTTCGACAATCGCAATCCTGCTTTCCTCCGGCTGGAGGACATTGATGAGCATTTCCTTTTTCATGATCGACTTTCGTGATTCAGCCGAATCCCGCGACGTTGGTTCGACCGGATCGAAAAGTTCGATTCAGGCCGGCAACGCAGAGCCGTCAGCACAGCAAACTGCTGTTGATGAAAATGTTCAGTGTGAGAATGTTCAGTATGGCGGCGGTCAGTTTGAACATGGTCTGACTGACATGATCAGTGATCGACAACCAGATGGTTTACTGCCCGCGAACGTTGAGGAATATCAGATCCCCGTGAAAGTTCGCAACAACCGCGTTCTGCATCTGAAACCACCAGTCTGCCCGGAAAACAGTTGATTCTGATCAGCTACCCTTCTGGTATGCCGCAGAATCCTGTTCGGTGAGAAAAGCGGAGGTTGCAGGCGATGCTGTACATTCGCGACTGTGCTGGACAGTCCGATGTGCATCCCTGCCAGATGACTGATTTCACCCCGGAAAGGATCCGAGTTCTGAAAATCTCTCCTGTGCACTTCGCTGAGTAAACTGCGTTGCTGACATCCCATCAGGGATGATGAGATAACAGACGCGAAATTCTGCTCGGAGCCGAAGCTCCTGTGTTTCATTATTCTGCACCGATGAACACCACCGGCCACATGTATCAATCCTGTCCGGTTTTCCTGGCGGAGCTATGTGATTGTCCGCCAGTCCGCATGGAATTCACCACTGCATGTCACTTCAGAACGGAAGCGAATTCAGGATGAATTCTGCTGCGATAAAAACCCAACATGGTTGTTTCAAAAATACTCTGCAGGATGAATTAAACTGCGAGTTGTGTCAGAACGGGGCTCCCCCGAACAGCTCCGGACACAGTCGAGCCAGTTCACCCTGGAGATAATGTTCGACATCCCTGGCAAGATCGAGCGAGCACGCATGCTGCGCGATTCGCGTCGCGTCCGGCAGAGACAGGCTGCGTACAACTTCCTTCAGAACCGGAATTGTCTGAGGAGTTGCACTGAAACTTTTCAGACCCATACCCAGCAGGAGCGGGATGAACCGAGGATCCGAACTCATCTGACCACAGACTGTAACGGATTTGCCGAATTTGTCAGCCGCACGCAGTACCGTCTGGATCAGTCGCAGGATTGCGGGGTCACCTGAACGGTACAGGCTGGCAACCGCAGGATCTGATCGATCGCACGCCAGAGTATACTGAATCAGGTCGTTTGTACCAATCGAAAAAAAGTCGACCTCCCGAGCAAACTCTTCGGCGAGAATGACTGCAGAGGGGACCTCGACCATCATCCCGACAGGAATATTCCGCTGAAACGGAATACCCTCGTCCTCAAGGTCTTCCATCACATCCATCAGAATCATTCGGGCCTGACGATATTCCAGCAGTGACGAAACCAGCGGAAACATCACTTTCAGATTGCCGTGCACGGACGCGCGCAGGATTGCCCGCAACTGCCGCTTGAACATTGGCGTGTTTTGCAGACTGAGCCGAATGCTGCGCAGCCCCAGCATCGGATTCGCAGCATCGGCAAACTGTGTTTCCATCAGCTGAGGAACCTTGTCCGCGCCAATATCCAGAGTGCGGATGACGACAGGACGCTCTCCACAGGCCTCCACAACACGGCAGTACGCGGAGTAATGGTCTTCCTCTGATGGTTCACGATTTCCGCTGAGGAACAGAAATTCCGTGCGGTACAGTCCAACGCCGTCAGCACCGCGTTTTACGCATTGACTGACTTCCTCCGGGAACTCGATATTTCCGTGGATTGCAATCCGCTGCCCATCGCTCGTTTCTGCTGGCAGGTTTCCGCTGCGGTCCAGACGTTCCTGAAGCCGCAGGCTGCGTGCGCGGGATTCCCGATACTTGTGCAGGCTGGATTCATCCGGATCAATAACGATCTGCCCGCTGTCACCATCCAGAATTGCAGATTCCCCGCCGGAGATGTCCGCCAGACAACGGCCAAGGCCCACTACGGCCGGGATTTCCAGTGCGCCGGCGAGAATGGCTGTGTGACTGGTGTGTCCACCAACTTCCGTCGCAAAACCAAGTACGAAACGCTTGTCCAGGGATGCTGTTTCCCCCGGCGTCAGGTCATTGGCCAGAATAA
>JALQUR010000694.1 GCA_023260695.1 Planctomycetaceae bacterium
GTCATCAGCGTTCCCCGGATTACCAATCTCCACGAATTCCATGGTGAACTGATTCGCACCCGTGCCAAACGTAACCAGCCCCGCTGTGGCAGCAGTCGATCCCGAGAACAACGAAACAACGGACAACACAAGACTACACGAGATTCTCATACGTACACTCCTTTCAAACAAGGCGAGAACTCGATGTCACCCCGCGTTCAACCTGGACACAGAAGGAAGCGAAGACTGAACTTCTGAACCGTGTTCTGAACACCAGATCAACAAGACTCTACGTCGGTGATTCTTCCTCAGAGGATCTGGCGGAGTCAGAACAGAGTCGGCTGCAGGAGTTGTCTTCGATGCCAGTTGGTGGATGCAATTCGCAGACCATCCACTGAAATCTCTCGGCTGAAGTTTTGTAAGTATTTTGGTTTTAACAGGTTGCTTGATTTTGGAATTCTCGTGTGGCGTTCCTGCAACGTCTATTTGTAAATGGCCCGATGCAGAATGAGAATTCCATTTAAAAAGGTTTTTGAATTGTTGCAGGTACCATTGGGTTGAATTGTCAGGCGCATTGAGAATCTGGGCACAAGTCATGCAGGAGCGGGAGCCATGGATGTCAGTGCGGCTTGCGGCGCAATCAGGCTGATTGTTCCTCGCGATCGTCCGACGCTGTTCTGGCATGTTGGCTGTGTCATCCGAGGCGGTTGCAGCGTCCTGATGAAATCTTGGTGGCTCGGTATCGCTGCAGGCCTCTCAGAGGCATCAGACGCACTACCCAGTGTGGCGGCGAAGGATTCGTTAGCTATTGTGGCGTGATCGTCTGGTCGGATCAGTTCGACTTAGTTGAAAGCAGCATGGAACAACAGGGGTAACGACGTGGTCGCCAGATCAGTTGAGAACACGATGTCGTCTGGAATTCCGACTGGCTGATGTTTCCTGCGGTTGATCCATCCGGGGCCGTGGCTTCAGTCTGCGTTGCGTGAGCTTGTACGCGTCAATCACGAACAGGCAAAGTGCCAAAAAAAAAGACTGGATCTGCTTGATCCAGCCTTTTCATGGATGATGCGACCAATGGTCGCCTTCCCCGCAAATCAGGGAGGTCCTGTCAGAAGCCCGGCGATGGTCGCGAAAGCCACCTTCGCCAAGCCTCCAGGCAGACTTCAATCATCGACTTCACTTTCGCCAGCGTCGTCACAGACGATTGCGAGGCTTTTACGACAAAATTGAGTTGTCGTGGCAGCCAAGAACCTTGCAGCTCTATCGCTCCTTCTGCAACACACAGCAGAAAAGTAGCGCCAGCCCACTCATCACGCCAGGCCAGAACCAGGCATTTCCGCAGAAATGCCAAGTACTTTTGTCGCACGTGTCTTCTGTAAATCGCACCACAATGCCTGTCCCTTCCCTGTCCTTTTGGGGATCTTTTCTTTCCGGTTGCGGATCTCGGCTCTGTTGCGGTGTCCCTGATGCCCAACACCACTGCAACCCACCACAACGTAGCATCACAATGCCTGTCCTTTCTGCAATGCATCACAATTGCGTTACAATGCCTGTTTTGTCAGGGACTGCTGTCAGATCGCACTGCAACGCCTGTCCTATCTGCAATGCTTTCTGCAATGGGTCCCATCGGCTCGGAAAAAGGACATACAGTGCCTGTCCTGTCACGGAGACCTGTCCTGTCAGGGAGAGCAGGTGCCGTCAGCGATGACGCAGTGGGCGGTAGTCCGGGTGACCTTCGGGGGCAACGAGGCGTCGAGCTTTTGAACGTCCACCATTCCAGATGTCGTACTCCGGTTCAGCATATTCCGCAAAGAACGCATCCAGACGTGCCGCTATCTGCTGTTGCACTTCGGCATATTGCGGCTGGCCGTAAAGATTAAATCGTTCCTGCGGATCGTGTTGCATGTCGTACAACTCGCTCGGTCCATGCGGTTCACGTCGAGCAACATACTTCCACTGTTCGGTCCGCACAGACCGACACCCTTCCATTTCATAGAACATGGCCGTTTCCCATTGGATATCCTGACCACGCAGTACGGGTGCATAGCTTCTCCCGGGAAGTTTCGGCTTCTGCGGAATCCGGTTCCCCAGCCCCATGTAATCCAGCAGGCTCGGCAGAAAGTCATAGTTGCTCACCATGATTTCAGAATCGCCCGGGCGGATACCCCGTGGATGCCGAATGATGAGCGGAACCTGCATCATCAGGTCGTGAGCGGCAATCGGGCGTGTATGATCACCCATGCCGAAGAATCCATTCTGGCCCCCCATCCAGCCCTGATCGCCGGCAAAGATCACGATCGTGTTTTCATCGAGGCCATGTCGCTTCAGTGTGTCCATCACGGTACCAACACCATCATCAACCCCACTGACTTCCGCAGCCACACGCCGAATACTCACCGGGTTGTTGTGATAGCCCAGATTGTTGTATTGCCACGGATGAACGGAATCGCGGGGAAACGACAGCAACTCCTTGTCCGCATAGAACTCTGCGTGACGATTCTGTGCAGGCCGGAGCAGCATTGGCCCCAGGCAGTAAGGCCCGTTGTAAGCGAGGTACAGGAAGAAAGGACGATCCCCGTCCTTGTTCTGTTCAATGAATTTGACAGCATGATCGGTCCAGAGGTCGGTCATGTATTTGGGGGTCTTCCGCACCTCCCCGTCTTCAATGATCGGGTCCTCGTAGAAATTCGAAGTGCTCCCGTGAACCATCGTCACCCAGTATGAGAAGCCATCATGCGGCGTCAGATTTGCCCCCAGATGCCACTTACCGCTCAACCCACACACATAGTTTTCGGAATGCAGAATCTCCGGAAGCGTCTCGAATTCATCCAGCGTGTAATACGCCTCCGGCCCCATCATATACTTGTTGTCCAGAAAGGAATGCAGCCCATGCTGTGACGGAATCAGTCCGGTCAGATACGTCGCTCTGGTCGGTGAGCAGACCGGGTTGCAGCTCATGGCGCGACGAAACAGCATGCCCTCCGACGCCAGCTGATCAATGTGTGGCGTACGAATATCGGGATTGCCATAACACCCGAGCGTCCAGGCGCCGTGATTGTCCGTCAGGATGAATACAACATTCGGCCGATCGGCCCCCTGTCCGGTGTCGATCACTGCGATCAGCACCAGCCACAGTCGCAAGAACTTGTGCATTATTCCTGATCTCCTTTCCTGCCTGTACGGATCCCCCCTGCCCTGATCCGCGGTTTCTGCAAACCTCAGAATACGGTTGCGGTGTCCAACACCAGCTTTCCGCCGGGCACCAGTCCGACTTTCTGAGTCAGCTCACTTTCGTTTCCGCAATCTGGCCCCACTGCCTGCCGTTGGTTCTGACTTCGCCGCCGACTTTGCCAATGCCCGCGATCTCCGCGTTGTTGTTTTTCCAGACGCATGTCCGGGCTCTGCTCCGCCTGCCGCGGTCGTCTCTACTTTCTTCGCTGTCTTCTTCACGGATTTCCGTGCTGCCGTTCTTCCCGACAGCGCCTTTTCAACAGCCGTCAGATAACGCCTGATGGTCGATCTGCGAAAAACGGCTGCGACAACATCCAGTGGCACCTGTTCGATTGAGCGGAAGCGGACACAGGCTTTTCCCATGTCGAGCCGCTGCCCCGACTGACGCCACCGCTCACGGAACCACGCCTCCTCCTGCTCATTCCCGTACAGAAACATCATGTACAGACCGAAGTGATTCTTCTGAGCAGCAATCGCTGCATATGGCAATGGCTGCTCCGGAGTGCAGTGATAGCCGGGCGGGTAGATGGCATGCGGAATCACATATCCGATCATTCCGTACTGCATGATTTCCTCTATGCCTTCGTCCAGGTTTTCAAGTACCACCTTGCGGACCGATTCGACGATTTTGCGTCGGTCTGCAGGCAGTTCGGCAAGGTAATCAGCAACAGTTACGGCCTTGCTTTGCATGCACATGCCCCCGGCAGCAGAGAAATGAAACAAAGAGGAATCACCACAGCGGCCTTCCTGCTCAGAATCACCTGCTGAACGACCGCAGGTCCGCTATTGCAGGAAAACACGCATCTGCACCTCTCCCATCGTGCCTGAGTCTGTAGAAAATGGCAATCACAGGCCTCCGGTCAGTCCGGGAGTCCGGAATTTGCCGTGAAAAAGGATTCCACATCTACGTTCAGCGACGGAATACCGATAGGATTCGCGAGGAATTGCTGATGACAACCTCCGCGGAACTCTCTCGGGACCGACGAACGGCCCTTCCGCGAGCGCCACTGACTGCCGCATCCGTGCCCGGCGTGCAGGCTTCATTCCGGTCATCGCCCCGTGGAAAAACCTCAACATGTCCGCCACAACTTCTGCAGACACCTGCAGCGAAAGCGTGATTCAGCGTCGCTCTGACGTGCGCAATATTGCCATCATTGCTCACGTTGACCATGGCAAAACATCACTGGTGGACTGTCTGATTCGCCAGAGCGGAATGTTCCGCGAGAACCAGAAAGTTGCGACATGCATTCTGGACTCCAATGATCTTGAACGTGAACGCGGCATCACGATCCTTGCCAAGAACATCGCCATGATGTGGCGGGATGTTCGTATCAACATCATTGATACTCCAGGCCACGCAGACTTTGGCGGCGAAGTTGAACGCGTATTGAAGATGGCCGATGGTGCCGTGCTGCTGGTCGACGCCTTCGAAGGTCCTCGACCACAGACTCGATTTGTACTCCAGAAAGCCCTCGAATGCGGACTATCCCTGTTGGTGGTGATCAATAAGATCGACCGTCCCGACTGTCGCCCTGACGACGTGCTGTCGGAAACTTTTGATCTGCTGGTGGAACTCGGAGCCGACGATGCAACTCTCGACTTCCCGTACATCTACACAAGTGCCAAGGAAGGATACGCCACAACCGATCCGGCTCAGCGGGGGGAAGATGTCCGTCCGCTTCTGGACCTTGTGCTGGAGAAAATACCCGGTCCTGTGGTACGTCCGGAAGATCCGCTGCAGCTGATGGTCACTTCTCTGGAGTGGTCTCGCTATGTCGGTCGAATTGCCACAGGCCGCGTTGCGGCAGGCAGGATCCAGACAGGCCAGCAGATCGCACTGATGCGTGCCGATGGTTCAAAGACGATGGCGAAAGTTGAGCAGGTTCAGCTTTACGACAATCTGGGACGATCCGACACGGATACGGCATCCGCCGGCGACATTGTTGCTGTCACTGGTCTGCCGGATCCTGAGATTGGCGACACCATTGCCGATCCGATTCAGCCTCTGGCATTGCCTCGAATTGCTGTCGATGAACCGACACTGTCGATGAAGTTCACGATCAACAGCTCCCCGCTGGCCGGGCAGCATGGGAAATTCGTCACCAGTCGCAACGTTCGCGATCGACTCTACCGTGAACTGCAGTCAAACGTCGCCCTGCGTGTTGAAGAGACTGACGACATGGAAGCGTTCCGCGTTTCCGGTCGTGGAGTGCTGCACCTTGCCGTGCTGATTGAAACAATGCGCCGCGAGGGGTTTGAGCTTTCAGTGGGCAAGCCGGAAGTCATCATACGCGAAATCAATGGACGCAGATGCGAGCCCTTCGAACTGCTTGAAGTGGATGTCCCACAGGCCGATGTTGGACCCGTGATGGAACTGGTGGGGGCTCGCCGGGGTCAGGCAAAGACCATGACCACAACGGCGACCGGGATGACACACATTGAGTTCAGTATCCCTGCGCGAGGACTCATTGGGCTGCGCACCAGGCTGCTCAATGCAACGCGTGGTGAAGCGATCATGCATCACCGCTTCGAGGAATACAAACCGGTCGACGGGGAAGTACCACATCGACAGAATGGCGTGCTCGTTTCTCAGGAAGGCGGTAAGGCCGTCGCCTACGCACTGTGGAAACTGCAGGAACGTGCAGAGATGTTCGTCAGCCCCGGAGAAGACGTATACGAAGGAATGATCATCGGGGAGAACAGCCGCGAAAATGACATGGTTGTAAACCCGATTCGCGAAAAAAAGCTCACCAATATCCGTTCGTCAGGTGCCGATGATGCGATTTTGCTGCGTCCGCCGCGTGATATGAGCCTGGAAGCAGCTCTGGAGTACATCGAGTGGGACGAATATGTAGAAGTAACCCCTCAAGTCATTCGGCTCCGAAAAACGCTGCTCAGCGAAACTGCCCGCAAGCGTCAGAATCGATCGGGAAAGTAAGGCAGAGAATTCTCCTGAATGGGTCAAGTCGCATGTTTTTCAGTGCTCAGGCACTCCGAATTCCTTTCTGTTTCTCCCACTCCGGCAGAATCAACGGCATTTTCCCGCACTGAAGATGCAGAATTGAACATCTGTCCTACAATCCTGTCGGTGCTCCGGAGTTAATCCGCGCAGTCATTTGCGGTATCCAGGCAGCAGCAGAGTGCTGCCGTCCAGCCGGTTTTCATGGAATTTGACTCAGAGAGAATTTTGTTATGAGCGCTGTGTCCTCACCTCCATACAAAGTAGCCAACATTGAACTGGCCGAACTTGGTCGCAAGGAAATCGAAATCGCAGAGATTGAGATGCCTGGACTGATGGCACTCCGTGAAAAGTACGGTGCTGAAAAGCCACTGCAGGGTGCTCGAATTGCTGGTTGCCTGCACATGACCATTCAGACGGCCGTGCTGATCGAAACTCTCACCGCACTCGGTGCGGAGGTGCAGTGGTCCAGCTGCAACATTTTTTCCACTCAGGAT
>JALQUR010000696.1 GCA_023260695.1 Planctomycetaceae bacterium
TGAACGCTCTTTGCTCCCCAGTTCACGTCTGGGTGGTCATTTTGTGCAGGGGCATGTGGATGGCACTGCTGCGGTGCTGTCTGTGGACCAGGATGGCCAATGGACCACGATCTGGTTTGGTCCTGCAGAGGCTCAGCGACGTCTGCTTGTTCCCAAGGGTTCTGTCGCTGTTGACGGCGTCAGCCTGACGGTGGTGGACGTCAGTGAACAGGGGTTCTCTGTGGCACTGATTCCGCACACGCTGGCTGTGACGACGCTGGGCCAGTTGCAGGCCGGTGGTCGCGTGAATATTGAAAACGACATCCTGGGTAAGTACGTGGATCACCTGCTGGCGGCACGACTGGGTGGCCTGCCGGCGGGCGATGTTCCGGGATCGCTACTGCAGAATCTTTCCGAATCCGAGCGCAGCCGTTCTTCCGAAAGTCAGTCTTCCTCATGAAAGACGTTGCTCGTCAGACTCGCACGCATCTGATGTCGCTTTTGCGTCGACACGGCCTGAACCCGCGCGGAGATCTGGGCCAGAACTTTCTGATCGATGTGAATCTGATTGAGTTTGCCGTTCGCCGTGCAGATCTTTCTGAACAGGATGTGGTTCTGGAAGTGGGGACCGGCACCGGCGGAATGACCGCCTTTCTGGCTCAGCAGGCCGGTCGTGTGATTTCCGTGGACATCGACAAGAACATGTCGAAGCTGGCGCAGGAAGCTGTGGCAGACTGCGACAACGTGACGCTCATCAACTGTGACATCCTGAAGAACAAGAACACGCTGGCACCGGAGGTGACGGACGTGATTCGGCAGCGGCTGGCGGAAGTACCCGACAGTCGGCTCAAACTGGTGGCTAATCTGCCTTACAGTGTTGCCACGCCGGTGATTTCAAACCTGATCGCATCGGATCTGCCGTGGCAACGCATGGTCTGCACAATCCAGTGGGAACTGGCTGTGAAGATGGCGTCCGAGCATGCTCGGAGTACTTATGCGGCTTTGTCTGTCTGGATTCAGTCGCAGGCCAGTGTGAGGATTCTGCGTCGGCTGGGGCCGAACGTCTTCTGGCCCCGGCCGAAGGTGGATTCAGCGATTGTCAGTATCTGGCGGTATCAGGACGCAGCCGATCGAATTCTGGACCGTCCTTTCTTTCAGGACTTTCTGCGGCGGATGTTTTCGCAGCGACGGAAGCACATTCGCAGCACGCTGTGTGGCATGTACAGCAAACAGCTCAGCAAGTCGGAGGTGGATCAGTTGCTGGCCGATCTGCAGTTTAATCCGGAGACCCGTGGCGAGTTGCTGCCGGTGGCCGAACTGATTCGGCTGGGTAATGGCGTGTATCGGCGGATTCAGGGAATCCCGGAGCCTGCTGCCGGGGCTGAACCGGCGCTGCAGATTGACGCTCCGACTACAGAAGTCGTTGACGAACACCAGCGGGATGAGATTTAGGCAATGACAATTGGCAGTCAGTGGAATTGCCGCAAGTGGATCTGATCCCGGATCCAACAATAAAAGTCAGTGGTGCAGCCGGTTCAGCCGGCCATGCAACGGAAAGATTCAGGGGACGACCCCCAATCGCTCTCATGCGGAAGGAATCAGTCATGCTCGACAGAATCGCTTATCGTGGCCTTACCTTCGACGATGTCCTGCTTGAACCGGGTTACAGTGAGCTGATGCCATCGGAAGTCAGTATCAGCTCCCATGTCACTCGTAACATCAGCGTGGAGACTCCGATTCTGAGTAGTCCGATGGATACCGTCACGGAAAGTGACATGGCCATTGCGATGGCGCAGCTGGGGGGCATCGGGATCATTCACAAGAACATGAGCATTGAGCAGCAGGCGTTGCAGGTGGATCGTGTGAAGCGCAGTGAGAACGGCGTGATTGTGGATCCTGTCACTCTTCCGCCGGAGACACCGGTTGGTGATGCCGCTCGACTGATGGATGAGCGAAACATAGGCGGGGTACCGATAACGGTGGACGGGCGTCTGGTGGGCATCCTGACTCGCCGCGACCTGCGTTTCCTCGAGAGTCAGGAGATGCCTGTTTCTGAGGTGATGAGCAAGGAGAACCTGGTCACAGCACCGGAGGACACGAGTCTGGAGCGGGCGGAGCGGATTCTGCTGGAGAACAAGGTAGAGAAACTGCTCCTGGTGGATGCCGACTATCAGCTGCGGGGGTTGATTACGATTCGAGACATCGACATGTTAAGACCAACCAACACGAGGAACCAGATCATATCGATTCCCATATTCTGGGCTACACCCACTAGGCTGTTAGCCACCTCCACTGCACCATGTCCGTAAGCATTCGCCTTAACAACCGCCATCGTCTTGGC
>JALQUR010000001.1 GCA_023260695.1 Planctomycetaceae bacterium
GAATTCAACACGGAACCGGATGCGGCCGTCCTGCAGGTGCTGCGCGAAATCCTTTTGGAAGAAGAGGTGCAGCGATGAAGATTCTCCGCGTTGCACTTTGCGATATTGCTTCCATGTCCGGCCAGCAGGTCGTTGATTTCACTCGCGAACCACTGGCCTCGACGGGCTTGTTTTCCATCATCGGCCCCACCGGTTCCGGCAAGAGCACACTGCTGGATGCCATCTGTCTGGCACTCTACGACGACACGCCACGACTCAGCCAGGTCAAGGGCACGGAAAAGCTGGATGACCTGACGCAGAAGGACTCCAGAAGCCTGCTCCGCCGCGGCCGCGGATCGGGCTGGGCAGAGGTGGTCTTTGAAGGCGGTGATCAGCAGATCTATACCGCTCACTGGCAGGTTCGTCGTGCCCGCGGAAAAGCAGACGGTCGCTTTCAGCAGGTGGAAATGAATCTGTTCCGCGGTATCACCGAAGTCAACAGCGGCGACGGTGAGCGGCTGGCAGGAGGAAAACTGACCGAAGTCAAGAACGCGATCGTCGAAAAAGTGGGGCTCAGCTTTGAGCAGTTCACGCGTGCGGTCATGCTGGCTCAGAATGAATTCGCCGCCTTCCTGAAAGCCGATGACAAAGCCCGAGCAGAAATCCTGCAGACGCTGACCGGGACTGATCAGTTCGAACGCATCTCAAGGAGGGTGTTCGAACGGACAAAGGTCGCGAGGGAAGAACTGAGCAAACTGGAATCTGCCATCGCGGCCACGGCACCACTGTCCGGGGAAGAGCGAGCCGAACTGGATCAGCAACTGGCGGAGGCCGACACGAAACTGAAGACGACCAGGCAATCACAACAGCAGGCCGTAAAGCGTCAGACGTGGTTCGAACAGTTCAGAATGCGAAAGCAACAACTGCACCAGGCAGAGCAGACGCTGCAGTCCGCCAGCGACGCCTCCGCAGCCGCTGAACCGCGACGCAGCGAACTGCGGCGTGCAGAAATCATTTTTGAGCAGGCACGTCCGCTGGTGGAGACATTGCGGACTGCCGTGCATCAGCTCCAGAAGCGAACTGAGACCAATGCCGCTGCGCAACAGGCACTGCAGCAGGCCTCCACCGCGAAAGATGCCGCACAGCAGCTGCTCAATACCGCCCGAACGGCTCTGGCGGAACAGCAGCAACTTGCCAGAAACGCTGAGCCTGCGCTGCAGCAGGCCCGCGTGATTGAAGCGGCGCTACCCGGACTGCAGTTGAGCACCGCTAACGCTCAGAAAGAGCTGGCAACCCGGGACAATGAACACCAGCAGGCCGCCGCAGCGCTCAGCAATCTCACTGCGGAAACGACCCGGCTGAATGAAGCGTGCGAACTGAGCAGACAGACACTGCAGCAGCATTCGGCGTGGGAGTCGTTCGCCCCCAGCCGAGATCTCTGGATCAGCCGTCTGGAATCACTGCAAAGTATGCTGGCAGACCGCGGCTGCACTCGCACATCCGTGGACAAACAACAGACAGAACTGGAATCCCTGCAGCAACAACTGGCACAGTTCGACACAGAACTCAACAAGCTGACTCAGGCGGTACAACTTTGCAGCGCGGAACTGGAGCAGGCAGCTCAGGCCGTCGCCGCATCCCACTCGGAAGATCTGGAGAAGTCCATTTCGCAGCTGGAATCCGAGCGTGACCAGCTGAAGGAGCTGTCCGAACTTCTGCAGCAGCGTGACAAGGCGGCAGCGGATCTGCAGAAGCTGTCGGCACAGCTGCAGTCTGATCGAGACCAGCAAACGGCCCTGCGGGAGCAACTTGAGCAGCAGCAGCGCAGTCTGCAGACGGCCAGGCAGATCGCTGATCAGATCATCTCAGCGGTCGACGATGCAGCAGAACGATTCCGCAGTCAGCTCAGCCCGAACTCACCCTGCCCTGTCTGCGGTTCAACGGATCATCCGTGGCATGAATCCGCAGATGCTCCGAGCCACGCCGCCCTGCAGGCCGCAAAGGCTGCCGTGCAGGAACACATCACCGCGGAATCAGAGACGACCC
>JALQUR010000010.1 GCA_023260695.1 Planctomycetaceae bacterium
GGTGAGATCAAAGCTGAGCCGTCGCAGCAGTGTCAGCCAGTCGGCATCGGAAACAGGCTGCAGCCCGGACCGATGTTGCGCTGCCAGCACAAAACGATCGATGTCCGACAGTGGCCAGGACGACGTTGCAGTCTGCGGAACGGAAGGGCGCACCGGTGCTCTGTACGCCCAGTGAGCTCGTCCCTGTTCCGTGGTCACGGAGGCGGTCGTGGGCAACTGCGAATCACCGTCGCGAGGATCCACAGCACCGTCTCGGATCCACGTTTCAAAATCGCGGACGATGTCGTCGCTGAGTCGATCCTCCGGCGGCATCTGCAGCGAATCTACCGTGCCGCGAACAGCCGTGAGCAACAGGCTGTGAGCAGGATCGCCCGGGATTACAGCGGGGCCACGCTCGCCACCGCGACGGATGCCTGCGCGCGTATCCAGCAGCAGATCGCCACCAACGTCAGTCGCGGTGGCGGAATGGCATTCGTAGCAGTGAGTAACCAGAACAGGGCGAATCTTCTGTTCGAAGAATCGTAATGAAACAGCATCAGCAGCGGAGTCCGGCACTGGATCGGGAGCAGCATTCTGTTCATCTGCAATCGCAGCCATACCTGCTGTTGCCGACCACTCCGCGCCTGTCCAGATGTACAGAGGAAACGCCAGTACCAGAGCAGTAGCCCGAGCAGAGATTGGGAACACAGTCCACTCCATTTCTTACCTCGTCGCAGGCAACGCGGGCTGCCAAAGAACAAACTCGTCGGAACTCTGAACACCGGAGACGGCAAAAAGTAGCGGCCGGGGCCACATAATGACCGCTGTTTTGTCTGCCTGCACTCTGCCGTTTTCCTGTGTCTGCACGGTAATAAACTCCGCCTGCAGAATCGACGGCACAGTCACCTGTCTGCGGTGCGAATCTCCCGCAAACGACGAAGCAGGCTGACCATGTGTCCGTTACTGAATTTTGCCGCCAGATGCCCCTCGCAGAATCGATCTGCACGTGTGTGCGTCGTCAGCAATTTCTGAATCGTCACCGCATCAGCAGACTCGATCAGCTCCCGCGATTCATGGTACTTGTGGGCGGTATCCTGCCATGCGCCCCAGTCGAAATCCGGCGCAACCCAGCCGTGTTCATAAAGCGTCTGAATGAACTGCAGCACACTTGGATCGAAGCTGAACATCGGGAGATGGCCGGGAGCGATCTCTTCCCACTGTCCTGCCGAAAACTGAGGATCTTCAAACAGTTCCAGATACGGCAGCAGGGCATCAATCTGCTCCGGTGTGATCGGTGTCATTTCTGCAACCTGTTCATGACGGACCAGACATTGTGCAGGGAATGCTCGTAATCGGCGCCAGCCACACCCTGATGCTGAGCCACTTTGGATTTGAAGTTGTCGTAGTCCATTTCTTCACTGAGCCGAACCAGAATCTGTGACCACGTCGCCTTTGGGATAAAGATCCGAAAGGCGTAATCCGTGCCCACGAATTCCCTGATCGCGCAGTCAGCGAGCAGATCACTGAAGTGTTCCTGGAGTGATTCCAGGTGGCTTCGCAAGCGTGCTCGGACCATAATCTGATCCGGATTCACCGGCTGCCCGTAGCTGCCGTTCCCCTGTCGAGCACAGACTGCGGAATAGAAGCCGTATTTAGTGAACAGCCACATGGATTGCCCTTGTTGTCAATTGATCAGGAATGAAAGTCTGTCGGAAGTCCTGCCACAGGAGACTCTGTGCGGAAGTCCACTCAGAACATCTCCCGTTCAGCGTATCGCTTCCTGCAATCCATAGTGTATGCGGTTGATTCTTTCGGAGTCATTGAACAGCGGCCGGCGACAGTCTCAAGGATTCCCATCCCTGCTGTCTGTCTCAGCCTCGGACCACTTCCGGCAGCAGAAACATCCCCATTGTTTTTTCCATGCTTCCTGGCAAACACAGCGCCGCTGCCTTCTCCCCAATTGCTGTGCTGATTCCCGCAATCCAGTCCGTCGGGTCAGCCCCATTGCTGATTATAACGACAACAGTCGAAAGGCTCGCGACAACTGCGATGAGTGACTTTTTAGCAGGTCTTCCGCACAGACCTTACGCTTTGTTGCACCTCCGCTTCGAGCCTCCTCGAATACTCAATCAAGAAACGCTACGGATGCCGCAGCCGGCGACTGATTCTCAGTGTTCATCTCTACTCGATGCAGCCGTTGAGCAGGATCGTAGCATGATCTGCGTGCGAAACTTTTCCACGAACAAACACAACCGGGTCACGTTGCATTGTGGTCCAGTTGAAACTCACCGCTTGTGGGTTTCGCTGCAACAGTCCCCGCCGCTCCCCTTCGGTCAGTCCATTGGGGTACTGACGGCAGACGTACACGGTCGTTCCCCCAAGTCGGTACAGAAACTCGCACAGATGCGGCTTTCCTCGACCTCGCCGAAGAGGTTCCTTCCGGAGCACCAGTTGTTCATTGGCGTTGACGTCCGGAGCCGGAACAAAGAACCACTCCCCCTGCCTGACAAACGCATCAGTCCTGCGGCGGTGGCGTTTCTTCTGCCGGCCCTTCTGCCCTCGTTCCAGGGCTCGGACCAGTGCCGGCTTGAGAGCTTCCCGGGCGGTCATCACAGTGCTCACCGCAACGGAATCAGGAACACCGGCTACAAACCAGTGCCGCTCATCATGCCCACACAGGAACTTGTGCTTTACCTGGGACAGACCCGGGCGGAACGCAGGCCGACGAACCATGAACAGCAAATGGCGATCCTGCGGCTGAATATCAAGGACCACAGCATCTGCATCGTCCGCCGCCTGAATGTCGAAATACTCTCCGCGGCGGTCATTGCCGATGTCAATAATCACCTGACCTGAAGAACTCAGCCGAGGCGGAAGTCGTACTGGCCCCACCATCGCCCGCGCTCCGAGCTGTTTGAATTTTGACTGGATGAATTCTGCGTCCATGGAACCGGCTCCGAGTACTGCAAGTCGAATACAGATGACTTCTGCATTAACGCCCTGCAGGACACACGAGACTCAGAGTTGGTTCGGTTTTTTCTCGGAATCCATGCCAGATCAGAGTCTGTGTTTCCAGCAGTGTCACCTGCCAGCGGTCAGCTGCTTTGACAAATCGGGCAGTGGCACCATTGCCCCTTGTTGCGTTCGGCTCATTTCGGCGGCCTGCAGCAATGCATAGATCTCCAGAGTCTCCGCAGGTGATACCGGCAATGGCCCACCTTTGAAGAATCGTGCAATCTCGATCGCCAGCCCTTCGTAGCCAACATATCTGTCCTTTGTCGGTACAACACCATTGACGGGGACACCGTGACCATAAATGCCCGCTGTCGAGACACCGACCGTTCCGAATACTGTAGCACTGTACTTCACGGCCCCCGTCTTGATCCCACGGTATGTCCCGACCCGGCCGTCAGCCCAGACCGCAGTAATTGATTCGGCGGTGTCAGTCGCAGTGCTGCTGACTGAAACAACTCCGGCTCCCATGATCGTATACAGCGTTTCAATACTGTGCAGCGGGCGAGTAAACCGGTCGGCCTCCGCGGCATCCGCTGACCAGCCTCCATAAACATCACAGCCCAGCACCTGACCCACCTCGGGATGATCACGCATACCACTGAAACCAGTACTGTAGCGATGCTGTGAACTGCTCCAGCAGCGAGTTCCGGTTTCGGCGGCTACCTGAAAGATGCGGACCGCATCTTCCGCAGATGCTGCCAGCGGTCGACCAATGAACAGCGGCTTGCCGGCCTTGAGCACCGCCGTCGCCTGCTCGAGATGCATCCGCCCATCCAGACTGAAAATCATCACGCCGTCACATTTTCCGAGCAACTCGTCAACGGTAGCGACAATTTCGATGGGGGGAACCGCATCAAGCGGATCTTTGGGATTCTGATACAGCTTTAACAGCTGCGGCAACCAGCGATCCTGCAGCTGTTCGCTCTCCGGGTAATCCGGACTCGGGATCGGACAGGCGGCCACGACTCGTACCCCGGAAAAATCACCCTCAGTGTCGGGGCGGTTGAGGAACTGGGTGTAGGCAACTGATCCGTAGTTGTCGAT
>JALQUR010000018.1 GCA_023260695.1 Planctomycetaceae bacterium
GGAACGCTATCGCAGGAAAGGCTGGGACGACTGGCGTGCGACGCGACTGGAGCGGCAGCAGCAGCTGGGATTACTGCCGCAGAAGGCCACCCCGGCGATCCGGGCTGCGAATGTGCCCGACTGGTCGCAGGATCCGCACAAGGACTGGCAGGCGGAGCGAATGGCGGTGTATGCCGCCCAGATTTCCAACGTTGATCGTGGTGTGGGACATCTGCTGAGCATCCTGCAGGATTCCGGTCGCGCCGACAATACCCTGGTGCTGTTTCTGTCTGACAACGGGGCTGCGCCCGACGGAGGCTTTGGGCCCACAACCGGTGGATTCGGATTCAATGCCTCCAGCAGTGCCAGCTGGAGAAAGGACGGTGTGCCGATCCGAGCGGGCAGCGGTCCGGATCTGATGCCGGGGCCAGCGGATACATTTGCCGGCTATGGACTGGCGTGGGCGCTGACCAGCAATACGCCGCTGCGGGATACCAAGCAGTCCGCCTACGAAGGGGGCATTCGCACACCACTGATTGCCCGCTGGCCGGAAATGATCAGTGGCCACGGCGAAATTACCCGACAGCCAGGACACGTGATCGACATCATGGCGACCTGTCTGGATGTGGCTGGCGTTGATTATCCAGCTGAGTTTCAGGGGCGTCAGCCCGTTCCCATGGAAGGCAGGACGCTCACACCCGTGTTTCGAGGAGATCAGCGTCAGGGTCACGAATTGCTGGCATGGAATTGTGCGCGTGGTCGGGCCATCCAGATGGGCGACTGGAAACTGGTGCGAGCAAGCGACAATCGACCGTGGGAGCTTTACAACCTTGCCACCGACATCGGAGAGACAACAGATCTTGCTGACCAGCATCCCGATCAGGTGCGTTCAATGACCGCAAAGTATGAACAATGGCGAACGCGGGTCGGAGCCCAGTGAGGCCGGTACATGATTACCGAACGTGCTGGATACTGGCGGCATCGCCGTACGACCGGAGCGGAAGTCTGCAGGTGTTTTTTATTCATCAGCAAACGCCGGGATCAGACGCTGCGGAAGCCTCCGTACCAGGTTTCCCATCCCCTTGTTGTGAGCTGTGACGACCGCGATGAGTTCCAGTTCCGGAAACACAAACAGCAGCTGTCCCCCGGCACCGCGGCCCTGCTTGCTGTGCCATCTGCGACCGGCAATGTCGTAGTCCAGGATCCACCAGAAGTAACCGTACTCGGATTCGCCCGGTGTCTGAGCAATCGCGCTGGTCGCTCGTTCGACAAATTCTGAGGGAATCAGCTGGTTCCCCTGCCATTGTCCGCCGTTGAGAATCAGCATGCCCATTTTCAGCATATCACGGGAGCGTACGCTGGCTCCTGCTGCCGCCTTTGGCAGACCGCTCACGTCTGGCTGCCAGTGTTAACTTTCTGTTCCAAGGGGGCCCCACACTTCGCGGCGCAGGAACGATTCCGCACCGTCAGGCACAACCGCGTCCAGCCGGCCGGAGGGATTTTGCCTGCATGGAACTTCACTCTGCAGCTATGTTGCCGAGTCGAGCCAGTGTCCCTTACTGAGCCTGCTGCCATGGGGCATAGTCCGCCATGGAACTGCGAAATGCCTTGTGCAATGCAGAGGTCAGCCGTAATCCGCCTGAAAGCAGAAGTGCCATCACGAGTGCGGTTGCCAGAACTGCAAACAGAGTACCCCGGTGTTCAGCATCGGTGGGAGTTTTGAGGGGGGGCAGAGATCTCCAGCCATTCTCGGTGACATCCGGGTCGGCCGAATGATCTGTGCCGAAATCTCGAGCGGAAAGTGCGGCGTGAAGCTCAGCTTGCCACAAATACTTATCCATCGCCTGAGGGTCTGCAACCAGCAATTCATGCAAAGCGTTCAGGCGTTGATCACAGATGACTCCGTGACATAGTTCCGCCACTGCATCGTCGAACTCATCTGCAGATGATCTGCACTCAGGCTGCTGCTGGAGCGAATTCTCCAGAGATTCTCTTAGCTGTTGTCTGATTCGCTGCAGTGTCCTGTAGATCTCTGCTGTCGTGCATTCGGCCAGACTTGCCAGCGTGCCTGCATCAAGCTGTTCGGAGTAGTAGCCATCCAGCAGCAGGCGATCGGGGGTCGGGAGTTGATCGAGGCAGCGAGGAAGTTGGCGCAGTCTGTCATTGAATGTTGCAAGGAGTTCCTGGCGGCGAGTGGTCAGGTCCTTGAGCAAGTCGTCGTTGAGCAGTGTCTGCCAGCCTATCCGACCGGTCAGCCGTTTTCGGGTGGCCAGGATTGCATATCGAGAAGCCCACTGGGGAAACGGCTGCGTACGATCGTATTGTTCAGAGTCCTCACAGAGCAGAGCCGCTGTCTGTTGGAGAATTTTCTGAGCATCTTCCATATTCGGTACCAGTGACGTGACATGACGCTGAATGCCCTGCTCATGTAAAAGAAAAATTCGCAGGAAATCACGCTGCTCAGGATTCTGAGAAGATGTCAGTTGGGGGAGGATCTGCGTGCAAGTCAAGGAGAGGCACTCCATCAGGAACCGTGGGTTCCAACTGTTGCTGATAAGTTCATGCATGCGAATGCCAGAAAGACTCTGAATACGGTGATATTCAGATGCAGTTGCCTGTGACATTCCGTGCAGACAAATCCCTTCGCTGAGGTGTTGTGAGGCGGATTTCGCATCACCTGTCCGCAATGATCACATGCCAGAGTGGTAATATGACTTTGAATCGTCCTGGTATCAGTTATCGTTGCATGATGTGCAATGGTCGTTCGCCACACTAAACTTCCGCCAGAGTCTTCAGAGTGGGGCTCGAATTCAGTGGAAAAAAGTGAGCCCGGCAAATTCATGTAGATTCAGCGTTGGTGCGCACGGATGTAACGGTATGTGTCCATCGTGCACTATGGTGGGTGCTGGCCAGCTTTGAATGTTTCGATTGGTGATTGGCCGAGTCCCTGGGGGTGTTTTGTTCTTCGGGCAGGGGGAGCGCCTGTCGCTCATGTTCAGTGACCTCTCGGCTCTCTCTTGCATGTGGGGCATGGCGGCGGAATGAGACTACGCTCAATATCAACGTCAAAGAACCTGCTGATGACCTGTGCGCCCGGCGGTCAGCCCTGCAGGGCTAAGTCTCGGGTTGCGGAAAGACTGCTTGTTGTTGTGTGGTCGACGCTGGGACTGCCGGGTTCTGTATCATGCCGATCCTGCGTTGCAGCGACGGTTGATGCTGCATTCAGCATTTTTGCGTCACGCCCAGTTCGTTTGCTGATGCGAATTGTCCTGTTGCTGGCCAGTTTCTGTTTTGTTTCGTCCGATGTATTGCAGTCTGGCGAGGCCGAACCTCCCAATATCATCCTGCTGCTTGCCGATGATCTGGGCTGGACCGGGTTGTCGTGCTTCGGCAGCGACCTGTACGAAACACCGCATCTGGACCGTCTGGCCGGAAGTGGCATGCGGTTCAGCGATGCTTACGCAGCCTGCACGGTCTGCTCGCCCACTCGAGCATCCATCATGACCGGGATGTACCCGGCGCGTCTGCATCTGACCGACTTCATCGCGGGCCAGAATCGTCCTTTTGCGAAGCTGCAGATCCCCAGGTGGACGAAGGGACTTGAACATCGCCATGTGACAATCGCTGAGGCTCTTCGAGATCATGGTTACCGCACGGCTCAGATCGGCAAGTGGCATCTGAATCAGGCCGGACGTCCACCGTCAGAAACATCCCCGCAGACGCACGGCTTTGATTTTGTTGTTGATAAACCTGTCGGGACAAAGGGTTACCGGCTGCAGCCTGGCAGGAACAGGGACGGGGAATCAGGCAGCGATTATCTGACCGATTATCTCACCGACCAGGCGGTGTCCTTTATTGACCGTTCGCAGGATCAGCCCTTCTTTCTGTATTTCGCTTACAACGTTCCCCACACTCCCATTGATGGTCGGGAAGACCTTGTCGCGGCGTACCGTTCAAAAATCCGTCCCGGCCTGGTTCACAACAATCCGGAATATGCGGCGATGGTGTCCAGCATGGATCAGAGCGTTGGCCGCATTCTGGAGCGGCTGGACCGTCACGGACTGACGGATCATACGGTTGTCATCTTCACTTCCGACAATGGGGGACTGACTCAGCGATACGGAAAACATGACGGGTTCACCCAGAACCTGCCGCTGCGGCGTGGTAAGGGTTCGGCTTACGAAGGGGGTGTACGCGTTCCGGCGATTGTTCGCTGGCCCGGTGTCACGCCACCCGACAGTGTCTGTTCAGAGCCCATCTGTACGATTGACTATTACCCCACGTTGCTGGAGATCGCCGGAACGAAGGGTGATGCGCAGCACAACGCGAAGATTGATGGCCGCAGCCTGACCCCACTGCTGAAGTCACCGGCGGCCACGTTTGATCGCGATCTGTTCTGGCACTATCCGCATTACCACGCCGGCGGTGATAGTCCCTACAGTGCAATCCGCTCGGGCCGCTGGCGGCTGATCGAATTCCTTGAAGACAGTCGTGTGGAACTCTACGACCTGCAGCACGATGCCGGCGAACAGCAGGATCTTGCCAGCACCAGTCCGGAGCAGACGCAGACGCTGATTCGGAAACTCCATGCCTGGCGAAGACAGGTGTCCGCGCAGATGCCCACGCAGAATCCAGATCATGATCCACAGCGGGCGCAACAGGTGCGGAACAGCCAGAAGGAATAACACCGGCGATCCGTTTCAGTACGGTGGACTATGCGGCTACAACTGCACCACAAGTCGGCACTGCTGACCAGCAACGTCGTTCACGTCAACGGGTACTATCGGTGATCTGGCAGTGGCAGTCGGCCGATGCTCACTGATTGGGTGCCGCTACGGTTGTATGAGCTGTCTGCTGCAGAAACGCAGCGTAATCCGCGTCGATGCCGTCAGGGACGAAGCTGTTGCCCACAACGCTTTCGCCAAAGATCGACTCAAACCAGACACAGCCGAGCAGATACTTGCCGGCCGAACTGGCGTGATGTCCATCCATCCGCAGTTGCTGCGAGCCATCAGCCTGTCTGCTCCATGACCAGCCTGCGTGCAGGGAGTGCGTCTGATCAGGCAGTGCGGGATACTTTGCCGTCGTCGGATCAAACGCCGCATCAACTCGATATCCCCAGTCCGGATTCACATCAGCCCGGTACATTGCATCGCCGCTGGGCAGAACCTGCACATCCAGATGCCCCGCCAGCGCGTGATATGCATCCCGCACCTGCTGGTACATGACTGCATGTGTATGCGGTTCCTTTCCCTCATTTGCCGGCTTGAACCGCGGGTCATCAACTCGATAGGCCCAGATCTGATGCACGAGAATTCTGGCCGTGGGGGCGTGCCGACGGATGTAGGCATACAGATTGTCTGCGAACGGCTGATATGTCGCCGGATCGTGACTTTGATAGCTGACCTGCTGAATGGTGACAAAGTCCCACTGCTCCCTGGTGAGCAGGTCCTTCAGCGACGTTTTGCCGCCCTGATAAGGAGAGCCTTCCGTGCTTTGCGGATCCTGCTCATAGGCCGCAACATGATTCCAGTGTCGCTCAAGGGAACATCCACCGAGGTTTGCTTTTCCGACGATCAGCTGATGGTCAGCTGCTTCAGCAATTCGGGGCAGCCAGGTGAGCGCGTTGTCGGCGAAGCTGTTGCCGATTGTGAGCAGACGCACGGTCTTCGGCTCCGCGTGCACCAGCGAACTGCACGCGACGGCAACCAGCAGGACTGCCAGCGTTACCAGATGATGCCGACGATTGTTTTCTGGCAGTGCTGCCATTTCTGTGACCCTCTGTTAAGAAAACCGGGATGTGTCTGATTCCCTGCTGCGAAGTTTCTGTCATGCAGCAAGGATGTGTCTGACCGCCGCTGGTCTGCGTGGATTCCGGAGAGTCCGCGGGTCCCGATCGGACGCAGGATTGTGATTTTTTCAGCGAGCACGTTAGCATCTGCGCGGCGGGCGGCAACCGACTGCTCTGGTTGATGTCGTCGGCGAAGGATCCGACAGCTGAATGTGTGACAGCTGAGTGAATGACAGTCTGCCGGAGCTGCGCTGGGATCCGCGAACGGTGTTTCCCGGTTCTGCGGCTCATTTTCGCTGTGCTGAATCACACAATGTTGAACTTCCTGCAGTGGCGAATCAGTGAAATGGTAAACACTCTGCTGGCACAGATTGCTCGGCCACAGAACTGGTTTGTGTTGCTGACAGGGGCAGCACTGCTGGCGTGTGCGGTCCTGCTGTTGCTGCAGTCATTCCGCAACGTGCAGGGGAAGGCGGGCAGATCCGAAAGGACAGGGCGGTTGACGGACAGCCTGACTGCCGCGGCCGTTCTGGGTGCGATTGGCTGGTACCTGATTGCTCGGGAATTCCGCCTGCAGCCACAGGGGCCCGGGCCACAGCTCATCGTTGATCTGATGACCAGAGCCGCTCTGCTGGGCGGCATGATGCTGGTGTGGCTTGCTGTGACACACGTGTTCAGACGGCAACCCGCAGTGAACGACGCTGATCAGATCCTGACGCTTGAACAGTTTCTGGAACCTGGTGAGACGGTCCACTGGAGGCAGCGTCCAGATCCACGAATGTTCCGCAGCGAAACGTGGGGGGCCGCTGTCTTCGGAGCCATTCTGATCGTTCCCGGTAGTACTGCAGTGGTCCTCACCACGCTGGCATTTCTGCAGGAAGGATTCGTGCCGCAACTGATAATACCCATGTTTGCGGGACTGGTGTTTCTCTCCATCTCCGGATATCTGCTGGGGACCCCGGCACGTGTGCGCAGGGCACTGCAGTCTGCTGAGTACGCGATTACTGATCGACGAGTGCTGCTGCTGCACCCGGTCGGAAGGAGTCGTCACGGACTGCTGCCGCCGCTCAGACAGGAATTCTATGAGTACGGCAGGGAGCAGATTGAGAATCGCCGGCGCGAGCGACGATCAGGATGCCGTACCGATATCATCCTTGAGACCGAGTTTCATGCCGCACGCAGACGTCCGTACGAAATCGAAGTGGGGCTGATCGGTCTGCCGAACTGGGAAGCCGCCGAGCAGATCCTGGAACGGCAGTTTCCACAGCCTTGAAGAATCCGGAGACTGTTCCACTGCATGACCGAAGCCAGTCAGTGCCTGCTCCGAAGTTTCTTCCGGTACCAGGCCAGCCATCGGCGCTGCGGCGCACGCTTTCTGCGCTGCTGCCGAACCAGGTATTCAAGCTGGCTGCTGACTATCGTCACTCTTGCCGCAGGAGTTTTCTGATCACTAAAATGCTGCTCAGGGAATCGCGCTGCAACACCATCCGTACCAGAACTGGCAGGGCCACGATGAAACACATTGCACTACTGCTCACAATGATCTGCTCGACGGTTACCTGTGCTCAGGAAACGCCGGAGCTGGTCAACAAAGCGCTGTCGGCTGTCGGGGGCAGGGACAAGCTGTTGTCAGCCTTTCGGATGACCGAACTGTACAATTCCGGTGCACTTCCGGAACCGGAAGGAAGTCAGAAACGAACGCCCAGAACTTCCGTGATTGTGATGCCGGGACGCTGGGAAGTGGGAGGTCGGGAGCGTGGCAAGGAACCCGCCAAGGACGTAGTTCGAGCGTGGGCGCTGGATCTGCTGGTTGACCCCAGTTCCGAAATTCAGCCGATCGCGGAACTGACGGATGAGGAGACTGCATGTGCCGGACTGCAGATCAGCGGAAGTGTCACGCCTGCGATGAAGCTGTACTTTGATCAGCAGACTCACCTGCTCCGGCGGGTGGACTGGCGGGATGATTTCTATCGCTTCAGTGACTGGCGTGAGATTGACGGTCTGAAATACGCTGCCAGAACCAGCCTGTTCAAGCTCAGGGACGGAAAGCCCTGGTTTCATCATGAAATCACTGGTCTGGAACGGGTGCAGCCGGAAGAATGAAACCCGGCTGCGAGGCGTGCTGCGTCTGAGTGATACAGTTTGTTTTCCCTGCAGCATCTGAGCGGCGGAATTCAGTGCCGGGGTGTCCCACCAGCACTGTTCAGCATTTGGCAGTGCTGCGTTTTTTTCCGATCCGACCCTTTGCCTGGACCTTTGCGATGGCGTCCGGTGCGAATGGCACCTTGCAGGCTGTGTCACCCATGTCGACTGTGACCTGTCCCGTCCTGCGGGCGGTCTGGAGGGCAAACTCCGTCAGTGATTCCACGTACGATCCCGTGGCGATCACAAAGCCATTCATGGCGTAGCGGACGTCGTTCGGGGCATTGTGGATTTCACGCTGCACGCGCTGGATGAGCGCCTTCAGGGTGACCAGGTCCAGCTCGGTGTCATCCATGATCCCCACCATACTGCCGATCGTTGACCATCCGGCGACAGCGATGCGTTCCTGTTTTGCATCGATCCACTTCAGGCCCAGTTCCCAGCCGTGCTGGCTTCCGGCGGCGACCCAGGCCACGGTGTAACTGCACAAGGCTGAGCAGGTGGCCGAACGAGCCCATTTCTGCAGATCGCGTTTCGTCATTCTGCGATCGTCTGCGATCAGCCCCGCAAGATACATCGCGTCATAGATACCGGTGTCGTACAGATCGAGCGCCAGCTGGTAGTCTGACTTGATGCGTTTCTGGATTTTCTTGAGGTGCTCTATCTTCACCCCCAGGACAGGTTCAGGAATTCCATGCTTCAGCAGCACTTTGCGAACGCTTTCGCTGGCTGAGGATTTGAGTTCTTCAACGATCTGGTCTGCAGACATGGTTTTCGGCCTGATGGGTGGTGGGCAGCAGGGCGGTGGTCGGACAGCTGCGTGAATTGCAGGTCCGGCAGATTGCACCAGCCGGATTTCAGTAAAGTGTGATGGTGTGGGACAGATTGATCCAGTGGACCTGAATCGTCTCGGTGCTTAACCGGATCAGCACCTCGGCGCCGCTTTCCATCTCGATCCACTTGCCCAGCAGGGCAAGACCGTCCTCGCCCCAGTCGGCCTCGGTCATCTCGTGTCCGGCGGGGTGCAGCCAGGTGACGCCGTGGGCGCCGCCCCGGGCATCGCCGCGCACG
>JALQUR010000212.1 GCA_023260695.1 Planctomycetaceae bacterium
AGACAGGAATTCATGCTGTCGAAAGCATTACTTGAAATTGCCTGAGATGGTCACTGTCTGCTGACATACGGCATCGGAATCCGCCGGCTCCTTCGAGATGACCCAATTCTTTGCAAACCCGTTTCTGCTCACTGGCCTCGCTGCGACGGTGCTGCCATTCCTTGCGCACCTGCTCAGTCGTCGACGGTTCATGGATGTTGAATGGGGAGCAATGCAGTTCCTCAATCCGTCCAGAAAGTCGCGTCGCAGACTGCAACTGGAGGAACTGCTGCTGTTGTTGATTCGAGCGGGTCTGATCGCATGCCTCGTGACCGCTGCTGCTCGCCCATTGATTCCGGGAGGATGGTTATGGGGCTATCACTCTCAGGGGCGGCGAGCTGTGGTCATTATCGTGGACGGATCCACTTCCATGACCCGGAGACACGGACTGGCAACACTGCATCAGCAGGCGGTCCGGCAGGCCGAGAGATTTCTCGCAACACTGGCAGTCGGCGACAGCTGTGCGCTGATCGATGCTCGGGACCAGATGCGCATGGCTGTGCCGGACCCGCTTACAGATCTGCAGGTTGTACGCGACGAGTTGCGTGGGCTGCCGGAGCCGGCGGGAGCCTGCAACATTCCTGCCGCCATTGAGCAGGCGGTTGCAGTACTGGGCAGGACGACAGCGGCTGCGCGAGAAATTGTGGTGTTTACTGATTCCCAGCGGGAATCCTGGCGCATCGGTGATGAGGCGGCATGGGATCATCTGGAGGATATTCTCAGCGTTCCAGCGGTACGGCCGCGCCTGTGGGTTTCCAGTCTCGACCGGGACCTGCCGTCGGTCGTGCGACAGATCTCGGTCAGTGCACCGGAGCTGAACCGGGAGATGACCGTTCCTGGATTTCCATTGCGTGTGCGTACACGGATTCGAAACGGCGGCGAATCCACTGAAGAGGTGCCAGTGCGTCTGCTGCTTGACGGTCAGCCGCTTGCGGGGGAAATGCAGCAGGTAACAATTCCGCCAGACAGCGAAATGGAAATTGAGTTTGAGCATCGTCTGAGAACGGCGGGCAGCCATCTACTTACAGTTGCTGCTGATCTGCAGGATGACCCGGTGCAGGGTGACAATCAGCGTGACGCAGTAGTTCAGGTCGTCGATGCGGTACGGATCCTGATGATCAGCGGCGGAAATGTGCGTGGAAAAGCCAGCCGGAACACCAGTTTTGCAGAGCTGGCATTCAGTGGAAGTGATGGAGAGCAGGGGTGGGTGCAGCCATTGGTAGTCAATCAGCAGCAGGTGCGGGCGGCGGATCTTGAAGGGGCCGAAACAATCATCTGCAGCGACGTTGCATCTCTGTCTGACGACTTCATGCGGGCTTTGCAGACGCAAGTTGCTGCGGGTGCAGGACTGCTGATTACCTGCGGGCCGAACTGTGGTCCGGCAGCTTTCAATCGGCTCTGGTCAGGTTCTGATGGTCTGCTTGCAGGACTGACTTATGCAGAGACAATTAACTGGATTCCTGTGGATGATCAATCGCTGCATGTTGCCCCACTGTCGATCAGAGCTGGCTGGCTGGACCGTTTTCGGTCTGATCCATCCCGCAGTTTTCTGCAGGCTGTTTTCAGCAGCTATGGACGATTTTCTGCTGAGGAGACTATGACCCCTGAAGGTCTGCCGATACCGGAGCCGGTGGTTCTCGCGCAGTTGAATTCCGGGGAGCCTCTTCTGCTCGAAACTCGATACGGTGCTGGTCGTGTGTTATTGCTGACAACGAGTCTTGATCGATCGTGGACAGACTTTCCAGCGCGAGCAGACTTCGTTCCATTTCTGCATGAGTCGGTGTTCCATCTGGCTTCCGCTCGGCAGAATCGGAATCTGCGTGCCGGGGAACCGCTTGTGCTGCGGTTGAGTGCGGGTAATTCAGAGCGTGACGATGTGCAGACCGATGCGGGAGCAGCTGTAGTCTTCAGCAAACCGGACGGCAGTGAGTCGGAGGCTGCCTTGTCGCGATTCTCCGCCGCGGTGAATGCGGTACTAGCTGATACGAGCATTCCGGGAGTTTATCGGGCGAGGCAAAAGTCTTCCCGGAGTGATGACCTGTTTGCTGTGAATTATGACCGGTCTGAAGACTCCTTCGGGATGCGCTCGACCAGGGATGAGCAATTGCTCAGTCGTGAGGGAATGATCCGGTTTGTGGAGACTGCGGATGATCTGAGCCCGGCAATGTATGCCAGCGAAGCAAGCATTGAATTATGGGCGATGCTGATGATTGGTTTTCTGGTGCTGTTGATCGTGGAAGGGTTTGCCACCAGCAGAGTTGTCAGCTCCGGCGGTCGCCTGAGCGATTCTGTTGTGGTGCCCGCAGAGCATTAAGCCATGTCGAAGAACCAGCAGACAGTACACACTGCAGACGATGCTGCTGATCTCCAGCGGGGATGCAGAGCGGATTATCTCAGGGTGATTGAGCCGGTCGGGTAATCAGGCTGGTTTCAGACAGCGACGGCCTGAAGGGTTTCTGTTGCGACGCGCATGACATTTTCCCCGATGATGAGCCGGATTTCCTCATCAGAAAAGCCGCGTTGCACCAGGCCGACGGTGAACATCGGCCAGTTTGTCCACGAGATACTGTTTCTCATCTCGTCTGTTTCGGTGAAACTGTCGGCTGGCCAGAGGGAACGGAAAGGAGCTCTGCGGCGTTGCCGTGGCAGCGGCGGTTCAGGTGCCGTCAGACGAACAGGTGAAGCTGCCGCGACGTCGGTGCCAATGGCGACATGCTGTGGGCCAAACCTGCGTGCGACATATTCGATGTGATCAAGAAAGGCATTCAGGTCACCACTCCCACGCAGGAATCGTGGAATACAGCAGATCCCTGCATAGCCACCTGAGTCAGCAATTGCTCGGATAACCTCGTCGGGTTTGCTGCGGATATGCGGAAAGATACCTGCCGCTGTGGTGTGACTGGCAACGACCGGAAGGCTGGAAATACGAGCGGCTTCGAGGCTTGTCTGCCATCCGGAATGAGCGCAGTCGGGGATGATCCCGATGCGGTTCATTTCACGGATTGCAATGCGGCCAAAGTCACTCAGTCCGGCGTTGCTGGATTCTCCGCAGCCATCACCAATCATGTTGCGACGCTGATAAGTGAGATGCATCATGCGAATGCCAAGCTGAAAGAAGATGCGCAGGTTGAGCAGTTCTTCCTCTGGTGTATCCCAACGCTGCAGAAGCGGGATACCGTTGCCTGTGAGGTAGAGCATGTGTCTGCCCTCGGCCTGTGCTCGACGGATATCTTCAGGAACCACGGCCTTACCGGTAAACTCCCGCAGCATGTCCGTGAGCCAGGTGAATCGGGCAAGTCTGCGGAGGAGTCGTTCCGGAGCCTGACCTTCCTGTCCGGCATTCTGAAAGATGCAGGTCACTCCTGCCGCAGTCCATGCACTGCGGAATTCACGTTGCTCATCCGGGTCTGCGACGCAGCGAGTCATCATCATGTCCTCGCGGGCTTCATCCAGTTCGAGATCACTGGCGCCTGCCTGCTGAAGCTCATGTAACTGCTGAGGGTCTGTGGAAGCTCTGGGAGCAAATCCATAGGCGTCAAATACGATCGACTCAGCATGCAGCCGGAGGCCACGTTCGAGTTCAGCTGGCCGTGGCTGCAGAAGTTTCATGGCCACTTCACGGTGTTGACGGATCGCCGGAGGAAGATTGCGAGTGAGGTCTTCAATGCGATCTGCAGTCGAGCGCGGACCTTGCGGATCCGGAGTGGCAGTGTTGTTACTTGCCAGCAGAGCAGCGGGAAGGAGCCCCGGTGCAGACAGGAAGTGGCGGCGTTCCATGGGGCGATTCCTGCAGAAGTCAGGGGATGTCAGAAGGGGCAGATACCCACCGGACCCAAGGGAGCCGGTCTCCCTCAGATTGTGCCGCTTCTCTGCTGCGCATGCAATTGAATGAATCTGCCATGCAGATTGGGATCATGACGACGGCGATTTGAGCAGGCTCAAGTGACCAGCAGTTGCCGTGGTATCTGAATAGCTGCGGAGAGCACTCGGCGCGCGGCGTCCGAACGGAGTCTCCAGGCAATGCACGCGGGCAGAGATATCCGGGTGGGAATGTCTCTGCCTCTGCGCTGGTGCAGCTGTTGCGTCAACCGGGAACATCGCCTTAGCGAATTGGGGACTGGACATTGTTCAGTCGAAACCCACAAAGCCAGATTCCCAGCACATACAGGAACAGCAGCGGGAACATCATCAGCAGCATACTCCACGGGTCCGGCGATGTTGTCAGCAGCATCGAGGCGATGGAAATAATGAGTACCGCGATGCGCCAGTTGTCCTTGTACATCTGTACGCTGCAGATACCGATGCGTTCGAGGAAGACCATCACGAGCGGAAGCTGGAAACTTACTCCGAAGAGCAGCGGGAGCAGCATTGCCATACTGATGTACTCGGACAGACGTGGCTGTACGGTGACACCAAGCCATTGATTGAAGCCAATCAGGAAATCGAGCATCAGCGGGAAGGCATAGAAGTATCCTGCCATCGCCCCGAGCACAAACAGCAGAATGCTGAGCGGCAGATAGACGTAGACATATCGACGTTCATGCGGATACAGGCCAGCGGCGACAAACAGCCAGATCTGGTAGGTGACCCATGGCGAGGCAAGCATCAGTCCGGAGAAGAAGCAGACTTTCATGTACGCCATGAATCCTTCTTCAACCTTGAACGTTGTGATGCGGGACGTGTCTTCGATGACTCGCTGCAACTGAGCGAATTCAGGGGCGGTGATGACGATCTGGACAGTTTCGGATGAAGATTCGGCCGTGTCTGGTCCGGGATGGCTGGCGACATCTTCGCCAAGTGCACGGAGGAGTTCGTCGCGTGAGACCTGCACTCTCAGCTGATCTCGACGGAGTTCAATTTCAGGAACCGGTTCCGGCGATATCGGCTCAGATGTGTTCGGGGTTTCGGAAAAAAAACTGGTGATCAGTTCATAGAATGACTGCTGGGGAACGTCGAGCTGAAATTCTTCCACACCGCGTTCACGCAGAGCCCGCTCTACCGGCTGTCGCAACCAGTGAAAGATTCTGTCTCCGAACAACAGAGAGACGAGGACAGCAAGAAACAGCCCCAGTACAGCGCGGAAGACATGAATGCGGAGCACCTCAAGGTGTTCCCCGAACGTCATCGTTGTATCGTCGAAAAGATCGTAGGTTTTCGGCATGTTCTTCTGTTGATCAATTTCAGGCAGGCAGAGTTTCCGGGGAAACGGACTGAAGGAGCCCGGATTAAGTTCCCAACGTCAGTTTTCTGAAGAGTACCAGCAGACGCTCTGTAATCGGACCGGGTTTTCCGCTTCCAATCGTGCGCCCGTCAAGGCTGGTCACAGGAATGACTTCGGCGGCTGTTCCGGTGAGGAAGCACTCATCCGCAATGAAGATGTCGTGTCGGGTGAGTGTACGCTCCGCAACGGGGATCCCATCGTTGGCTGCAAGCTTCATCACGGCATTGCGAGTGATCCCTTCGAGAATCCCGGCATCGGCAGGTGGCGTGATGAGTTCACCACGACGGACGATGAAGAGATTGTCTCCGGTGCACTCGGCCACTTCTCCCTTGTGATTCAGCATCAACGCTTCAATACAGCCAGAATCCGTACCTTCGATTTTGGCGAGGATGTTGTTCAGGTAATTCAGCGACTTGATCCGTGGGCTGAGAGCAGCAGCATGATTGCGAATTGTTGAAGCTGTGACGAGTTTCAGCCCATCCCGGTAGTACTCCTCCGGATACAGTGAGATTGTATCGGCGATGATGATGACCTGAGGGTCTTTAGTCCGGCGGATATCAAGGCCGAGAGTTCCCGATCCGCGAGTGATCACCAGACGCACATACCCGTTGGTAATGCCGTTGGCGAGAACCGTCTGATTCACCGCATCCGACATCTGCTGAGGGGACATGGGGATGGTGAGGCGAATGGCGAGGGCACTTTCATAAAGCCGCTCAATATGTTCCTCCAGCAGAAAAACGCGTCCAGCGTAAACTCTGATTCCCTCGAATACCCCGTCACCGTAGAGGAGTCCATGATCGAAGACGCTGACATGCGCCTGCTCTTCAGGAACGATACTGCCGGCGAGAAAAACCATTCTGGACATGCAATCACTCAACGTAAGAAGAGAGTACAGGAGACTGTCGTGAAAAAGACTGCGAGATCGCCATCAACCGCTGCACGGCACAGTAAAGACCACGCTGAATCCGAATCGGAAAAGGAAGGCAGGGGCCTGCTGTAAACGTCTGCACGGAGCCGCATGAGTCTACAGTCTCGAAGGTGTTAACGCATCCATCTGTGCTGAAACAGGGGCGGAATGCGGCAGCTGCGAAGATTCTCAACTGCGAAATCGGACCAGCTTGCCGGTTTTTCCCATCGGAAGCCGGTGTAATCAGGAATCAATAGAAATCAAGCCTGAGGACTTGCCAGAAGTGTGGAGTGCGGTTAGCGTTCGGGCACAAATCAGGTCGGTGGCTGTTGTCCTGCCCGGATCGCATCGCGGTTCCAGCAGGTCTCCAGAAAGAGGGTCTGGCAGGAACTCAGAATCAGGGTGCCGTCAGGCGCATACGCCGCTGTCGCATGGTTTTCGATCAATGCGGCAAGGACTGCGTGTTCGGACTGTGTTCATAAGCGGACAGATCACGCGCTGGTTTGCCGGAGTGGCGAAATGGCAGACGCGCCGGATTCAAAATCCGGTAGGGGTAATTCCCTGTGTGGGTTCGAGTCCCACCTCCGGTATTCGTCTTTCTGATCAGCCAGTGATCGTCTTTCTGATCAGCCAGTATTCGACTTCCTGATCAGGTAGTACGCTCCATCGGCGTTCGTGGCTGACTTCCTTTGCGTCTGCAGAAGCGTGCGGCAGTTTCGAGACCAGCTGTTCCCCGCAGGATCCAGTTCCGCAGGAATCCACAGTTCCGGATCGATTTGAGGTGTCGCCTTATGAGTTCCGTGCCCGACAGGATTGATGGGCCAGTTGCCGTCATTGGTGACGTGCATGGGCAGATTCAGCTCCTGCGGCAACTGATTGGTGAACTTGCGCGGACCCCGGATATTGAGCGTCGCTGGATTGTCTTCGTTGGTGATCTGATCGACCGTGGGCCCGATTCTGCTGCCGTTGTGGAACTGTTCTTTCAGTTGCGACAGCAGCATGGTCGTGTCACCTGGGTGTGCGGCAATCACGAATACTCCATGCTGGGGGCATTGGGGCTCCTGCCTTGTCCGGACTATGTCGATTTTACCGGACGGTGGGTGGAGCACTATGGTGCGCGAGAAACTTTCGAAAGCTATGGCGTAGCGTACGGCGATCTGGAAGGACTGCGTGCGGCGATTCCTCAGGCGCATCTTGATGTGATGTCTGATCTGCCATGGGCGGTCGAACATCCCAGTTTTCTTTTCGTGCATGCTGGCCTGGACCCCAACTTTCCGTTTGAAACGCAGCTGAGAATTCTGCGAGAACGTGACTATACGCAGTCGCATCCTCCGTGGATGTATACGCGTGACTTTCTGGATACAGGCGCACCGCTTGACTGCCCGGCGACTGTGGTCGTTGGACACGTACCTCAACCGCAGGTGCGTACTGCTCGAGGGGCCATGGGGATTGACACCGGTGCAGGGCACGGCGGGCCACTGAGTTGCGTATTGCTTCCTGAGGGCCGCGTCTTTCAGGCAGGACATTCCTCACCACAGCCTCCTTCTCCAGCCTCCGGTCCCCGGGGAATTCCTGCTGGTGGTCCGTTTCCTCCTGGCGCAGTACCCGGTTCGATGCCTCCATCGCGCAAACAGCCCTGGTGGAAGAAAATCATCTGAGTGAATTCCGGTATGAAAAAGACTGAGCAGGGAACTCCACCTGATTTCGAAGAACTGCTCCCGGTATTCAGGGAATTCTGTGAGGTTGTTGCGAAGCTCCGCTCGCCCGATGGGTGTCCCTGGGATCAGCAGCAGACACTGCAGTCAATTGCTCCTTACACGCTGGAAGAAACGTGCGAACTGCTGGAGGCAATTTCGGCGGACGACAATGTCGCCATTGCTGAGGAACTCGGTGATGTGCTGCTGCAGGTGATCCTTGATGCTCAGATTGCCGCTGATGAATCCCGTTTTGGACTGGTGGACGTTGTGCGTTCGATCTGTGCCAAGATGATTCGTCGTCACCCGCATGTTTTTGGTGACGGCGCAGTCACCAGTGCTGCTGATGTCAAACGGCTCTGGTTGCAGGTTAAGCAGCGGGAAAAGCCGGACCGGAATTCCATTCTTGACGGTATTGCGGAAACGCTTCCGCAGCTGGCAAAGGCTGCCAGAATTTCAGCTCGCGCGGCATCAGCAGGTTATGACTTTCCTGATCGGCGAATGTTGTTCGCCAAGCTTCAGGAAGAGCTTTCCGAGTTGTCGATGGAACTTTTTGGTGCAGAGCAGCCTGATGTTGTGACGGCTGACGTCAATGCGGTGGAAGTGGCCGATACAGCATTGTCTGCCGATGCGCGGGAGCGTGCGGCCGGTGAACTTGGAGATCTGCTCTTTGTGATCGCCAATATTGGACGTCGCTGGGGGATCAACCCTGAGGAAGCACTGCGTCGGAGCAATGCAAAATTTGTACGGCGATTTCAGGCGATCGAAACAGCCGTGAGAAAAAGCGGGAAGCAGCTGGAGCAGACAACCCTTGCAGAGAAAGAAGAGATTTATCAGGCTTTCAAGGCGATGGAAGACTCGTGACTGCCATGGTTAAGCCAGCAGGGCGGCTCTGTCGAGAACTGTGAGCAGTCCGGACATCCGCTCACACCTGTGGCCGCTGGGTGATGGAATTCGAAATCAGACTCTGATTCAGGAGCATTTTGATGCGAACGTCGGGAGCGGTCCTGCAGAGACTTCAGATAGCTGTGATTGCGTTTTTCCTGTGTGCCGGTTTCGGGCAGTTATGCATCGCAATGCAGCCGCCGCGGGGAAACCAGTTCCTTGATTTCGTACTTCAGCAGGCTGAGGAGCTGAGGAACCAGTCTCGTCCTGTCAGCAGTCGGGATGAGTGGGAGCAGCGGCGGACGCAGTTGCGAAGCCGGCTGCTGGATGCATGGGGTGGGCACACGATTTCGCAGGGGCCGCCGCGTTCGCAGCTGCTTGGAGTGATCGAACGCGAGCAGTTTCGCATCGAGAAACTGCTGATCGAGACACTCCCCAACGTCTGGATGACAGCGAATGCGTGGGTTCCGAAGGGTGAAGGCCGGCGGTCTGCGGTGTTGTGTGTTCATGGACACTGGAAGGGAGCCCGGGTTGATCCGCATGTCCAGGCACGCTGTGCGGGGCTGGCAAGTCTTGGTTTTTTTGTGCTTGCAGTTGATGCATTTGGCGCCGGAGAGCGCGGGATTCAGACAGCTCTGGGTGAATATCACGGCGAAATGACGGCCGCTACTCTGCTTCCATCCGGGAAAACTCTCTGCGGAATTCAGGTTTTCGAAAACATGCGTGCGGCTGACTACCTGCAGTCGCGTCCGGAGGTTGATGGCGAGCGACTGGGAATTACAGGGGCTAGTGGCGGTGGTAACCAGACGATGTATGCGGGTGCGTGGGATGAACGATTTCGGGCGGTCGTCCCGGTTTGCTCTGTCGGCAATTACCAGGCCTACCTTGGGGCCGCCTGTTGTATGTGTGAAACAGTCCCCGGGGCACTGCGTTTCACTGAAGAAGACGAAGTACTTGCACTTGTTGCTCCGCGTGGTCTGATGGTGATCAGTGCTACTCGTGATGCGTTTCAGTTCTCCGTGGAGCAGGCGCGGAAGTCCATCGACGGAGCATCTCGAATTTTTCAGATGTATAACGCCGGCGAACAACTACGGCACGTCATTGTGGACTCGGGGCACGACTACAACCGGGAAATGCGCGAGGCGATGTACGGGTTCATGCTGCAGCAACTCAACAATTCGGGGGATGGTGCGCCGGTTCCGGAGCCGAAGACAGAACTTGAAGACCCGGAAGTGATTCGCTGTTTTCCGGGGAATTCCAGACCTGCTGAATGGACGACGCTTCCTGCAGCAGCGGCCAGTATTTCACGTGAAGTTCTGAAAGCATCTGCTGAACTGACTCGCCAGCAGCGCGTTGCCGGGCTTGAACGCGTCCTTGGGGGGACTCAGGTGCGGGAAGCAAGACTCATTTCGGAAGAGCAGGATCAGCAGCAGTTGACGATGCTGATTTCACCGGAGCCGGGAATTGAGCTGCGGCTTACGCTGGATGAGCTGGCCAGCAAGCGTGCCAGGGAGGGCAAGGGAATTGAGTTGCGTCTGATCACTGCAGAAAGTGAAGTGGAACTCAACAGAGACGAGCAACTGGCTGCGGGCGGAAAGTCAACCGGACAGGCATTTCTGCAGCTGCGTGCTACGGGAGCAGGGGGGTGGGCTTCCGACAAAGTTGGTCGCGCTATCGACCACAATACGGCTGAGTGGTCGCTGTGGCTCGGTCGGCCGCTGGTTGGACAGTGGGTTGCAGACATACGGGCTGCGCTGTTTCTGCTGGAGAGTAAGTTCGGAGACGTACCAGTCACAGTGAATGGCGATGGAGCAGCAGCAGTGGCAGCTGTCTGTGCTGCAGCGTTGTCAGAACACATCGATGGACTGCAGCTGGAGAATCTTCCGGTCAGCTTTGTGGCGGATGAACCGTGGGCGAATCTGCGTCTGGGAGCTCTTGCCCCGGGTGTGCTGCGTGACGCCGGGGATGTCACTGATCTGGTGCAGCTGGCCGCTCCGCGACCATTGATTGTTCGTGGACTGCGCGGGGCCGACGGCGTCGCTGTTTCTGAGTCAACGGCAGAAACGTGGAAGGCTGCAGTTGCAGCGGCATGGAGTGGCACGGGCATTTCACCAGACGTGCAGGCGACACCGTGAAATCCGGATGCAGACTGTTGCTCCGCTGCGAGGGGACTAACGACTTCCGGCAACGGCGTGTTCTGCCATACGGCGTTCACGCTCGAATAATCGGATCAGCGCTGCCACAGAAGTTACCTCCAGCTTACGCATAGCGTTTGACCGGTGGCGTTCAACGGTTTTGATGCTGATGTTCAGAGTCGTGGAGATTCCCTTGTTCGTTTCTCCGTCGTAGACGAGTTCGACCACCTGCAATTCACGTGGAGTAAGCAGGTCCAGCCATGTGCGGCCCTGACCGCGTCGTGGTGGCAGCACTGTCGCAGAGCTCTTCTGTCGGAACGGAAGTGACGCGGTTGCTTCCTTGATTGCTGTGAGGATATCTGATCGTTCGAGCGGGCGACAAAGAACGGTGAATGCACCCTGTTTGATGGCCGCCACAGCGATATCGACGCGCGGCTGGGAAATCAGCAGGATCACCGGAATGGGAAGATCTTTCGCTGAAATCCTTGTGACGATTTCCAGACCTGTCATCTGCAACATGAAGTGGTCAACGATCAGCACACCTTTTTCAAGGTCACCAATTCGATGCAGAAAGCTGACCGGAGAATCATGGCTCTGTTCTCGAAATCCACACGACTGCAAAACGCCGGAGAGTTGATTCTTCAGAACAGGGTCCTCAGACAGGACGTGAATCAACTGGGAACGGTCTGTTCCGGATGATACTTTTTTGATGACCGGCGTTTCTTCAGACTGATTCGAAAAAGAACCATCCGGAAAAGAATTCATGATCATGTGCCCTGTCCACGATGTTGTGCTGGCCGGAGGCTCCTGATGCAGACAAGGCAGATAACGATCTGCCAGCAATGCCCGGGAACTGCGGCCGTGGGAACTGGTATGGAATTCAGAAAAGAAAACTCTGCATGCTTATATCTCGCAACGGGCGTTATTCAGATATGGAATCGGATTGTTTTATTTTTTGAATGCAAGCTGTGTTGTCAGTGAAGTGACTGGAACAAAAGGTATTGTCGTTACGCATTGTTGCCGCAGGAGAACAGGAGCAGTGAGTCGGCAACGTGCGTTGCCGGAATGCAACATGCAAAGGGCACCAAATGCCGGGCGGAAACCGAGGTCAGGTGCCGCAAACTGCATGTAATCCCTTACTTCGGTGGATTTGACCGTCTGTTGCAGGTGTAGTTTTCTGTCAACATTGCCACCCCAATCGCTGGTGACTACGATAGCACGACTGGAAGGTGGAAAAGTTGTCTTCCTGTGGCCTGCAGGTGGAGATCCTGTGGCGATTGATCCGCAGGAACTGCGGGATGTTTTTTTGAATTCACCCGAAGACAGTGAGACCAGTGATGAGTGATGAAAAAAAAGTTGCAGAAGAGCCGGGCGCTGAAAAGGAATCAGTGGCGACGTTTGCCGGTGGTTGCTTCTGGTGCACTGAAGCGGTGTTTCTCCGCCTGCGTGGAGTGAATTCTGTTGTCAGTGGCTATACGGGCGGGAATCGAAAGAATCCAACCTACAAGGAAGTCTGTACAGGACTGACGGGGCATGCTGAAGCGATTCAGGTGCGTTATGACGCAAGCCAGATTTCATTCGAGCAGCTTCTTGATGTCTTCTTTCACACCCATGACCCCACAACTTTGAATCGGCAGGGAGCAGATGTCGGAACGCAGTATCGGTCTGCAGTTTTCTATCATGATGCTGAGCAGAAGCGTCAGACTGAACTGATGATTCGTGAGCTCGACAAGTCGGGTGATTTTCGCAGCCGGATTGTCACCAGCCTCGAACGTCTGAGTACCTTTTATCCGGCCGAAGACTATCACCAGGACTACTTCGCGCAGAATGGCAGCAACCCCTATTGCATGGCTGTTGTCGGCCCGAAGGTCTCGAAGTTCCAGAAACGCTACAAGGAACTGCTGAAGGAAAAATGACTGGTCAGGCGTGCGTCTGCTGCGGAAATGCGGTTTGACGACATGCACTGAACACTGAAGATGTTGCGGCGGCTGAGCGTGACAGCGATGCTCAATAGCGTATTGTTGATGCTGCTGATGTGCATCACCCGCCCGCGGCCTGTTCGGGCTGCTGTGCAGAACGGGCTGCGATCAGAAACTGGCGGATCCTGCTGTGGTCCTTGATTCCCGGACTGGATTCCACTCCACCGGCAGTGTCCACGCCCGCGGGGCTGGTGGAACAGACAGCCTCAGCGACGTTTTCCGGAGTCAGTCCGCCGGCAAGAATCACCGGACACTCCAGCCCGTTTGCCACTGTCTGAAATAATTCAGGGTCAATTCTTTTTCCTGTTCCGCCGTATTCTCCCGGGACGAAGGCATCCAGCAGTATCCTGATGTCAGATATCTCATGAAGCAGCTGTCGGATGAGTTCGGTCGTCTGCCTGGGGAATTCCGGTTCCGGGCGAAGGGCGCGAATGATTCTGATCTGCGGGAGCCGCTGGTGTAATTCCGCGATGAATTCCAGCGTTTCGTCTCCGTGCAGCTGGACTGTGCTGAGGTTCGCTTCTGCAACCTGCGCGATGACTGTCTGCAAATCTGAGTTGACGAATACGCCTGCAATTTCGGGACAATCCTGAGCAAATTCTGTCTGCAGGCGGTCCTGAATTCTTCTGGTTTCCTGAGGTGAGATGTATCGCAGGGACTGAGGATAGAAGTTGAATCCGAGGGCAGAAACTCCTGCCCGAGCTGCTACGGCTGCGTCCTCTTCGTTTGTAATTCCGCAGATTTTGGTCCAGATTCTTCGGGGCATTTTATTTTGCTTCTGATTGGTTTTCTGCAGTGCGTTCAGCGGCAGGACTGCCATTTGACCGGCGTGGGAAGTTCAGGGCTCTGAGAATGAAGGTCCAGCCGACAGCGAGCCCCGCGAGGGCAACGCCAATTGCCAGCAGCCCCTGACGTTGTGCCTGTGCAGCCATCTGGCGAACCGGGGCGAGCACTCTGGCGCGTTCTTCCTGAACGATTACCATCCAGCCTGTGGAGCCTGCTTTTCGGATCGGGGCAAACGCCGCAATCCATTCCTTCTCAGGCTGAATTCCTGTTCTTGCCATCAGCTTGCCTGCCGGATCACTGTAATTACGAATTCTGAGCTCCGGAATCTGAAGCGTGCCGATCCTGTCTGCCGGGATTCGCTCGGTGACTTCCTCACCGAGCGTGAGTTGCTGAAACAATTCCTCGTCTTCTCTGTTTCGCTCGGCTTCTCGCAGGAAGTCCTCGGTCAGACTGGGATGATCGAGCAGTCGCAGTTGTCTGACGCCATTTTCAAGACGAACTTCCGCCAGGGCGATGAATCGCTCAACCTGTTCATCTTCTTCATTGGGAGCAGAAGTTTCAGACATCGCGCCACGCAGCCTTTGCTGCAGGTCGCCGAGGTGCGCTGAGCGAGACAGAATGCCAACCACATTTCCCCGGCTGTCCTTGACAGGTACGCTGAGCGCGACGGACTGCCGACCTGTCGTTGTGCTTTTGTATGCAATGCAGATGTGAGGAGCTGAGATTGGCTGCAGACCGTCGGGGATCTGTTCCGGGGAAAAGTCTTCCCCCTGGCCATGAAAGTAATCGCGATAGCGGTAGTTGCGTCCCACTGAGCGTTCACTGAAGGACCTTCGCCAGACCTGAGTTCCGTCAGCAGAATTGAGAAACCAGCTGGTGTCCCTGCTCCGCCCGCGTTCGTCTGCAACTCCCTGTGAGTTCTCCCATGCGGTATCCAGAGCCTGCATCCAGTCTGGTCGATCTGCGAGTGGCAGATCATGAAACGCCAGCGTTTGTTCAGCGATCCTTTGCGGCGGTTCCTGAAGCAGTTTTTCCAGTTCTTCCTGCATGGGCCGCGAAGCAACGAGAGTTTTCAGTTCATCGAGTCGATTGTTGATTTCATCCTCGAGTGCCGCTGCCTGCAGCCGTGCAGACAGTGCATCACTTTCGAGTGCTCTGCGCATCAGCTGTTCTTCTGCATTGCGCAGGTTGTGAGCAAAGGCATTCACGAGAATGGGCACTACAGAGATCGTCAGAAAGAGGGGGACGATGAGTCCGGACAGGAGCAGAGGGCGGCGAGCTCGTTGTCGCGTACGAGTCTGCAGTGCCTCCAGCACCGCCTGGGCGTTTGGAAAACGATCTTCAGGAGCGATGGCGAGGCAGGTGTCGACAATCTCTGCCAGCCGGCGGTCAACGCCTGGTACTCGTCGATGAGCTGATGGAGGTGCTGCCTGCAGAACAGCCTCTCGATAGATATCGAGGCGGTCCTGCAGATCGGCTGCACTGTGCAGTTTTTTCTGAAGCTCATCGGAGCGGTGTGGCGGAGAGCCGGCCAGCATCTGGTACAGCAGAGCGCCGATAGCGTATACATCCCAGCGTGCATCGGGCATGGACCGGAGCCCGGCCTGTTCCGGCGCCATGTAATACAGAGTTCCCAGAGACGGATTCTGTTCGTGTGAAAGTCGAGATTGTCCAAAATCGCAGAGTCGAACGTGCAACTGGGAGTCAAGCAGGACATTGTCCGGTTTCAGATCACAGTGCAGCACGCCAGCGCCGTGTGCATCCACGAGTGCGCCGCAGATTTCTGTGATAATCCGAACCGATTCTTCTGTGGAGAATTGCGTTGCTGCGAGATAGCCGGCAAGGGATCCGTTTTCCATGAATTCCATCACGAACCACGGCGGGTCAGCATTCCATCCCACATCCACAAGTCGGACAATGTTCCTTGAGCTATCGACTGCGGCAAGCTTTTCAACTTCGCGACTCAGCAGAGACCAGTTCAGGCCGCGACTGTGAGGAAAGAACTTGACTGCTACAAGGCGGCCCGTGCGATCTTCTCGAGCCAGCCAGACGACACCATATGCTCCCCCTCCGAGTCTGCGCAGCAGAGTATGCCCGGGAACCTCTGCGGGCGGCCGACTGTCTTCAAGACTGCGCTGCCGGGACTTTTCAAGTTCCGGATCATCCTGTCGCTGCGTTTCCTCCACGACTTTTCCTGATTAGCTGAATTTGTGATCGGGAACAGGGAGACGACCTGCGCATGATAGCCGGCTGAATATCGGAATCCGAGTACAGCCGTTGAGATTGTTGATGCTGGTGACTTCAGAGTCCGGTGAAATCGTGGGCTCGCTGCGGATCAGAGCAGCTTCACTGCGGAGGTCCACTTGAGATGACCTGGCCACCGTGTGCGCCCGGCCCGGGGCCCATTCGGATTTCCCAGTCGGCGTGCTGCAGGAGTGACTCATCATGATCGATCACAATCAGAGAATGTCCCGAAGACAGCAGGAAATTCATACAGTCAGCAAGGCGAGCAATGTCGGCCGCATGCAGCCCTCCGCTGGGCTCATCGAAGCAGAACAGTGTGCGGCCGCCGCGTGCGAAAGCAGCCCCCGTGTGTTCCGTTCCTGATGCTCTGCGTTCGCGTGAAACTCCAGCCAGTGCAGCGGCGATTTTCAGCCGCTGAGATTCGCCGCCGGAAAGGACTGAGAGTGGCTGATCAAGTCGCAGGTAGCCGAGCCCCGCCTGTCGCATGGCATTCAGTCGCATCTGAATTCGCCGCTGATTACTGAAAAATCGAAATGCCTCGTCGACAGACATCTCAAGAATCTCAGCAACGCTGCGGTCGCGATAGCGCACATTGTTTACATCCGGGCGAAAGCGGGTGCCTGAGCATGTTTCACAGCGACTTTCGATGTCTGCAAGAAACTGCATTGAGACTGTTATGGATCCGCGTCCGCGGCAGTCAGGGCAGCGGCCACCCGCGGCTCCATTGAAGCTGAAGACCGCAGCCGACCAGTTTCTTTTTCGTGCCTCGTGTGTTTCTGCAAGCAGTCTGCGGATGTCCGCGAAGATACCCAGAAATGTGGCTGGAATACTGCGAGGAGACGCTTTGACTGGTCGCTGGTCCATTATCTGCACAGTGTCGAGCTGCCGCACACCGTTGATGTTCAGGATCGATCCCGTGTAGTCGCCGGGGGCAGATGTCCCGTGAAGCTGCTGATGCAGTGCCGGATAGAGCGCATTGCTCAGCAGAGAACTTTTTCCACTCCCGCTGACGCCGGTAAGAGCGCAGAAGACGCCCAGAGGGATCTGCAGATCCAGTCCGCTGATGTTGTGGGAATTAATCTGTGAAAGGTCCAGCCAGCCAGATGGTTCCCTGAGTTGCCTGGCGCTGCCTTGTGGACCGGCATTCATTGCCGCGGGTGAATTGAGCTCCGATTCACGCAATGCAGTTGCGGTGGCTGTTGCGGCTCTCTTGAGTTCCTCGGGAGTGCCTGCAAAGACGAGCTGTCCGCCTTCTGCTCCGGCGGCAGGGCCGAGTTCGATGATGTGATCCGCGGAGCTGATAATTCTTCGATCGTGTTCAACCACCACGACCGAGTTACCGGCATCACGCAGCGCGGTCAGCAGTGTCAGAATGGTATCCCGCTCCTGCCGATGCAGTCCCTGGGATGGTTCGTCAAGAATATAGAGCGTCCCGGTGAGTCCGGATGAGATGGCTGCTGCCAGTTCAATGCGTCGTGCTTCGCCGGCCGAGAGCGTTGAGATTGCTCGGCCCGCAGTCAGATAGCTCAGCCCGCACTGGTGGAGCAGCGCGAGACGCTTCCGGAGCTGAATGATCAGCAGAGTTTCCGCATGCGACAGCTGTTCTTCGGATGTCATTTCAGCTTCGAGCAGCGATGAAAGTTGCGCCAGTTCGAGCGATGTGAATGCTGCCATACTCAGGTTTCGATATCGCGCGGCAGCGGCAATCGGCTTCAGTCCGCTGCCGTTGCAGCAGTCACATCTCTGACGGCGTTCATTGGGGCGATTGCGATGTGAGGGATTCGTTTTCTGTGGGATCAGTCCAGAGCCGGAACACTGGGGACATGCTCCCAGAGGAGATGTACGGCTGAAAAAATCCGGGGTAAATACGGGGATCTCAAGGTGACAGATCGGGCAGCTGCGATTGTCTGAGAAACGCCATGAGCTCCAGTCCAGTTCCGACACACGGACAGTGTGTTGTGTGACGGGTGTCTTCGTTTCTGCCAGCAGCACGCCTCCACCAGCGAGCTCTGTGGCTACTGCAGCTGCCTCAAGGATCCGCTGTTCCTGGTCTTCCGTCATCCGTAGTCTGTCAATAATGACCAGCGCGTCAGGATGATCTGCGAAGGAGTCGACATCTTCGATGCGGAAGAATTCTCCCCGAATCAGGCAGCGAGTCAGTCCCTGACGCAGCCACGTGGCGGGTGATCGGGGATCGCCGATGGCACCGGGACTGCTCGGCGGGAAATCGCAGAGCGACATCGCAATCAGTACACGGCATTCTGCCGCTTTCGCAAGTGCCTGCCTGAAGGCAGAGTCGGCGGTGCCAACGTGAATGGGAGTATCGCAGTGCGGGCACCAGGGAGTGCTGCGAAGAGCGAATAGTGTCCGGATGCGTTCCTGCAGCCCCAGTCGCTGTGCGACAGTTACACTTGCCCCGGAGGATTCCGGATTCTGTCTGACGGCGACCGTGGGCGGCAGTCCGCTGATGCGGTCTGCCGCCGGGCGTTCAGTTCTTTGCAGAAACTGTCGAACCGAGGGAGCAAATGTCTCCACATAACGACGCTGACCTTCGGCAAACAGAGTGTCGAAGGCCAGACTGCTTTTGCCGGAACCGCTCATCCCGCAGATCACCACCAGTTTCTGATGCGGAATTTCCAGAGTGAGATTCTGCAGATTGTTGACACGTACCCCTTCAAGTCGGATGGCCGAAACGAAATGCACGGGAGGTGTTCCTGTCAGAGGGAGCTGGTATGGATGCCGCAGCGTCAGGTGGTGTTATTGCGACGCAGGACAAACACCGCATCGCCCAGGTTATCGTTCAATGGGAAGTTATCAGCCGGCTCGTAGCAGAAATCACAGACCTGAATAAGATCGAGCTGTGGGACAGAGCTGAGCAGTCTGCGGAACTGATCAGCCTTGTAGATCCGCAGCTGGTAATCGGCGGCGACGCGGCGGATGCTGTTTCCACGGGTACAGCAAAGAGAGAATCTGACAGTCTCAATTCGTTTCCGCCGAGAGAATTCAAGAACTCTGACAGTGGTGGTGATGCGTTGCCGGCGATGGCTGACAGTCCAGCGTTCGCAGTCAAGTTCCAGAGCGTCCGGGGGCAGCAGGTGAAAGCCGAGGACATAAATTCCTCCGGGGGCCAGCGTCCGGGCTACACATCTGAGATGCTCGAGTGCGGCTTGCTCCGACAGCAGATGGCGGAATGTGTTGACAAGGCAGTGAGCCAGTGTGAACTTCTGCGGGAATTCAAACTGCGTCATGTCTGCCTGCAGAATTCGGGCTGTCCTGCCGGCACGGCGAATTCGTCGCTGTGATTCACGCACACAATTGGCATTCAGATCGATTGCGGTGACATCAAAGCCGCGGCGTGTCATTTCCATGACCTGACGTCCGCCACCACATCCGATTTCGAGGAGTTGCCGTGGCATGGACGGGCAGTGGATGCGGTGCATTGCGGTGAGGAAATCCGCCTCTGCTGATGTTTCATCCGCAAATGCCCGATCCCAGAGTACCGGATCGTCATAACAGTCCACTGGAATTCTTTCTGGTGCATGAGGCTGTTCAGCCGGTGTCCGCCTGAATTGTGTGCCACTGACCGGGAGTTTGCCAGTGGACTCGTCTGTGGACGTGCAATTTGAGTGCGTAGTTCCTAATCTGCAGAACGTGTGAATGATGCATTCCTGCCCTGGGCGGAATGGGGTGATTCTGTAGTCCGATGGACGCTATGATTACTGTGTATTCGATGCAGAGTTGCCTGGCTGGTTTGCGAACTGGAGAGCTGCTGTGAGTGCGGGAAAAAAAGAGACGCTGGTACTGGTTGCCCTCTGCTGCCTGATTCATGGTGTGGCATGCGGAGAGGACTGGCCGTGGTTTCTGGGGCCTCGTCACACTGGAGAGTCGGGCGAGACGGATCTGAAGCCTGACTGGACCAGTGGCCAGCCACCAGTGCTCTGGAAACAGCGAGTGGGCACAGGCTACAGCGCTCCGTCTGTACTTGGTGACAGGCTTGTTGTGCACTTTCGCGAGGGCGACGAGGAAGTTGTTTCCTGTCGGCGACGGAGTGACGGGGCGGAGCTATGGAGCCACCGTTACAAGTCGGATTTTGTTGACCCTTACGGATATAACAACGGTCCGCGTTGTTCGCCGGTGCTGACAGAGCAGTTCTGCTTCACACTCGGGGCAGAGGGGATGCTGTGCTGTGTTCGCCTGCAGGATGGTGGGCTTGTCTGGTCGAACGATCTGCGAGAATCCTTTGATCTTCCAGAGTGGTTCTTCGGAGTTGGCTGTTCTCCGTTGCTGGATGGAGACCGTCTGATTGTTCTGGTCGGCGGTCAGCCGGACTCCGGCGTTGTCGCGTTTGACCGGCGTGATGGTCAGGTTCTCTGGAAGCATGTGGGTAAGGAGACATGGGATGGCTTTGAAACATCGGAGGGCGAGGCATATCGCTGGACCGGTGAGGAAATGGTGGTCAGCTACTCTTCGCCGCTGATTGCCAGTTTTCATGGTCGGCGGCACTTGTTGTGCCTTGTAAGGCAGGGACTGGTCTCACTGGATCCCGAAACAGGAGAGCAGCAGTTTCGTTACTGGTTTCGGGCGAGGGTGCACGAGTCAGTGAATGCGGCGCGACCGGTGGTGATTGGTGACCGGATTCTGCTTTCAGCAGCCTATCAGGTCGGGTCAGCACTGCTTGAAGTTGACGAGGGTGGGAGGTCGGTCACCGAAGTGTGGCGAGATCGCCGCAATCTGCTTGCTCACTGGTCAACACCCATTGTTGTTGGTGACTATGTCTATGGGTTCTCTGGACGACACGAGAACGAGGGAGAGCTGAAATGTCTGCGAGTCTCCGACGGTGAAGTGATCTGGAGCACTGCGGGATACGATGCTGATCTGACAACTCTTCGGATGAACAGGACGACCGGTCGAGTTGTGGATTCGGCGACGGGAAAAGAGATTCCGTATCCATTTTTTGGTCGGGGTTCTCTGACTCGAATCGGAGATCGATTCGTGATTCTGGGCGAGCGGGGCACAATTGCTGTCGCAGACGTTTCGCAGGAAGCTTATCGAGAGCGGGGCCGATTTTTCCTTGAGGAAATTGATTCCCCGGCATGGGTTGCCCCTGTGATCTCCGGAGGGATGATGTTTCTGCGGAGCGAAAAATGGCTGGTTTGTCTGGATCTGAAGGCGCCGGGCACAGCCGCCGTGTCTGCACAGAAGTAGTTCTGCTCAGGTGATGGCAAAGTAATTCTCCACGGCAATTGCCATCGCTTCCTCTGTGACGACCATATCCAGCTGATTGAACTCACAATAGCTGAACGCCTGCAGCAGAAGGTCGCGAGGGTGACAGAATCTCATTTCTCTTGACGCTTTGTGGAAGTGTGTCTCGATCACATGACTGATGACATCTTCGTCAATCTGCAGGTTCAGCGCAGTGGCGGTAATCTGCATCTGATTTCTGAACTGTGCCTCTGTGGGCCCGGGAATCTCGATTTTGTAGGGTATCCGTCTGAGGAAAGCCGCATCAACAAGATCGCGAGGTTCCAGATTGGTTGAAAAGACCAGCAACTGCTCGAACGGAAACCGGATTTTTTTTCCGGTGGGCAGGTTCAGATAGTCAACCCGCTTCTCAAGCGGAATGATCCATCGATTGAGCAGGTCGGTGACCGGACTTCGCTGGCGACCGAAGTCGTCGATCACCAGAACCCCGCAGTTGCTTTTGATCTGCAGAGGCGCCTCACAGATGCGGGACGCCGGGTTCAGACTCACTTCAAGTTCGTTCATTGTGAGTTCACCGCCCGCGATGATCGTGGGACGTTGAATGCGGACCCAGCGGCGGTCTGTCTCATCTGCTTCCAGGAGCTGGTACTCACTGGATTCCGAATCTGCGAGCTGATGGACAGTTGGGTCGTAGACGCGAATGATATCGCCGTCGACAGCAACTGCCTTCGGGATCCAGATTGACTTTTCGAATGCTCTGACAATGCGTTCGGCGACTGAGGTTTTTCCATTGCCGGATTCTCCGTAGAGGAACATGCCTCGTCCGGAGTTGATTGCGGGGCCGAGGCGATTCAATACGGCGTCAGAAAGATTGATATCTGCAAAGGCGGCGACAAGTTCGTCTCTTGCAATTCTGCTGCGGCAGAGGCTTTGCGCTGTAACCGACGCCTCGTAATCCTCCAGATGAACCGGAGTCGCACCGTAGTAGGTGGATTCTGCCTGAAATTGCCTCGCCTTTTCACGTCCGACAGAAGTCAGTGCGAATTGTGGATCGCCGGCCGCCGTTGTGCCCGTGAGTTCGAGTAGTTTGTCATGTCGAAACTGACGGAGAATCGGCTCGATGAGACGCCATGGAAGTGCAACCTGAGTTGCAATCTGCCGCCCTGCCGTTGTGGAATTCTGCATCAGATAGCGAAAGATGATGCGTTCCAGCATGACCGGGCTCACGCGAGCTTCGCGGAGTGAACGGGGTGTCCGAGGAACGAAGTTCTCCACGGTGTCGTCATGGGAAAGCGGCGCGACATCGTCGAGAATCAGATTCACGCGGTCCAGCAGTTCGTCAAAGGCCGGACTCTTGCGTTCAATGCTGGGGAAGACCATGGGAGAATCCAACTGGGTTGCTTACTGCGCCGATGGATCGACGGAGGGGGTTACCCTAAGGTTGGTCAGAATCAGGAGTCCGTCAAAGTGACTTCCCGGAGTGGATTGGTGTTGGGGTATTCACTTTTCGGAATGAGCAGATTGTATGGTGTGTAGCGTTTGCGTTGATGGCTCCTTGCCCGGGAGGCGGAAAACCAACCCGGAGTTCGAGGGAGCTGGTCGTGCACCGATATGTTATGTCCGTTAGAATCGGATCAGGGCGATGGCAGCTGATAGGCAGGCGAAACGTCCCCGTTTCTGCGTCGACCACGCCACAACACACATCTGTCTTTCCGCTGCATGGACTCATTCAGTCTGCACCGGGCGGCGATGTATCGTCGAGAAAAATGAACCATGAAAGAGAGCGAAAATGCGATTTGCAATCTGCCAGGAGCTTTATGAGAACACGGACTGGCGTGAACAGTGTCGTCTGATTGCTGAAGCTGGCTATACGGGCATTGAACTGGCCCCGTTTTCTCTTGGCGATGATCCTGCAGCCATTCCTGACGAGGAGCTGGACGCTGTGCGTGCGGAGGCCGAGTCGCACGGGCTGCAGATCATCGGGCTGCACTGGCTGCTGGCGAAGACTGAAGGGCTCTACCTGACAAGTCCGGATGAACAGGTACGGAAAAGGACGGCCGATTATCTCGGCCGGCTGTCAGCTATCTGCAGAAGGCTGGGGGGCAGTGTCATGGTCCATGGCTCCCCGTTTCAGCGTAGTCTGCTGCCCGGGGTTACCATGGCACAGGCGATGGATTTTGCAGCAGATGTCTTTCGGCGAGCGTTACCTGCTTTTGAACGCGACTCAACAGTTCTGTGCCTTGAGCCGCTCACATCCAAGGAAACAGATTTCATCAACACCTGTGAAGATGCAATGTCGTTGATCAGCAGGCTCGACCATCCCTGCATAAAACTGCATCAGGACGTGAAGGCGATGCTGGGCGCTGAGCAGGATTCAATTCCGGATCTGATTCACAGGTACCACGACGTATGTCGTCATTTTCACGTGAATGATACCAATCTGCTTGGTCCGGGCATGGGGGAAACGGACTACGAACCAATTCTGCAGGCATTACTTGAGAGTCGTTACGACGGCTGGGTTTCCGTTGAGGTTTTTGATTACTCACCTGGTGCTCAGCATATTGCTGTCTCGAGTCTGCGGTACATGCAGGAAGTTTTGTCGAGGTTGTGCTGACGCTTGTCGCCAGAATTCAACGATACGATGAGGCGAGCGATTGTGGAGTGACAGCGCGCGAAGGTGATCGAATGTCTGCTGAGTGATGCTCACTGGCATTCCTGCATCATCAAACTTTCTGCGCGATGCAGAAACTGATGGTCGCCGCAGAGGCCGCTTCCTGGATCAGAAAGAAAGTAAAAAAAAAGTTGACTTCGGAGGCTGAAAGTTGGCGACAGGTATTGCGTTATTCCAATGAACTCCTAGGATTCCAAACTTGATCGATGGATTTTTTTGTTTCAGTGCTGGAAGCACGACGAAACAAAACTGATCTGCTGGCCAGCAATGCTGCCTCACCTCAGCTGAATCCATCACACAGTGCTCACAATGTTGTGAGTACTTGTCCAACCTGGATGGTGGTGGTCCTGACTTTTTCAGAGCCCGGTAAGCTTCGGCAGGACGCCACTGCAGTTCAACTTTTATGGAGGTAGGAACTGTGGCAAAGAAGGCTGCAAAGAAGTCTGTTAAGAAGGCTGCTCCAAAAGCTGCTCCAAAGGCTGCTGCGAAGGCTGCTCCGAAGAAGTCAGCTAAGAAGGCTGCTCCGAAGGCTGCTGCAAAGAAGTCAGCCAAGAAGGCTGCTCCGAAGGCTGCTGCCAAGAAGGCCGCTCCGAAGAAGGCCGCAAAGAAAGCAACCAAGAAGAAATGATCTGTTTGCAGATCTGAACAATGGAAAGCGACTGATGGATGTCCATCAGTCGCTTTTTTTTTGAACAAGATGCCGATTGCTCGACGAAACTGGCGGGTTTTCCTTATTCTTCGCTTCTGCACGCCGGACTGCTTCTGGAGTTGTCAATTGCCGCTGCTTTGATTGTCAGTGCCGTCGACGGGGTAAAAAAGAACTGCGATCGCACTGCTGAACCTGTTCTGTAGAGGGGATGGAAAATGACGCGAATTGCTGTGCTGACATTGTTTTCGGTGTTTTCACTGATGCCGGGAGATGCCTGCCGGGGCGACGAGAAGAATCTGTCTGTCGCACTGGAGGTTGGTGAGAAGGCGCCTGTTTTTGAAGCGGCGGCGGAAGACGGCAGGATCTGGAAATCGGCAGATCATGTGGGGAAGAAAGTCATCGTTGTCTACTTCTACCCCGCAGACATGACTGGTGGTTGCACAAAGCAGGCATGTGCGTTTCGAGACGATCTGAGCAAGCTCAATGGCAAGGGCGTTGAGGTTGTTGGAGTCAGTGGTGATTCTGTGGAGAACCATCAGCTGTTTCGAAAGGCGCACAACCTCAACTTTACACTGCTGGCTGATACCGAGGGAAAAGTGGCCGAGGCGTTTGGAGTACCGATCACTCGCGGTGAGAAGAAAGTTCAGGTAACAATTGATGGGGAGGAGCACCTGCTGGTTCGCAATGTGACATCTCGACGATGGACATTTGTCATTGACCGTTCCGGGAAGATCGCAGCAAAGAATACGATGGTTCAGGCAGCAGATGACAGCAAGGCTGTGGCTCAGATTGTCGACAAGCTTTCCCAGCAGTGATGCGGTACGGCCTCGAGATTCTGTTGTGCGGCGATGAGAGCGGCGGAGCCTGCGGACTGGAAATTCATGAGATATCACAATGTGTGCATCGAGTCAGTATGTCATCGCCTTCCCTCTGAAGTGGTGACGTCTGATGAGATCGAACAACGACTCGCTCCGGTTTACGAGCGGCTGCGACTGCCTGCCGGCAGGCTGGAGTTGATGACTGGGATTCGCGAGCGACGTTGGTTTTCATCCGGAACGCTGCCTGGCAGTGTCAGCGCTCTGACGGTCCGAGATGCAGTGCAGGCTTCAGGGCTGTCTCCTGATCTTTTTGGTGCGTTGATTCATGGTTCCGTCTGTCGTGATCGAATGGAGCCCGCCACTGCAGCTGGCGTTCATGCTGCGAGCGGGTTGCCTCCAGAATGTCTTGTCTTCGATGTCAGCAACGCCTGTCTCGGACTGCTGAATGGAATGCTGATTGCTGCGGACATGATTGAGCTCGGCCGAATTCGTGCAGCAATCGTGGTGGGAACTGAGAGCGGGCGGGACCTTGTGGAAGGAACGATAGAGTCGCTGCTTGGTGATGAGCAGCTGACTCGTCAGAGTATCAAGCCGGCGTTTGCTTCGCTGACCATCGGTTCCGGGTCGGCGGCCATCGTTTTGTGCGATCGCAGGCTCAGTCGCAGCGGCCATCGCCTCATAGGCGGCAGCTGTCTTGCCGATTCTTCGGCTCATGCTTTATGTGCAGGGGGCGTTGAGGCCGGCAGCGGTGATTCACGACCACGAATGGAGACAGATTCCGAGGCTTTGCTGCATGCCGGAATTGCTCTTGCAAGGCAGGCGTGGGAAAACACAAAGAAGGTTCTTGGCTGGACTAATGAGCAGATCAGCCGCGTGTTCACCCACCAGGTCGGTCGTCAGCATCGAGCTGCGTTGATGCAACAACTGCAGCTTGACCCGAAACTGGATTTCCCAACGGTTGAGCATCTTGGAAACACCGGAGCGGTGGCCTTGCCGATTGCTCTGTCGCTGGGGCTCCAGGATCGTAAGGCGGAACCAGGGGAGAAATGTGCTTTGCTGGGAATCGGCAGTGGGCTGAATTGCGTCATGCTCGGCACAGAGTTTGTCTGAGTGAGAGTGATCGGTAGAGCCCGGATGCCGCAGGATGGGCGGTCGCTCCGTGATTTGAGAGATTTCACGAACTGTGACGGTTATTCCAGTTCTAGCGGTGAATTAGGCGACGAAATGGGCAAAATCCACTATCCGAGGTGTGTTGATTGGCCATTGATTTCGAAGAAACATGTGGAGTTGTGCGGCGTCCGGCGCGAGCATTATGCGCAATAGTGAAATGCCACTTGCCTGTGGGTTTGGTTGCTGCGTTTCCTGGCGTAAGTCGGCGTGTGGCGATGTTCTGGATTCAGAACGTTCGCGGTGCTGCTGCGAGTACCTATAGAATCACAGGCGATCACGGTAAACGAGGAATCCTGCGTTGAAAGCGTTGATCAGCGACATTCATGGCAACC
>JALQUR010000392.1 GCA_023260695.1 Planctomycetaceae bacterium
GCGCGAATGATCCGATCCGCTTCCCCGGGTGTCCGACAGAATGGCTTCTCCACATACATGTGGCAGCCTGCCTCGGCACAGGCCAGCATCATCGCCTCATGCTGGTCCACCCAGCGAGGACATACAGCCACAATATCCGGACGCACCTGCTGTAACAGATCGCGATAATCTGCAAATGTGGCATTCACCTGCAGACGCGCCGCAGCAGCCTCCAGCCCCTTTGGGTCCGCATCCGCAACAGCTACAATTCGACAATCGGGACGTGTCAGCCAGACCGAGTCAATGCCATGACCATAATCCCCCCGGCCGGTCGCACCCAGCACCGCAACTCGCAATTCTGCCATCAGACATTCCCCGACAAAAACCCGCCCCATTGCCCACCCGGGCAGCATCGATTGCACCAGGTGCTCAATTGAGTAATCAAAACCCCGGATTCAGACAAGCCGCTCAGGGCCCCGGTGTGAATTCTGATCAAACAAACGGAAATCATCGTTGATTTCGTTGCAATTCCAATGCAGGCTGTCGCAAAATTCGATCACACAGACTGCGGGTTTCCCCTGATACATGCGAAGCGTGTATCCTGTGCAACTCAAAATCAGACTTAAAGACCCAGAACTCCCTTCTTCAGCTCGTTTCCACTCACTTTTTCGGTAGCCCGACTTTGTGCAGAAACAGGACCGCTGATCAGCAACTGCTTCTGAACCAGGTCCAGACATCAGAAAAAAAAAAAATGGTGGCTATCAATGCTCGTCATGAACGGTGAAGATTGTCCCCACTGCAATGAAATTGGGTCGCTGCGACCGGCTCCTGGATTGATCCGCAGATTCATTTATGGCCTCGGCTGGAAGATGCCGCTGCAGTGCAGGGGCTGCGCCAGGATTGTCTCAATACAACACCGGCCAATGATCATCTCGCGAATCATCGATACGATCCTGCCCTGATTTCTGCACGCTGATTTCAGTGTGATGATTTCAGCGTGATGCTCTCCGCGCACTGATTTCGGCTGGTCAAACATCGCTCTGCTCTGCATCACTCCCGGCCTGCCCGCGATCACTTTCAGCAATCAGCAGCAACTCTGCACTCAGAATTCGTCGTCCTCGTCCTCGTTGTCATCCTCGTTGTGGTCCGGATGCAGCGGGTCGTCCGGGGAAAAGAAAAAGTCTCCCAGCCCCATTGGCACATGATCGCCCCCCAGAGAGCGCTTTCGCCGCTCGGCAAGCGATGCCAGGTCAATTGCCTCCTCGCCCAGACAGCGTTCGATCGCCTCCCGCCAGACCGCGTCTGTTGCCAGCGGATGACCTTCCTGCTGAGCCAGTCTCTTGATGGCAAATCGCAGCACGTTGATTCCGTCTCTGGCGGAAAAATCCAGATTCAGTTCGTGCGCCTGCTGCAGGAAGTCAACGGTCAGACTCAGCATCTGCTGATCCGCAAACGGCAGATGATAGCGCAGGATCGCCAGCTCCTCCTGCCGATCCGGGTGCCCCAGTGTCAGCGTTGGCTGCAGCCGACTCTGAATGTAATCGGGAATCTCATACGTCGACTCATCCTCATTCATTGTGACGGCACAACGGAATTCCCGATCTGCCCGGATCGTGACACCGGCAACGATCGATTCGACGTAGCGACGATGGTCGAGCAGCGGGGCGAGGCTGGCCCACGACTTCTCATTCATCCGATTGCCTTCATCCAGAATGCAGATACCACCGCGGAGCATCGCTGTCACCAGCGGAGAAGCGTGATAGGCAATCCGCCCGTTCTCGGAGAGCACCGGAGTAACCAGCAGGTCTTCCGGACGAGTATCCGCCGTACACTGGTAGATGTACAGCTCCTGCTGGCGATGTCGAGCACCCGCAATCGCCAGTGTTGTCTTGCCGATTCCCGGAGTTCCCACCAGTCTGGGCGTCAGCGGCAGATCGCTGTCGTCCACCACCAGCCAGCAGGCCAGCAGCTGCATCAGAACCTCCTGCTGACCAATCCACTGTCCAGCCGAAGTCTCAGGACTGCCAAGATGCAGAGTTACGCCGTCAATCACCTGTGTCTGACTCATGAATTCCTCATCGATTCCGCACTTCGCGAGGGCAGGATCATCCGCCCCGACATTCCAGCAGTTGCCGCAGCATTCGCTCCAGCGGTTGCCGCAGCATTCGCCCCAGCGGTTGCCCGCTGAATTCTCAGCAGCAATTCTGCTCTGCACACCTGATCGCCGTTCGTCGAATCGCGATGCAGATCCCCTATCGCTGATGTCGACGACATCATTACGGCACTGCCCGCATCATAAACAGATCCCGGCTCCCGTACGAATCCACCGCACTGCAATACTGTCGCTGCGACCGGTCTGAGAAACTGCTTCAGCAACTGCCCCGTTCAGCCTGCTCCGCAGCTTTACGCTCACCGCCACTGCTGCGAACGCCCCAACGGAAAACTATGAACAGCAACAGCGTCAGAATCAGGGAAACCAACACCCTTGCCAGAGATGGTTCGCGCAGATTGAAGTAAATCAACTGCAGGGAATTCAGAATGACCAGTCCCCGAATCATCCACTCCACGTGGATCCGCTGCAGCACCCACGCCCCAAACGGTGCCATGAACAACACCACCGGCCAGGCACATAACCAGCCCTGATACTGCTCCGGCTGAAGATCAGCATCCACAAAATGACGCCAGCTGAATCCAGCTGAACTGACGCAGGTCATGAGCACAACACTCAGACGGGTCGCAGTCTTCTCCGCCAGACCAAACCTCGTCACGACCAGCGTATACATCAGGATGTCTGCCCCTGTCCCGAACAGACTTGCCGCAATCCCGCCGGTGAACGCCGTTGCCACACACAACAGGAAGTCGGTGCCAGTCCGCAACTGCAGCAGTTCCCGCTGACCACGCTGAGCGTGCATCGCATAACTGAGCGCAAATGCCGTGATCAGACTCAGAAACACCAGATGAATCGCGACCACAGACAACCCCTGCAGCCACTGCATCCCTGCCAGAAAACCCAGACAGGCAAACGGGGTCAGCCAGAACAACGGTCGAAATACACGGCGATCCGTCTGCGGATGAGTCAATATGAACAGGCTGGCACTGGTCATGCCAATGCTCTGAATCATCAGACTGAAATCTCGCGCCCATTCACGGCTGATCTCAAAAAACAGACTCAACGCCGGAAATGCAACAGCCCCGCCACCCTCCGGAGTCATTCCCGCGACAAATGCACCCAGCACCATGATCAACGGGTAGTACAGGTGCGTTCGCAGGAACTCCAGCCCGCAATACTCATGGAATAACACCGCCCACACGATCAATGCGGAAATGAACCAGGTCACAAAGATTCGACTACGGAACATTTGCTTCCCCTGCCTGCCGACTCCCGGCCTGCCGACTCCCGGCCTGCAGCCTCCGCCAGAACTGCAATGCTGCGGAGCAGAACTCGGGACGACACGCAGTCTAGCTGCCGTGTACTGATCAGCCCTGCTGGATTTTCCCGCAGCACCGCTGATCGGCAAACATGAGAACTGCCGAGGCCTGCGATTCCAACTGCAGCCACTGCAAACTGCTGACCGCCATCTGCCATCTGTGCAGGAACTGCAGAATCGGTTCCCCGCAAGAAGCTCGACAAGATCCCGCTTACGATGCTGGACGCAGAGATTCTGGAGCTGAGAGTTCTGGACGTCGAGGAGGAGGCGGCCAACAGACTGTTTTCGGGAGCCCTTTTGTTTTGTGTGAGTGT
>JALQUR010000416.1 GCA_023260695.1 Planctomycetaceae bacterium
GGGGCTGATATTGCTGGTGGTCGAGTGAAAGTGGTCTGCCAGGAGTGGATGAAGGGAGTGAATTCTGTGATCTCAGCTTCGCCAAACGGTTCAGCGGAACAGCGTTCCTATGTGATTGGGGTCGATGTTGGTTCAACGACCGTCAAGGTGGTTGTTGTTAATGCCACGGACCAGCAGATTGTCTGGTCAGATTATCAGCGACATGAGACTCGCCAGGCAGAAAAGGCAATTCAGTTGCTGCAGGCAGCGGAGGCTGCTGTTCCGGGATTGGCAGGCGGTCACTGCCGTGCATTCCTCACGGGTTCCGGTGCCGGTCCGCTGATTCAGCCGCTTGGTGGTGAGTTCGTTCAGGAAGTGAACGCAGTCACGCTGGCGGTGGAGCGAATGCATCCGGACGTCGGCAGCGTGGTGGAGCTCGGCGGGCAGGATGCCAAGATCATCGTGTTCCAGGAAGATGCGGCAACTGGGAACAAGATTCCCGTGTGTTCCATGAACGACAAATGTGCCAGTGGGACCGGTGCGACGATCGACAAGTGTCTGATCAAGATCGGGATGCCCTCTGCGGATGCATGTCGGGTGAAGTACGATCCGGATCGTCTGCACAAAGTCGCCGCCAAGTGCGGAGTGTTTGCCGAGACGGATATTGTGAATCTCGTGAAGGCCGGAATTGAATCGCGAGAGATTCTTTGTTCGCTGGCCGATGCGATCGTGCAGCAGAATCTTTCCGTACTGGCTCGCGGGAGAATCCTGCGGCACACGGTACTTCTGCTGGGAGGTCCCAACACCTACCTGAATGTTCTTCGCGAGTGCTGGCGACATCGCATTCCGGAGACATGGGAGGATCGTGGTTACGAGGTTCCGGCCGGCAGCGATCCGGAACAGCTCATTGTCGTCCCCGAGAATGCGGAGTACTACGCGACCTACGGTGCAGCACTTTATGGACTGGATCAGTCCAGTCGCAACGGCACGTATCGCGGCTGTGAAGGGCTCGAAGCTTATCTGCTGACGAAAGCCTCCAATACAGCTCGGCCGAACAGCGGACCACCACTGGTCAATTCTGCCGGCGAACAGCAGCAGTTTGAGGACGGTTACGTGATCCCCGCGTTTGTTCCGTGTCAGCTGGAAGCGGGACAGCAGCTGCGTGCTGTGATCGGGATGGATGGCGGTTCCACATCCTCCAAGGCAGTGCTGCTCAGCGAAACCGGCGATGTGTTGTTCAAGGCCTACCAGCTTTCCAAAGGGAATCCGTTGCAGGACCTGAAGGAACTGCTCCACGATCTGCGGGAGCAGGTGCACAGTCAGGGAGCTGTGCTGCAGGTCATCGGATTTGGTGTAACGGGTTATGCGGCGGATGTGCTGGACGAATGCGTGGGGGCAGATGCGGCGATCGTCGAGACGGTGGCTCACCAGATGAGTGCAATTCGCTTCTTCCCGGAAGTGGACGTGATCTGCGACGTGGGCGGACAGGACATCAAAGTGCTGTTCATGCACAATTCAGAGATTCGCGACTTCCGATTGTCCAACCAGTGTTCGGCAGGCAACGGAATGCTGCTGCAGGCGATGGCGGATCAGTTTGGCGTGGAAATGGCGGACTATGCGAAGGTGGCTTTTGAAGCGGGTCAGAGTCCCAACTTCAGTTATGGGTGTGCGGTGTTTCTGGACAGTGACCGAGTGAACTTCCAGAAGGAAGGTTACACGCGGGAAGAGCTGCTTGCCGGGCTGGCTCGAGTTCTTCCGAAGAATATCTGGCAGTATGTGGTTCAGGTTCCGCGGCTGGCTGAATTTGGCACGCATTATGTCCTGCAAGGGGGGACTCAGCGCAATCTTGCCGCAGTGAAGGCGCAGGTGGATTATATTCGTGAACGCGTTCCCAACGCGAAGGTGACTGTGCACCCGCATTGCGGTGAGGCGGGTGCTATTGGTGCCGGCATTGAAGCTCTGCGAGTGGTGCAACGGGACGGCCAGAGTGAATTCGTGGGTCTCGAATCGGCGATCGGCATCCGTTATTCGACCACGAATGATGAAACGACCACCTGTCACTTCTGCCCGAATCTGTGTTCGCGGACGTTTGTGGATTCGGTGACACCGGATGGCGGGACGGCCCGTTATATCAGCGGGTTCTCGTGTGAGCGTGGGACGGTGGAATCAAAGGAGAAGATGCTCGAACTGGTGCAGCGTCGCAAGGATCTCAAGAAGAAGTACGTCAACCTGCTGGAGTACGAAGCGCGGCTGGCGTTTCGCAGATTCTATCGCGAGCAGACGCTTCCGGAGGACGGTTCGGAGCATGTCCGTGAGGCAACGGTGCGAAACTGGCTGGGGAGTGCAAAGCTGGTGCAGCAGCGATACCAGTTTCGGCGTTCGTCGGAAGCGGCTGCGGAGCATCGCAGTCGGCTGCGAATCGGCATCCCACGAGTGCTGAATCTGTACAGTACGGCACCGTTCTTCCGCACATTCTTTGAGACGCTTGGTGTGCCACCTGCGGGCGTGTGCTTTTCGCCGGCGACAACTGAGGAGTTGTTTCAGGAGGGGGCGAAGTACGGGGCTGTTGATCCCTGTTTTCCGGCGAAGGTGGCACAGTCGCACATTCATTACCTGCTCTTCCACGGAAATTCAGAGGAGCGACCGCTGGACTACGTGTACTTCCCCACGATCACTCACGTGCCCACCTTTGTGCAGGGGATCATGGATTCGACCAGCTGCCCGATCGTGGCGGGGACGCCGAATGTGCAGAAGGCTGCGTTCCGATCGGAATCCGACATCTTTGCTCGCTGCGGCGTGGAGTATGTCGACGCTGCGGTGAATTTTATCGAGGTCAATTTCCTGAAGCAGCAGATGTTCCAGACGTGGGGGGAGCGGCTCCGAATGACTCGGGACGAAAGTGACTTCGCGGTCGACCAGGGTCTGGAGGCGATCAACTGGTTTACTCG
>JALQUR010000491.1 GCA_023260695.1 Planctomycetaceae bacterium
CCTTGAATCGTCCTGCAGCGGCTGCGGCACGGACTTAAGCGTTTCTCAATTCACTCTTCACAGCACCTTCGTGAGGCTGGCAGAATCTGCTGCCGTACGTTACTGCAGGCGATTGCCTGGTTGACGGGTTTTGAATAAGCGCCTGCAGCAAATGCCCTGGATCAACAGGCTGCGCCAGCGGGACTTGAGGCGGGAAGATCCCAATCGACAATGCCAGTGGCAGACCGTCAGAGATTTCCGTTACGGCTTGCAGCTGATTTCTGCGGACTGGATTGTCAGAGTATGCCCGAAGGGACGTCAGAACATTCGCTCCGCAGACGTCCGGAAGGGCTGATTGAGGAGTATGCAAAGCTGCCTCGGGCAATACATCTGCTGTGCCTCGGTTCGCTGATCAACCGTATCGGTTCCTTTGTGATGCTGTTCCTCGCAATCTACATCAGCGAGGAGCTGGGTTATGGAGATGAAATTGCGGGATATTGTCTTGGAATCTCCGGCGTCGGCTCAGTCCTCGCAACACTTGCCGGCGGGCAGCTGGCGGATCAGTTCGGGCGAAGGTTACTCCTGCTGATTTCGTTATGTGGCGGAGCATTTCTGCTGGTGATTCTGAGTCAGGTGCAGGCTCCGTGGCTCTTCATGGTCACCCTGTTCAGCTTCTCTCTTGTTGCCGAAATGTACCGTCCGGCGTCGGCTGCAGTCGTGGCGGATGTGACGGAGGAGTCGGTTCGTCCGGCAGCATTCAGCCTGATGTTTCTTTCCTTCAATCTTGGATTCGCACTCGCTCCGCCGATTGGAGGCTGGCTGATTTCATTCTCATGGGACTGGCTGTTTGGCATTGATGCATTGTCGACATTTTTGTTCGGCCTGGTGATCTATGCCTGGATCCCGGAAACACGCCCGGCCGGTCCAGCTGCAGAACCAGGCCAGTCCCGAGAGCAGGCAGGTGCCGGCTTCCGTGGTGAGTGGAAGTTCATACTCAGCGATTTCAACTTTCTGCTCTTCTGGTGCTACTGCCTGCTCAGCAATCTGGTCTTCATGCAGGCCTTCATCACGCTGCCGTTGTACCTGCGGAAGATGGGGTTCAGTGAGCAGGAGATCGGACTGGTATTGTGCCTGAACGGAGTACTGATCGTGCTCCTGCAGCTGCCACTGACCCGCTGGGTGAAGGGGGTTGCCTGGTTGCCGGTCCTGCTGCTCGGGCAGGTACTGATGGCTGTGGGATTCGGAATGACCGTGTGGGCTGAACAGCTGCCGATTCTGATCGTCAGCATTGTTCTCTGGACGCTGGGAGAAATCCTGCACGCTCCACTGAAGCCCGAACTTGTCATGAGAATGGCACCGGACAACATGCGCGCCCGTTACATGGGCCTGTTCCAGATGTCGTATTCCGTTTCCATAGCGGTGGGAGCTCCGCTCGGTGGTCTGGTGCTGTCCAGATTTGGAGGAAATGGGCTCTGGGGCGGCTCCAGTATTCTGCTGCTGCTTGCCGGGGGCAGTCTGTTTCCGCTTCACCGACGACTGCAGCAGCGGAACGCTGAAGACTCGACAACTGCCGCCGGCTGACGAATTGAGCCCCGTCCATCTGCATCAGGGGCGGTTCTTTTCGAGGGCCTGCTGCCGCAGCTGCAATTCATCATGAAGTGACTGCCGCAGTGCGTGAACACGCTCGATGTTGACTCCGGCGGGTCGCTCGTCAATGAACCAGTCGGCGTCACTGATGGCCATACGCAGCCGGCCGGTCCGTGCTCGAATCTCCAGTCGGCGTGCGCGATAGTCAGGATTGTCAGGGAAAAGCTCTGCCAGCGTTTCCAGACAGGAGAGTACCCCTTCATCATCCCGACGACGTTCCGCAGGGTGCAGCAGATTGAGCAGCATGCGTTCGATGATCTGCGGCGTTGAGGCCGCTTCGCGGAACCGTGGTTCATTCGGAAATCCGGCTGAGCGAATCAGG
>JALQUR010000593.1 GCA_023260695.1 Planctomycetaceae bacterium
GGGGGCCAACATGGACATGATTGATCTGGCCCGGGGCAGTGAACTGGTATCGACCGGGCCTGCCGTGGACAGTCGCGAATGTCTGGGTGCGGTCGTCTCCAACGGGCGCATTTTTTATATCTCCCAGGCCAGCGGCTTCATGGTGTCACAAACGTGGGGCGACGAATCGGTCCGACTCCCGGCGATCTGGCAGCGGGAATAAATCCGAAAAATGGCAGATTCCGTGACGGTTGACGCCTGAGTTCAGGCCTTCTCCGGCATCAATTCACATGAGCGGCGGCAGCACTTAAGCACGTCCTGCTGCGGTTCATATCTCTGACACCGTGACCCCCGTTTCTCTGTTCAGCAGTGGAAGCCGCAGAGTGGTCACCAAGCCCCGCCAGGAGTAGCACCATGCCTGGATTGCGCTGGATATTCCCAGTCCTGCTTGCCTTTCTGTTCGTTACCAGTTCCACAGCCACAGTGGCCGCCCCGGACGGGGATGGTCGCGATCGATCTGGCCGCAGCGGCGACCGCGATGGTGGTCGCGACCGAGACCGCGATGACCGAGACCGCGATGACCGAGACGATGACGACCACGATGATGACCACGATGATGACGATGATGAAATGGAAGATCTGATTCGTCACGGATCCCGGCTGTTTCGTCGGGAAACGTTTGGCGGCAACGGTCGGACCTGTCAGTCCTGCCACACAAGTTCCACGGGAACAATCAACCCATTGCAGATCAGTCTGCTGCCGGTTGACGATCCCATTTTTCAGCACGACGCGGCCGATACACTCGGCGGCAGCACGTTCAACCGCGTGCAACAGAATGCCACGTTTCTTGTCAACGTAGCACTACCAGAGAACATTCGCATTGTCGGTTCCGACGATCGTTCCGTGCTGCTCCCCCGTGGTGTGCCGACCATTCACAATACAGCGGCTCTGGATCCTGTACTGATGTGGGACGGTCGTGCTCCAACGCTGCAGATCCAGGCGTTTGAGGCGTGGCTGGGCCATTCTCAGATCACGGAGCTGCCCACAGACTACGATCTGGACGCGGTGGCGGCATTTCAGCAGACGCAGGTGACGATTCCTCAGCTGAGGAAATTTCTGGAGGAGGGACGGACGCCGAAACTGCCCAGACCCAGAACGGCGCAACAGCGTCGTGGGATGCTCTTCTTCACGGACGACAACCCGGCCAACGGGAATCCGATCAAGGGTCGCTGCGTGCACTGTCACGGGGGACCAATGCTGAATGCAACAACACCGGGTACAGAAATGATCTTCGGAATTCCGACAGGAACACGATTCATCAGCGCCTTTGTTTCAGAATTCGAACTTGGCGGGGGAACACCGATCACCTACGAAGTCACGAATCCGGACAGCAGCGTGACGGAGATTACAACCACAGACCCGGGACGGATGCTGATCACCGGAGACCCGATTGACGCCAGCGCTTTCAAGATCCCGACAATCTGGGGATTTCGGAACACGGCACCGTACTTCCATAACAACAGTGCGGCCAACATTGATGAGCTGATGGATCACTATCAGGAGTACTTCAACTTTGTGGAGAATGTTCTGGGGATTCAAGGCTTCGGGATGACGGACGCCGACAAGGAAGACATTAAGGCATACCTCCGGCTCTTCTGAACTGTGGTGAGGCACACAACGAAATCGACGGCCTGCTTCTCTCAAGTGAAGCAGGCCGCTTTTTTATTGAGCACGGAGTTTTCCGGGGGCGATCCAAACGGTTGCACCGCGTGTCGCTGCGGGGACGCCCTGGTCGAATGGCAACGCCAGGTCAGGCGATTGACAAATCCCCACATGCATCATCGATCACGGTTCAACAGACCACCTCCGCGGGAATGCCAGGCACGCTCGCCATCCGCCCGCCAACCTCTGCGATTTCCTTCGTGTCCTTCGTGGTCTTCGTGGTCCAGCAGACAGGATTCCCTGCGAAATCAGCCAGGAGCCGCAAGCTCCCGGTTCTGCCGTACGGCCAATCGCATGAACGCGGAGTTCCAGGACCGGCCGCTCGCCATCCGCCCGCTATTCTTTGTGATTTCCTTCGTGTCCTTCGTGTC
>JALQUR010000724.1 GCA_023260695.1 Planctomycetaceae bacterium
GCTTCAACTCTGACTGTCCTGGTCGACTACGGAGACGGCAACAGTCTGTGCGACTGGCTGGATCTGGGGGATGCGCGTCTCAAGATCATCCGGACTACAGAGTCCCGCTAGCATCTGAGGCTCCAGAACAGCAGCTGTTATCAGCTCGCCAGCGAGAATCACGGCTCCCGAATCGGCTCAACACCCTTCGGGAGTTGAATTCATTCACGGCCAGAACCACACTGCAGCCGGTGCTGGAACCTTTCTTTTCCGGAGCTTCTGTGTCGGCCGCGCAACGCACGAAAATCCGGATCTGGCGCGGTTCAGCATCCCCCACTGAAATCTCACTCAGACTGAAACAGATCATGCAGAAGAAACTCCCATTCGACGAGTCATTTGTTCGCAGCCTTACCGAAAAATGGCCCACGCCATTTTACCTGTATGATGAAGCGGGAATTCGATCCGCCTGCCGTAAGCTGAATTCAGCCTTCGCCTGGGCGCCGGGCTTTCGGGAGTATTTTGCGGTCAAGGCATTGCCCAATCCCTGGATCCTGCAGATCACCAGAGAGGAAGGGCTGGGAGCAGACTGCTCCAGCCTGCCCGAACTGGTTCTTTCAGAGGCTGCTGGAATGACCGGTGAGCACCTGATGTTCACCTCCAACAATACTCAGGGGCATGAATACCAGCGTGCTCGCGAGCTCGGTGCAATCATTAATCTGGACGACCTGACTCACATCGAGTATCTGCAGCAGACAGCGGGGCTGCCGGAACTGGTCTGTTTTCGCTACAACCCGGGACCTGCACGCGAAGGAAATGTCATCATTGGCCGCCCGGAGGAAGCCAAGTATGGCTTCATGGAGGCTCAGCTTTTCGAGGGGTATCGCATCCTGCAGCAGGCCGGGGTTCAGCGTTTCGGGCTGCACACCATGGTGGCATCCAATGAGCTCAACGGCGATTTCTTCATTGAGACTGCTCGAATGCTGTTTGATCTGGCAATCCGGCTGCATGCTGACACGGGCATTCAGCTTGAATTCGTGAACCTTGGAGGGGGAATCGGGATTCCATACCGTCCGGAAGAAGTACCCGTTGACCTGGCGGCCGTAGGAGCGGGCATTCAGGCCCTGTATCAGCAGATGATTGCCGGAACTTCGCTGCACCCGTTGCGAATTCTGATGGAAAACGGGCGGATGATCACCGGCCCGCACGGCTATCTGATCACCACGGCCATTCATCAGAAGCACATTTACCGGGAGTACATTGGTGTGGACGCCTGCATGGCCAACCTGATGCGGCCAGGTATGTATGGGGCCTATCACCATATCTCTGTGCTTGGTAAGGAAGATCAGCCACATGACCAGCTGGTGGACGTTGTCGGCTCTCTGTGTGAGAACAATGACAAGTTCGCCATACAGCGTGCATTGCCGCAGATCACAACCGGAGATCTGCTCGCCATCCACGATGCAGGCGCCCACGGCCATGCGATGGGCTTTCAGTACAACGGCAAACTGCGTTGCGCAGAACTGCTGCTGAAGGAAGACGGTTCCGTGCAGCAGATTCGCCGTGCCGAAACTCAGGATGATTACTTCTGCACTCTGGATCTGGACGGTTTCCGGTCCGCAATCAGAAACTGAATTTCACAACAGGCTCCTGCTGAGGATATTCACCACTGCTGCAGCATGCGTGTGGGTTGAATGAGGAAGACATCGATGGTTGCAATCAATCAGAAGCAGGCCGTCCAGCGTGTGATGGACTTGATCAGTATCCGTGGCGGCAGCTGTCAGGAGCATGATGTTGCGTCATGGATCACTGCACAGCTGCAGCAGGCCGGAGTTCCTCAGGATGCAATTTCTCATGACACAGCACATCGCCGCAGTCCTCAGGGGGGGACTGTCGGCAATCTGATTGTGCGGCTGAAAGGCACCAGCCGAGGTCCTCGACGAATGCTGATGGCTCACATGGATACCGTGCCTCTGGCCGTCGGTTCTGTACCAGTCCTTGATGGTGACTGGATTCACCCGCGCTCGCGCGAGACGGCTCTGGGGGGTGACAATCGCGCCGGCTGTGCAGTCGTCCTGACGGCCATCCTCGAACTGCTCCGCAATGGCACTGATTACCCGCCACTCACTCTGCTGTTCACAGTCCAGGAAGAAATTGGTCTGCGGGGAGCGAGATTTCTGACACCCGGTCGACTCGGAAAACCTGCCCTGTGCTTTAACTGGGACGGACGCGATCCGGCACTGCTGATCAATGGTGCAGTCGGTGCGTCAAATCTCACCATCGACATCAGCGGCATTGCCAGTCACGCAGGTGTGCATCCGGAACATGGTATCAACGCTGCAATGGTTGCATCTCTGGCACTTGCTCGACTGCAGAGAAAGGGCTGGCACGGTCTGATTCGCAAACAGGGCCGACGAGGAACAAGTAATCTGGGTGTGATTCAGGGGGGCAGCGCCACCAACGTTGTGATGCCTGGAGTGACGATGGAAGCTGAGGCACGAAGTCACGATTCGGCATTTCGTGGTGAGATTGTTGCAGCCTGGCGCGAGGCATTCGCGTGGGCCGTCGACTCAGTCAGTAACTCTGCCGGAGACTCTGCAAAGCTGAAGTTTGAAGAAGATGCTCGGTATGAGCCGTTTCTGATCGACCCCACGAGTGAATGTATTCTCCTGGCGGAAGCTGCTGCTCGCGCCGCTGGCCTGGATCCGGTGATTTCAGCCTGTGATGGTGGCCTCGATGCGAACTGGCTGGCAGCACACGGGTTTCCCACCGTTACGCTTGGGTGTGGCCAGCATGCAATTCACACGGTGGACGAGAAACTGCTCGTTCCGGATTACCTGAAGGCCTGTCAGATGGCTGTGATGCTGGCCACCGGCACCAGCTGAACGCAGTGTCATTCGTGGCAGCAGCACAGGTCCCCCACCGGGCGGCAACTCTCATAGTCGTCTCAGCCTGCAGTCCGGGACGTCGATCAGGCCAGCAGGTGACGGCTGACAGTTGTCTGTTCAGGCGCTGGGACGCATCTGAGCGTACATACAAAGGACCTCATAAAGGTCGGCAGAGATGTGGACATGCTCTTCCGACAGATCATTGACCCACGTTCTGTCCCAGATGATGGCATCAGCAAGAATCTGGGTGAATTCCCCGAGTCTTATGGCGACTTCCGGTTCCGACAGTTCGAGAGGTTTCTGCTCCTCGGAACCTACAAACAGCCTGAGATTATTAGTACGCATCCCCCATCCTCTGCCAGGACACACTGCTGGTGCTCGTCCGCACGCTGAACAGTTCTTCAGCGATACCCCCCGTCGGAACATCCAGTCAGGTAATGCAGGTTATCGGGTCTGGGAGGCCCCGGCCTTCATCAAAAATCAACTTCTCCGTCCTGAGCAGCATCTTATCGTTAAGTTATTGACTCATGGCAGTTTACAGCCAGCAAGCGGCATAACGTGAGCATCTGGTGGCGATCTCAGCAAAGACTGCGCGGACTGACGATGGACGCAGCCTGATTTGAAGGTTTGTTCAGCGAAGTCAGGAAAACAGCTGCAGCGATCGCCGGATTGATCTGGCCTCAGCGTAAGTTTGTGATTTCCGGCATTACCATCGGAAGATTTTTCCTTTCTGGCCGGGGTGTGATGCTCATTTGAACCCTGAACTCAGCAACGGGGCATTCGGACGATTCCGTTTCTGTACTCTGTGCAGTAAAATGGGGCCATGAAAGTCTTTAACGGAATCGCGGTTTCTCCTGGCGTTGTCGCAGGACCGGTGCTGGTCCTCGGCTCAGAGAACTTCCGCATTCCACGGATCTATGTCAATCACGATGCCGTGGAGTCAGAAGTTCACCGATTCCATGCTGCGCTGGATTTTGTGTGCAATGATCTTCGCGGTAACGAAGAGCTGGTATCGTCGCAGCTGGGACAGCAGTACGGAGCCATTTTTTCTGCACATCTGCAGATGGCCCAGGACCCTCGGCTTATCCGTGAAGTCGAGCATCTGATTCGGGAGGAATGTCGCTCTCCGGAATCCGCGGTCAGTCGCACACTCCGTGGCTACGCGGCTCAGCTGCAAAAGCTCGGAGACCGCTATCTATCAGAGCGGGCACTTGATATTTACGATCTGGAGAAACGTCTGCTGCGGCAGCTGCTCGGAGAAAGCCGGGAAGAGCTTCGCGACCTCACATCTCCGGTTATTATTCTGGCCAATGACCTGACGCCGGGGGAAACAGCATCCCTGGACAAGCGTTTCGTACTTGGTTTTGCGACGGAAGTTGGTGGACACACCAGTCACACAGCCATTCTCGC
>JALQUR010000733.1 GCA_023260695.1 Planctomycetaceae bacterium
GATTCGATCCGATGCTGATCTCGACCACGTGAGTACTCTTGGGTTTCGTGGCGAAGCGCTTGCATCCATTGCATCGGTATCACGCTTCAGCGTCCGTACCCGCACCGAATTCAGCGACAAGGGACGCGAACTGGAAAGTCACGGTGGTCAGATCGTCCGGAATTCCGACTGTGGCTGTTCCCCGGGGACGGTCATGGAAGTTCGCAATCTGTTCTTCAATACTCCGGCAAGACGGCGATTCCTCAAGAAAGCATCCACCGAATTCAGTCGCATTGCCGAACAGTTTTCCCGAATAGCACTCGCCAACCCTGCACTCACACTCACCCTGCGGCACAATGACCGCCTGGTGTACGAACTGCCGGCTACACACGATCCGCTGGATCGCATTCGTCGCTTCTACAATGCAGAACTCAGCGACAGGCTGATCAGCGTCAATTCATCCGCAGAGCTCCCGGATGGCGGAATGATTCGACTCTGGGGATACGTCGGCGAGCCAGCTTTGAATCGAGCCACTCGCAAGGATCAGTTTCTGTTCCTGAATGGGCGCTGGATTCAGGATCGCAGCCTGCAGCACGCACTGCAGGAGTCCTATCGTGGGCTGCTGATGACAGGTCGACACCCAGTCAGTTTTTTGTTTCTGGAGATTCCACCGGCACTTGTGGATGTCAATGTGCATCCCACAAAAAGTGAGGTCCGATTTCAGGACAGTCAGAATCTCTACCGGCATCTGCTCAGAACGCTTCGAGACCGCTTCGTGGAACTCGAATTCCGTACGGAACTGGATCTTCCGGAAGCTCAGCCGACTCCTGCTGCTACGGCTCGTTTCGATTCCCCAGGTCTGCCCTCAGCCCCACATCGTCAGCTTCAGCTGCCAGCAGCCACCAACCGCACTGTCGGTTTTCACCAGCCCCAGTCTGAGATTGGCAGACAGCGTTCTCACAGTAATGCGGTCTTCCATAACCCTGACGTTGTTGCCGCACTGGCTGTTGACCACCACCTGCAGACAGCCGAATCCATCACAACATCACCAGATCAGAATTCTGAAGCTGCGTTCGCATCAGCACAGTCACGGCAGTCAGCTCCGTTTGACCAGACGCCGGAAATTGTCACCGATGAATTCCGGGCATTTCAGATTTACGACTGCTACCTTGTGGTCGCAAGTGATGCGGGCCTCGAAATCATTGACCAGCATGCTCTGCACGAACGCATCATGTATGAGAGTATCCGGGAGCGAGTGCTCGCGGGCGATGCCGAAACTCAGAGACTGCTCGTGCCGGAAGTCATCGAATGCTCCGCTGTGGAAGCAGATGTCATTCTGGAATCCTCAGATCTGTTTCTGGAAATGGGGTTTGAAATCCAGGATTTCGGAGGAACCTCAATCCTCCTCACCAGCTGCCCTGCCCTGATCCCACGCGGAAGGCTGGCCAGAATTGTCAGGGATTTCAGCGAACGCCTGCTGCAGACCGATGGCAAAATGAGCCGCAGAGATCTGCTCGATCACATGCTCAGCACCATGGCCTGTCGAGCAGCGATCAAGTCCGGCCAGAGACTCACCAGAGAAGAAATGCAGGAACTTCTGCGGCAGCGGCATCTGGTCGATGATTCACATCACTGTCCGCACGGAAGACCGACGTCACTGGTTCTTAACCGCCATACGCTCGACCAGCGATTTGGGCGTCTGGGCTGATCATGTCGCCTTCGGCACACGGATGCACGCACTTCCTTATGCGACGCATCACATCGCAGCCTGCTCTGCTGTTCAGCTTACTCGTGACGCAGAGCTTCAATCGGATCAAGACGGGCTGCTGAGCGAGCCGGATAGAGCCCGAATACAATTCCAATTCCCACGGAAATCCCGAATGCCAGCGGCAGACTGCTGGGAACTACCTGAGGCACCAGATCCTTGAACATCTCGCTGAAATCCGATGCCCCGCCGCTCTCAAAGAAGAATTGCTCAGCCAGCGTCTTCAGCATCTGAAATACTGACGGTGTGGACAAGCCCAGCAGAACCCCGATCAGCCCCCCACTCCCCGCCAGCACAATTGTCTCGGTGAGGAACTGCAGAGTAATGTCACGCTGCTTGGCCCCAAGAGCTCGACGAATACCGATTTCTCTGGTGCGTTCAGTCACCGTTGCCAGCATGATGTTCATGATCCCGATCCCGCCTACCACAAGACTGATCGCTGCAATGGAACCCAGAACCACGTTGAAGATCGTGCGAATCTGCTCCGCCTGCTTCAGCAGTTCCTGCGGGACGACTACAGAATAGTCCTTCGATGCCTTATGAGTGTGCGAAAGACTTTCCCGTATCACGTCTGCAGTGGACATCACTCTGTCGATGTCAGAGATTCGCAGAGTAATCTGATTCAGCTGGACTTCCTCCGCACTGAAAGATCCCTGGCGACGATCAATATCCAGATCTCCCATGCGAACTCGCATGGTTTCCAGCGGAACATAGATGTCCTGGTTGAAATCCTGACCCGAGAGGCTGCCGCCGATTGCAGCACTCGCTTCTCGAGAACGGGTCACCCCAACCACAGTGTAGCGACGATCGGCGACCTTGACCGACTGGCCCAGAGGATCCTCGTACTGGAACAGCTCATCTGCAGTACCGGATGCCAGAACACACACATTTGTTTTTTCCCGGCGATCCTTGTCGGAAATGAACCGCCCCTGAGCAAGGCTGAGATGATTCATGTCGACATACTCAGGAGTACACCCGACAATACGACAGTTCATTTCTCGGTGCAGGAAGCGACAGGCTTTCACCAGTTCGCGAATCGGCACCGCCTGGATGACAGTAGGAATCGTCTTTGAGAGCAGATCGTAATCTGCGCGTTTGAGCCCATACCGCAGCACAAAACTGTCGGCATTCTGCTGGCTGGCAGTTTCCCGAGGAGGCTTCACGCTGCGGACGATGATATTGGTCGCCCCTAATTGCAGTACCTGCTGCTGAGCCTGCTGGCTGGCGCCCTCACCGATTGCCAGCATCGCAATCACAGAGAACACCCCAAACACGATCCCCAGCATTGTCAGCCCGGACCGCAGTTTGTGCAGCATCAGGCTCTTCAAGGCCAGTTGAACTGTTCGCAGCAGATTGGGCATAACGATGAGATTCCCAAAACTCTTGTAACTTCTGCACCAGATTGCCGAGACTGTGCCTCAGCCCGGTCAACCGGGGAACACGCCCTCTCCGGCAATGATTCCGTCCTTCATATAGATTTGCCGCTTTGCCAGTCTGGCAACCTGTGGCTCATGGGTCACCATGATGATTGTGCGACCCTCTCTGTTCAGATTCAGCAGTGTCCCCATGATCTCCTCCTCCGTTTTTGAGTCGAGGTTACCCGTGGGCTCGTCCGCCAGAATAATCTTCGGGTCATTCACCAGTGCTCGAGCAATTGCGACACGCTGCTGCTGTCCGCCCGAAAGCTGAAATGGCCGGTGGTCCATTCGATCTCCCAGCCCTACCAGATCTGCGAGATGCATGATCCGTGACTGTTCTTCCTTCCCAATCCGTGGATAACCGGTGCGGTAGTGCAGCGGTACCTCAATGTTCTCCAGCACGGTGTACTGCGGAATCAGGTTGTATGACTGAAAGATAAATCCAATCCGCTCGTTACGGATCTCAGACAATTCGTCATCGGTCATCTGCGATACATCACGATCCCCGATGAGATATTGTCCGCGCGTCGGACGATCCAGGGCGCCAAGCAGATTCAGCAGCGTACTCTTGCCGCTTCCTGAAGACCCCATGATGGCCACGAAGTCACCGTGCGGAAAGTCGATTGACACGCCACGCAACGCCCGAACCGGCACGCTGCCCAGCATGTAATCCTTCTCTATGTTGACAACCTGCGCTGCGAAAGACATCTTCAGCCAGACTCTCCAGAGATCAGCGTCCTGAATCAACTGCTTTGCAGAATGAGTCGAAGTTTCAACAGGATCCGCAATCCGTCAGCCCTGCCAGCTGACCGTTCGAAGACAACCAATTCCTTCAGTTTCCGCCAGGCCCCCGACCACCGCCGCCACCGGGACCGCCGCCACCGGGACCACCGCCGCCGGGACCACCGCCGCCACCACGCTGCCGGTTTGCTTCCATTCCAGCGGTCACTTCGTCTTTTGTCAGTTCGCCGTCACCGTTGGAATCCATTCGCTCAATCATCTGAGCAGACGGAACTTCATCGGAAGTAATCTTGCCGTCGCCGTTGGTATCAAATCGGCTGAAGAACGCGGCCGGATCCATATTGCGACCACCGCCACCGGGTCCACCGCCACCGGGTCCACCGCCACCAGGTCCGCCGCCACCAGGACCGCCGCCACCAGGTCCACCGCCACCGGGGCCGCCGCCCCCGGGTCCACC
>JALQUR010000062.1 GCA_023260695.1 Planctomycetaceae bacterium
TGACCTCGCCGGGATCCTGAAAGACCACAGGGCGTACCGGCGAATCGCGTCTCCAGTCCCACGGTTTCTGGCCGCGTTCTTTCGGAATGCGCAATGAATCCATCGTATTTGCCCAGGAAGAATCCGCCCCCTGTCGTTGATCGAGAGCCGGAAAGATCAGCCGAGGAACGGTGCTCGTGGCGGATGTTGCGAGCGGCTGCAGCGGTGGAGCCTGCAACAGACGCAAGGATGAGGAAATCGCTTTCTGAAACAGCGTTTCATTCAGGCCAATACTGCTGCGAGATGCTTCCGCAAGCGTTTCCAGCTCAGAGATCTGCTGTTGCAGGGCATCCTGCCGCTGGCGAGCGGCTTCCAGTTCATACTGGATCGCCTTCAGCTGCGTGGGATCCAGTTCTTCCCGGGCAATGCTGGCTTCCATTTCCGCGATCATATCACGCCGGATGCCACGTTTCATTGTGCTGGCTAACCGGGCATCCAGTACCTGTGAGAAGCTGCCTAACTCTTCCCGAATCGTCTGCGTCTTACGGACGAGCACCTGCAGAATGCGATCTTCCGGGCGCTGCTGGTAGTAGAAATAATGGCAGCACACGCGATCACGGGGCTGCAGTTTTCGGTCGATACGCCCGTTTCGCTGTTCCATCCGGCTGGGATTCCACGGAACGTCGAAGTGGAACAGGTTCCAGCAGTGAGCCTGCAGGTTCAGACCTTCGCGAGCGGCATCGGTCGCAATCAGGATCCGCACCGGGTGCTTTTCTGGCGGGGCATTGAACGCACGCTTGATTTCTTCGCGACGCTCCGCAGACGTCGGTCCGTGGAACACCTCAATTCGCTGTGCCGCATTGCTGGTCTGGGCAATTGCCTGCTGGAGTTGCTGAACCAGATAACGACGGGTGTCATCGTATTCGGTGAAGATCAGGACACGCGTGTCATTCCATTCTGCGGCACGCCCACCCTGAGCGTTCAGCATTCCCGGACACATGTTCCGATCGATCCATTCCAGCAGCGTCCTGACGCGAGCGTCTGCCTGACCGCGAGCAGAATTTGCGATGCGGGTCATCTGTTCCAGCAGGCGTTGTTCCGCCTGCCATTGCTCGGCGGCGTCCGCTTCGGATGCTTCCGCCGCTGATGCGATCGATGCGGCTTCAAACTGTGCGTCCTCTTCTGCCTGCAGTTCTTCTTCAGAGAATGTTGCCCGGTCGTCATCGTAGTCGACACTGCTGGACAGCAGATCCAATGAAGCGGGGCTTACCGTTCTGGCGGCGGATGTTTTCGCCTGCGACGCTTCCCAGTGCCGTTGGGCGGTTTTCTTATGGACCGCCAGCGTTCTTGCGAATGCTTCAATGGATGACAGCAATCGCTGTTGCAGACCGGTAATGAGCAGCCCGGCGGCGGCACGCTTCCGCTTATTCTGCCCCTGCAGCCGCTGCTCACGAAGAATGCGGTACTGATCCAGCAGTGACATGAGTTCCAATTCCGGAGCGTCAGCCGGAAGACCATCAATGTCCACCTGAATCACATCACGTTGTGGAAACCCAGGAATGCCTACCGCACGGATATCTTCCTTCAGACGCCGCACAACCACTTCATCGCGATGCGCAGGTTCTACAGCGACACCTCGACAGAACCGCTGCGGGTCCAGAAGCTCCAGCAGGCGTGAAAAGCTATTGCTGTGCCCATTGTGCGGTGTTGCCGAAAGAAACAGACGATGCTCAAACCGTTTGGCGAAGTCTTCGACAGCGCGAGTAATCCGCGAATCAATGGCGTAGCGTTGACCACTGGCAGGTGCTGCGTGGTGCGCTTCGTCCAGAATCAACAATGCACCCGGCCGGAAGGTCCCCAGCCAGTCACGCAGCGGAGCCGCATAGTTTTCGTCAATCAGCAGCCGGTGGGAAATCAGAAAACGTGAGTGAGTGGTCCACGGATTGACCCCGAAACCGCGTTCCTGGCGGATCCGTTTGACGTAGTCGCGGTCAAGGATTTCGAATGTCAGACCAAAACGTGACTCCAGTTCATCCTTCCACTGCAGCAACATGGACGGCGGTGCTGATACAACAATATCGCGAGCACGCTTCCGCAGGAGTAATTCTCTGGCAATCAGGCCGGCTTCGATGGTTTTTCCAAGCCCCACGTCATCCGCAATGAACAGGCTGACACGTGGCAGACGCAGCGCTTTTCGGAGTGGCTCCAGCTGATAGGCTTCCAGACGGATGCCGGCACGGAACGGGGACTGAAACAGATCCGGGTCTGTCGCCGTCACGCAGTTCCATTTGAGCGTATTGAAGTAGGACGCGAACAGTTCGGGATCATCAAACCCATCTTTTGCCAGACCGGCCCATTGTTCGCCCTGAAATGGCTCGGCGTCGAGTTCCCGTTCCCAGAGCACTTCCAGCCGTTGTCCCTGAGCATCGTCTTCAATGCAGGACAGCCGCACAATCGTGCTGTCGGTCTTACGGCGAGATCGCACGATCTCTTCAACCAGGTAATGCCGTTGCCGTACGCGGACAATTTCTCCGGGGGACGGTACATACTGATCTGCCGCAGAGGATGTGGTCGCGTTGCTCATGGAATCGATTGTGCTCGGGCGACAAAAAGTGCCGCGGGGCGACAGATATTGTGTTTGAAAATCACCGTGATCCGGAGCAGCTCGCACGGCGTGGATTGAACTAACCGGGTGACGGTCTTAGGGGATGCCTGCGAAGTATCCTAAAAGATGGCGGGGAAAAAGCGGAGTCACAGGGCAGTGAGATTTTTCCGGAAAACGATGCTGGATGGGCGGAGCAACCGGAAGTGTGCTGCCGGAAGCGGAGCAACAATGACGGCGTGGGCAAGAGAAACACACGGGCCCGGATCAGATTGAGGGGAATATCCGCGGGGTGTGACAACATGTTGTCACAACGCGGCAGAAAATTGCCCCTTTGGCGGTAGTC
>JALQUR010000622.1 GCA_023260695.1 Planctomycetaceae bacterium
AACACGAAGAGCGCGAAGGATGGAATTCGACAATTGCCCGGATTCGCGGCGATAAACCGCAGGCAATTCCGTTGATTGGTGCCGGATCTGGTGTTGGCTCTCCAGCGAGAGTACAATTCATCATCAAGGACGAACTCAAACGACGCCACTTCGATGGTGACGTCAGAAACGTCCGATATTTCAAAACGTCGACGTACAAGGCAGCACACCCGATCGGCGGATCGGGCGGAAACTGAAGTCAGAGGTAACTGGCAGCCGCCCGGTTATCCTGGTCGACAGCCCGCCAGATTCAAATACCAGGCCAGATTCAGATACCGGGATTGAAGATGAGGATCATTGAAAAGCTACAGCGGAGCTTCAGGGGCCGTCGATCAGCAAAGGCATTTTGCATTGGCTACAACAAGACCGGCACAACCACAATGGAACAAATGCTGAGGGATTTTGGGTACAGGATGCCCGGTCAGGGTATGCAGGAAACGGCAGTCGTTGAACAGCTTTTTCAGGGAAATTATGAACCTCTTCAGGCCCTGTGCAGGGATTATGATGCCTTCCAGGATATGCCGTTTTCACAAGGTGTAACTTACGCGGTCGTGGATGCCATGTTCCCCGGCAGCAAGTTCATACTTACTGTTCGAGAATCAAATGCGTGGTTTGACAGTTTAACTCGGTTTCATCTGAACACCATTCTGAAGACGGCGGGTGTAGAAAGGCTGGAAGACTTTAATGAGCAGTCATTCAAAGATAAGGAAGTGTATCTGCACAGGAATTATTCGTACAACGTGATGAGAAGGCATGCGGTGCGGGTCATCGGAGACGAGGTTCATTATGACTGGTCACTGGTGTATGACAAAGAGCATCGAATTGAGCGATATGAGCAGAGAAACAGAGATATTATTGAGTATTTCCGGGAAAGACCGGGGCAGTTGCTGGTGATTGATCTTACGAACGAGAGGGATAATTCAAGGGTCGTGGACTTTCTTGGACTTCCGCAGACGTTTGTCGGTGCATTGCCTCATTTGAACAAGTCGAGATAAAGGCGGTAAGGACTAATAAAGCGCTGCGCCGGATGGCAATTTCACTTCGATTCATTGCCGCCGTCGAGCCTGGTCGTTATCGGGCAGTGAGTCGCGTGTTGGGTCTGTGGGATCACGAACTGAGCAATGTCGTTCAAATCACAAATCCAGCAGAATGCTCGGGCGATTTCCAAACTGCATGAGCGAATTCATGAGACGTTTGCCCGTCGCGATGACAACAAACAATGCCGAGAACTATGGGAAGATGCGTGCTCTGAGTTTCACGACAAATACGCAGGGCTCGCGTTTCCCGGAGGCACTTCAGACATCCGAGAACGGCTCCGCGCTGGCGACGCAGTAGCGGTCGAGTATGCGCTCGACTTCATCGAGGTTCGGCCATATTTCTTTCGCTCCGGGTATATGTACAAGGACTTCATGCGTGTGCTGAGAAACTGCACGTTGTCTGACGCGCAGCGAAAACGCTACGAGCAACTCAAAGCAGAATACGACGAATACCGGAAACAGCGTTCCGCGGATGCTTGATAACAAGGGCGTCAACCGAAGCGGCCGCCAACGCGGCTTTTGATGCCAGCGTCTTTTCACACCCGCCCGTTTACGGCAGGCGATCGACAGGCACCATGAAAGGGATGCTTGAATATTCTCCGTTTGTCCGCAAGGTCTCACCAGCATCGATGTTGGGTCGCGATCCGAGGATGCAGCTGCTGGCAACGCTTCCCTTTGAACGCGATTGGCGCAGAATCGGTGTTCATCTGCGGAGGTTTTACGCGGCGGAGGTTGCAGGTGGCCATCCATCACTGGCAGTGATCCGTTGTTGGCTGTGGGTGCCCGGCATGGCATTCTGAGTCGGCCTGTGATGCTGACCTGCACGCCGATCCCCATGTTCAGGCCGATCCCTGCCCCGGGGCAAATTGTTTGGTGTTGTCGACTGAGGCTGAGTGTCGCGACTGTGCTGGTGCAGGTGCCGGCGGATGACCGTCAGCGTCTGCGCCGAGCCTGGGGGGCAGGTCAATGTCCGCGGAATGCAGGATTGACAGCGGATCTTCAGCCATGCGCAGATTGCTTGCGGCAGGTATTATGCACTCTCACCGGATAGCTCGCCTGTCGCAAGTTTGTTAGAACCTTGCCTCTCCTGCCCTTGCTTTCCTTCACTCGGTGACGTCGCTGATGATTCGTTTCTCCGTTCTGCTTCAGAGATTCCGTGCCGGGTCTGCGGCGTGCTTCCTGCTGGTCTGCCAGTGCGTTATCTACGGTCCCGCGGCATTGGGGCAGCAGTCGCTGCCTTACGCATTTCTGCAACGCTATTGCCTGGACTGTCATCAGGGTGAAACTCCGTCCGCGGGTCTTGATCTGTCAGTTGCGTACGCGCTCGAAACCGCAGCCGATTTTCAGACGCTGGAACATGTCT
>JALQUR010000124.1 GCA_023260695.1 Planctomycetaceae bacterium
GCCAATACCTCGTCGCCTGCTCGAACGCAGACGGAAAACTTTACGAGTGGCAGCTCAATTTCAATCAGGAAAAGGACAAGGGGTACTGGATCCTGAATCCAAAGAACTGGTGATCGTCACACATCAGTGACAGTCTCACGGTGAACAGGGAAACCCCGCAGCCAGCAGGTTGCGGGGTTTCTTTTTTGGATCTTCGTAACAGACCGGGGCGGCTGAGCAAGCTCAATCACGTCTGTTGAGCAGATTCCCCGGACGGAGGAGACTCCTTGAATTCGCACCTGCACAGAAATGACAGAACCGCCTGCCTTCCGTTGCGGTTTCCTGCGAAGCCGGTTGGTCAATGAAATGCGGGTTTCCTGACGACAGCAGCGTCTGACTGAAAGCCAGCCCGGTCTTCCCCGAAGATCAGTGAAGCAATACTTCCGGTACTGACTCAACCAGCGGATCAGTCGTACTCTTCCAGCGGATTGATGTCGCGCCCATCGTCGATTTCACGTCGGCAATCCGGCAGACTGGCCAGAAAAAGTCGCCCGTAGTATTTCGTCAGCACACGCGGATCCAGGATGACGACCCGCCCGGTATCCTCCCGATTCCGAATCAGCCGCCCAAACCCCTGCTTCAGCCGGATAACGGCCTCCGGCACCTGATAGTCGCGAAATGGGTTGCCCCCCTGCTGCCGAATTCGTTCCAGTCGTGCTTCCAGCAGCGGGTGATCGGGAACACTGAACGGCAGGCGGGGAATAATTACATTCTGCAGCGCGTCGCCGGGAACATTGACTCCCTGCCAGAAACTGTCAGCTCCAAAAAGAACCGCACGTTCATCGGCCCGAAACCGTTCCAGCATGGCAGAACGCGGCAACCCCTGTCCCTGGCAGTATAAACTGATGTTTTCCGAAGCCATCCAGCCAATCAGCCGTTCAGCACATGCGCGCATCATGGAATAGCTGGTAAACAGAACAAATGCACGGCCGGAAGTCTCCAGCACATGCCGCCGAATTCGTTCACAGCAGGCGGCCTCAAATTCCCTCGGATTGCTGCCGGGGTCGGGCATCCCTGTTGAAAGGATGAGTCGCGCCTGCCGCCGATAATCAAACGGACTTCCCAGCCGCACCTCATCACCGCCTGAAAGTCCGATTCGTGTACGAAAAAATCCGAAGTCGCTGGCCCCCGTGGCCAGTGTCGCACTCGCCATGATCACCGAAGCGGTCTGGTTGAACAGCAAATCACGCAGAACACTGCCCACTGCGGCAGGAGCACTCACCAGTCTGGCCCGCTGCTGCCTTTGCCCCTGCTTCTCCACCCAGTACACCGAATCCTGCTGCGTCTGTCGCAGCCACGAATTCAATGACTGAGCCAGCAGCTGGCAGCGATCTGCTGCTGACTTGAGCTCGACCTGATTCGCCTCCCCCTGAATCTTCTGCGAACAGTCTTCAATTTCACAACGAAGTCGATCCAGAGCCCCGGCAAGTTCCATGGAAACCGGTGGACGAGATGTCAGACGTCCGTTGGCTCTGCTGCATCCCGGCAGCACCGCTTCGAGCTCAGCGAAGAAACTGCGACTGCAGCCGCGAATCTCCTGCACCAGCTTCTGCGCCTGCTTCAGTTCATGTGTGATCAGCACTCCGCGGTTTGTCTGATCGTTGTAAAGTCGATTCAGCAGGTACTCAATCTGACCTTCACTGATTGACAGCCCCAGATGATCCGCCGCCACAGACTCAATCGTGTGCGCCTCATCCAGAATCACCGTCTGATAGTCCGGAAGAATGCTTGCTCCCTCCCGCCGCAGTGCCAGGTCCGAAAAGAACAGAGCGTGATTGACGATCAGCAGATCCGCATTCCAGATCCGTCGCCGCGCCGCATAATAAAAGCACTCCCCATGAGTCGGGCAGTTCTTGCGGAGACAGTCCCCGTGATCACTCTGTACTTCGTCCCACACATCCGACGCCGGAGAGAATGCCAGATCGGACCGTGTGCCGTCCGTCGTCTCCTCAGCCCATTGCTGTATTCGGGCCAGCTGCCGTTGTCCGTCATTCTCAAACAGCGACTTCTGATTCGATCTCTGAATCGTTCTTGCCAGGCGACGACGACTCAGATAGTTGCTTCGCCCTTTGACCAGTACCGCAGAAAACTCAACCGGAAGTATCGACTGCAGGAACGGGATGTCGTGCGAAATCAGCTGCTCCTGCAGACTGATCGTATGCGTCGACACAATCACGCGATGGCGATTACCCTGCTCCTCATCCTCCTTCAGATGGGAGTTCTTCTGCGATGCCAGAATCGCCGGCACCAGGTATGCAAAGCTCTTGCCAACGCCGGTTCCCGCCTCGGCAATCAGATGCCGGCCGGCAGCGATGGCCTGCTCCACCTCTTGCGCCATCTGCAGTTGCTCCGCACGCGGCTCGTAACCAGCCAGCCGCCGCGATACGGCTCCGCCTTCACCAAGCACGGCTGTTGTTGTCAGTTCTGAACTGCTCATGACGACGTGGACGATCCAGCGTGAAGTGCCTGCATTTAAAGGGTCAGAACTTCGGTGCAACAGGTTCAATATCGGTGCGGCTGCACGGACAGCCGCGAACTGCAGGAGTCGCTGCCCGCTAAAGCGTCGCGCCTGCTGCAGTACCGCTGCCTGAAGGCAGTACCGCTGCCTGAAAGTGTAGCGAAGGGAGCTGTCTGCTGCGGCGACAGGGGTGACTGTTGATCCTGATTCCCTGTTCCGGACGCCAATCGCCACGAATCATGCCAATCGTCATGATCACTGACGCGATTCCCTGACTGTGCGGCAGAGAACACTGCCCGCCGGGCCGGACACTTCTTCAGAATCAACCCGCGAACAGAGAATCCTACCACCAGCTGCAGGTTTCTGACGGGCCAACCGGTACTTCTGACCTCCATGCAAAACGCTGAATTGAAATGCGCAGGCTTACGCTGCGCACGCTCGGATTCATTATTATCCGCAGCAGTGACATCCCAGGAATGTTCAGGAGAGCAGATGAAATGAATGTACAGAACCCGACCATGCTGACCACCGAATTCGAGGGACAGTTCGGTCCCGCAGTCCCGCGTTCCATTGCTGAAACGGGAATTGACCAGCAGGTTCTGGAGGCTCTGCTGCTGAAAAACGCCATGGTTTCGGCCCAGACATCGACTGAAGAGTGCAGTGAACGGATGCGACTACCGATCACTCTTGTGGCGGAGCTGGTGGAGCACCTGCGAGTTGACAGCATGATTGAGATTGTGGGCAGCTCCGGCCCGCTGGGATTCCGCTTCACTCTGTCTGCGCGAGGCAGGGAACACGCCCAGCGAGCCATGCAGGTCTCCGGATATATTGGTCCGGCACCCGTTTCCCTCGAATCCTACACCGCATGGGTTGAACACCAGGCGGCAAATCGCCCGGCAGTAGACCCAGCGACGATCTCCGAATCGCTCCGAGGAATGACACTCACCGAAGAGGCTCGTATGCTTGCGGGACTCGCAGTCACCGGAAATCGCAGCCTGTTTGTGTATGGTCCCGCCGGAAACGGCAAGACATCGATCTGCCTCAGTCTGCGGCAGGCGCTCACCAGCAGTGTCTGGATTCCCTCCTGCTTCGCGGTGGAGCATCAGGTCGTGCGAGTCTTTGACTATCAGGTACACGAGACAATCCAGACGTCCCCGGCAGCGTCTCGCGCCTTTGACCAGCGGTGGATTCAGATCAAGCCGCCACTTGTTGTCGTGGGCGGAGAGCTTCAGCTGGATGACCTGGACCTCGCGTGGAGCCCGTCCGCCAAATTCTACGAAGCGCCGGTGCAGCTCAAATCAAACGGCGGCATCCTGCTGATTGACGACTTCGGACGCCAGCGCATGGACGCTCACGAACTGCTCAATCGCTGGATCGTCCCCATGGAATATCACATCGATTATCTCAAACTGCAGACCGGCCAGAAGATCTGTGTTCCCGTACGCAACCTGCTGATGTTTGCCACCAATCTGGATCCGAAACAAGTCACAGACCCGGCATTTCTGCGCCGCATGGGCTATCGACTGAACCTGACATCTCCGTCACCGGAGCAGTACGCAACAATCTTTCGCAACTACGCGGCAAGATACGGCGTTACGGTGGATGAGGGGGTGCTGCAGAAGATTCTGAACCGCTACGAATCTGAAAAAAAAGAGCGCCGCTGCAGCGAACCACGCGATCTGATCGAACGTATGCGCGATCTTTCTCGCTATCGCGGCGCTGATCTGGAAATCTCAGATCAGACGCTTGATGTCGCCTGGAAAGGGTTCTTCGGAGCCGATTAAAGCAGTGATTTTACTGGTTTTCAGAAGCATGTTCTCTGAATTCACCAGCGGCTCAGGATGCTCCTGAAAACGACATCTGCCACAGCTGGTGTAATCGTTAAATCTCCTCAAAAAAAAATCCTCGATAAAACTGGCGGGCAAAATCGACTTTCGTGCCTTTTCCCGACATGCCCGCTGATGAACGCAGCAAGGCATGAAAACGAAGCCTGAAAGTTTTCAACTTTCAGCTTCACAGCACCTGTCTTCGGAAGCCTTTTTGAATTCGGCCAATGAAGACTCCGGTTGCATGAACAGAAGTTGTTCAGCCCGGCACACCAGTTCTTGATTTGGGGAGAAACCGCTATGAAAAAGTTCACCACAATCCTGCGTAACGTCCTGCGTCGCGAAGAAGGAGCAACCATGGTTGAGT
>JALQUR010000198.1 GCA_023260695.1 Planctomycetaceae bacterium
AAAAAATGTTATCTTCTCCAGAATTTAAACTTATGGTGGTCATCATCATGATCGTCGTCATCATGAGATTTTGCAAAACGTCTTCTTTCACTTTTAAATTCATCATAGGTTAATAAACCGTCATTGTTTTTATCAAGTTTAGTAAAGCCTACATATTCAGCAAGTGAAATTTTTCCATCTTCATTTTGATCTAACATTTCAAACATGTCTTTGGATGACATTCTTCCGGAAATGCAGAAAGCGTATGCCCTCCGAGAGAATCAGCCTGAGCAGGCGCTCCGACATTTCCGCGAGCTTGCCGAGAAGCATCCACAGCGTGAATCCGTCGTGCGTGAGTATGTCGGGAGTCTGCTGGACGCCGGCAAGGTAAATGAAGCACATGACCAGTGCGTCGCTTTTCTTGCACGGAAGCCGGACTGTCCGGCGATCATGCTGCCCCTGGCAGAGATCGTTCTGCAGCGGGATGGTTTCGCAAAAGCACGTCGCCTGCTGCACCGCTGTTTTCAGCTCTGCACTCGTTCCAACCCGGAAATGCTTTCCTGGCTCGCATCCCGCATCGCCAGCCAGATGCTCAACGCCGGCCACGTGCTGAGTGCTCGTGAGCATCTTGCATTTGCCGTAAGAACAGCCACGGGCGAACTGCAGCAACGACTGCTGATGCAGATGCTCCAGCTCGAAGGCAATAACTCCATCCCACTGCTGTTTCGCAGTCCATATCAGTTGCGACCAATTGAAGGCGAAGCCGCTGTTATGGACCAGGAACAGCGGGCCCGCACGCTGAGCCTGCTGGGATGCTGGGAACCAGCATCCATCATCTACAATCGGCTGGCGGATTCCCTCCCGACCAGTGGAGAAGTCTGGTACAACCTGGGCCTCTGCCAGCTCTGGGATGCAAGATCCACTGAAGGAGCAAAGTCGCTGCACCACGCCGCTACGCTGCTCCAGGACCGTCGCCTCGCGGTTGAGGCGGAAGCACTGGCGCAGATGCTGGACATGTTCGTCTCCGAAGACAACTACGCTCTGACTGAAGTGCGACTGAAGCTGCAGTCCGTCTCCGAAGCTCTGACGCGACTGCGGGATCACAGGGCAATCCGCAACGCAGAGGCATCCGACCATTCGGAATGCCATCATCCGCCAGGAGTCGATCACGTTGCCGAACTTGTGCTGCTGGCAACTGAAACCAGTGACGAAGAACACGTCAGCACCGGAACACTTCCCGAAGCTGTCTCTGACATTGATATCTACGATGTTGTGGATGTCGAGCAGGCGTCTGCAGCATCAATCACTTCCTCCTGGATCGCGCTTACTTCATCGGATCAGCTCATCAACGATGCTGTCGTCCGAATTCGTGAGATCCTTGGTGACCTGATTACGACTTCCGCCGATGAGGAAGAAACGCGTCGGTTCAACCTGCAGCCTTCCATTCAGAAGGCCTTTGATCGTCGCTATTTTCGGCCTCAGGGAATGTCTCACCTGAGATTTCGGGAACTGCAGCAGGCACAATCAACGGTTCCGGTGGATGCCTGGCTGGCAACTCCGCTGGAAGCGCTCGACAACCTGTCACCGGCAGACGCAGCATCACGCGACGATCTGAGCATCCGTCTGGATGCCGCGCTGGCAATCATGATCTGTACCGCCACTATGGCCGATATACAGGTCGATGAAGCAGCGATTCGCTCGCAGTTAAAGCTGCCAGAACAGCCCCCACAAACCGTCGATGACTCCACCAGCATTCCCGGATCATCTGTGCTCTCGCTGATCCGACTTGATGCGGCCAGCCTGAGCCCGCAGAAGTCTGCAGAACTCGTGAACAGGGCCAGCCTGCTGGGCCTGACTGATCAGGTCTCTGCAGCAATCGATCGACTCCGCGAAGACCCGGAACTCTTCCGTGAAGTGGGGACCGTACGGCTGCTGCTCATGCAGTCTGCGATCTTGCGCAACCGCAACGAATCGGAACGCAGCTTCGCACTTCTGGAAGAAGCTCGCGCTGATCTTCCAACCGGTACCGACGGCTTTCGTCAGCGACTGGAACTTGATGTCAGAGAACTTTCCTACCGCCTTGATAACCCCGAAGATCCTCAGCTTCCCGTGCTGCTGCGCCGCTTCCGGGATGAATACCTGCACAAAGTTCCTGAACTGGATGAACTCCTCCAGACTCAGCTGGAAGAATCCGGCTGTCAGCATCTGGCAAAGGAACTCGAGGGCGGCATCGCTGTGACAGCCGGAGGATCAGGTCAGCTGTGGACCCCCGGATCAGAAGCAAAAAATGAATCTGAAGGGAAACTCTGGATTCCCGGACAGTCCTGAAATTTCGGATACCGGTTGTGGACCTGATCTATCTCGACAACGCCGCGACAAGTTTCCCCAGACCCGACTGCGTAGCTGACGCGGTTTCAGACTGGGTCAGGAGTGGTGCCGCGGCAGGTCGAGGTACTCACCAGGGGGCAGCTGCCGCAAATGAACTTCTGCGGTCATGCAGGACCGAGATCGCAGCACTTGCCGGAGCTGAATCAGCGCAGCATGTTGTGCTGACTTCGGGATGCACCGAGAGCCTGAACATCGTGATTCAGGGCCTTTTGCAGCAAGGTGATCACGTCATTGCCAGTCGGCTCGATCACAACTCAGTCCTGCGACCGCTGCAGCATCTGCAGCAAAGTCGAAATATCACATTTGAACTGCTCGATTTTGACCCGCTCAATGGCCTGCTTGACATTCAGCAGCTGCAACTGCTGCTTGAACGCACGCCCACGCGACTCGTTGTACTGAACCATGGGTCAAACGTACTTGGCACTGTCCAGCCCGTTGCCGAACTGGCACGAGTTGCTCAGCAGGCAGGTGCACTGACGCTCGTGGATGCGGCGCAGACTGCTGGACATGAAGAGCTCAATTTCACTACCGCGAGTTTTGACTTCATGGCCCTGGCAGGACATAAAGGGATTCCTGGACCTCTGGGAACCGGAGCGCTGTGCATTCGACCTGACTGCGAGCAGTTGCTGCAGCCCTTGATCCTGGGAGGAACGGGAACTGAAAGTGAATCTCTGCTTCAGCCGCTGCAGTGCCCGGCAAGATTTGAAAGTGGAAATCGTAACATTCCCGGAATTGCCGGACTGCTGGCCGCCGCCGAATGGATCCGTGAACAGACCCCGGCAGTGCTCCGCAGTCGCCTGCAACAGCATTCTGCAGAACTCTGGCAAGGGCTGAGGGCCATCGCCGGAGTTCAGCTGCTGACGCCCGACACTCCTGAGAATTTCTGCGGAGCCATTGCGTTTCAGCTGAAGGGACTGGACTGCCACGATGCAGCGGTGATTCTGGAGCAGGAATTCCAGATCCAGTGTCGAGCGGGACTGCATTGTGCTCCACTGCTGCATGTTGCTCTCGGACTTCAGGAGCGATCCGGCAGTCTGCGTTTCAGCCCCGGACCAATGACAACGTCCACAGAGATCCAGCTGGCAGTGAAAGCCGTTGCTGAACTCAGCGAAAACCTCCCCTGACCTGCTTCGCCCATATTACTGCTGACGACGATCTGCAGACCACGACAGGATTCCGTCGCTCAATGTTTGTGTTTCTCGCAATCTTCATGCAGCTGATCTGTATCGCGGCATTGATAGCCAGCCTGCTGCAGTTGCCCGGCAACTGGGTCATGGTCCTCGCACTCAGTCTGTGGGCTGCATTTGCCGATTCGGGAAGCGGCCCCGGGTGGACGATCGTGATCGCCTGCGCCACGATTGCTCTTGTCGGAGAGGTACTGGAAGCTCTGGCGGGAGCTGCAGCGGTAAGTCGTCGCGGAGCTTCTCGCCGGGCAATGCTGCTCTCCGTACTGCTGTCGATGGTTGGCGGGCTGGTGGGCAGTCTGCTGATCCCCATTCCGATCGTGGGGGGACTGATCGGTGCCGTTGGCGGCGCTGCCGGCGGTGCCTTTGCCGGAGCGTGGCTGGGGGAAGCTATGGTCGGTTCCAGCCACGAACGCCGAACGGAAATCGGACAGGCCGCGATGAAGGGTCGCCTTGCCGGAATTGCAGCCCGTATGGCCGCAGGGATTGCCATCTTCCTGCTGCAGCTGATCAGCTTCTTCTGATCTTCACGCAGCCGCAGCCTGAACTCAGAACTGCTGACGACCGCGGAGCGCATCGGCCAGCATCTCCCGATTGGCAAACTCCAGCACACTTCCCGACGCGATGCCACGTGCCAGACGCGTTACCCGCACGTTGTCATTCTGCACCAGGTTTGTAATGAACAACGCGGTCCCATCGCCTTCCAGCGTCGGGTTGGTTGCCATCACAACCTCCGTGATCCCCTGCTTTCGAATGCGATGTACGAGCTGATGAATCGTCAGTTCTTCCGGTCCGATCCCCTCCAGCGGAGCAATTCGCCCACCAAGAACGTGATACAGACCTCCCCAGGCACCTGAAGATTCCAGTGCAACGACATCTCCCGGTTGTTCCACGACACAGACCACGTGCTGATCCCGACGAGTGTCTCGACAGATCCGGCAGACATCATCTTCCGTCAGATTGAAGCAGATCCCGCAGCGATGAACCCGCTTTTTGACGTCGAGGATCGCGGCGGCGAGAGCTTCCGCCTCTCTGGAACTGGCGTTCAGCACGTGATTCGTCAGACGCTCAGCAGACTTGCGTCCGATACCCGGAAGCCGCCCGAATTCTTCAATCAGTGCAGCCACGGCATTCCCGTAGGGATGCTCCGATTGCTCCTGCTGCAGACCACCCATCAGAAAACTCCTTTTTCTGTTCCTGCTTCCGCTTTGCTGTTCGCTGTTTCCGGATTCACGCGTACGGGACCATTCCGTTTCCGGATGCGTCAGAACTGACCGGACAGTCCGGGCAGATCCCGCAGGCCCGGTATATTGAGTTCGTCGGCCAGTTTCGCAAGTTCTGCAGCAGCAAGATCACGACATTGATGAATTGCCAGATTCACAGCGTCCGTAGCCATCTGTTGCATCAGATTGCGGTCGCCTGACTGAATCAGCCAGTCGTGATACTCAATCGAAAGGACTCGAAAATCACCACTCATCCGAACTTGAACTGCGTCACCGCCCGCGGTCGCTGTAACTTCCATGCGGCCGATACGATCTTTCAGTTCAGCCATCCGGCGCTGTAGTTCACCAGCATTTCGAGCCATGCCGGCAAGCCCTGCCAGATTCTTCAGCCCATCAAACATCTGCAACTTCCCGGAAGATAACCCACCTCGCTCCTGCAGCCATGTGATTCAGGATTCCTGAGTCCCATGATCCGACGCACCAACCGCCGGAGCCCGCGTGATCTTAACAACAGTCGCTCCGAAAGTATCCATCACCTGACGCACAAAGGGATCGACCGAGGGATCAAATTCACCAATCAGATTTTCTGCAGGCACAGGAGAATGATTGCTTACCTTTGCCACCGGTCGAGCCTTTGCCCGAGCCGTTTCATCTGGGGGCTGTTCATGCTGTAATTCCGTCGGATCAGATTTCTGCCGGTCGTTACTTTCCAGCTCTGCTGGTGCCGAGGCCGACAATGCAGCTGTTTCTGCGGGAACGATTCGAATCCCGATGGTCACTGTCCTGCCCGTAACCCCGGAAAGATGATGCTCAAGCTGACCACGCAGCTCTGTTCCATCGAGGACCCGGCGAGCAAATTCAGCGGTTTCCGGCAGCAGCAGCAGCAAACGAGAGTCTGAATCAAGCTGTACCTGAGAAACAGCTTTCACTGCGGAGACTGCCGAGAGCCCCACCTGCTTCGCACATTTCTGCAACAGCTGTGTACAGCTGGCCGACGTCAGTTCCTCACGGGGTGAGGCGGGTGTTACCGAATTCTCTGCAACCTGCTGACTCTCGGCGACCTCCACCCTCGCATCCATTGATGCCTGATATTCCGGCTCCGGCTGAGTTATGACCTCATTGTTTTTTTTTTCACCGGCATCCGGTGCCGTCTGAGAAATCGAAGGATCCGGGAGTCGACCAGACAGCAGATCACTGAGCGCACTCAGGTTTTCCAGCAGACTCAGCTGTACGAATGCCATCTCCAGCACGGTACGGGAGAATGTGCTGCGAAACATCCGTGTGCGGGCATCTGAGAGAATCTGGAAGCACGCGAGCACACCGGGCATGCCCAGTTGTGTCCCCTGAGAACCCAGATGATCACGATGGCGAGTGCCCACGCTGCACAGGCTGACAGACTGACCACCAGAGAGAACTACCATGACGTCTCTGATGTATCCCACAGCCTGGTCCATGAGTTCACCAGTCTGGACACCAGCCGCCAGACACTGATCCAGCAGGCTGAGCACTTCGCCGGGCCGATGCTGCGTGATCGCATCAAACAGACTGATCAGCATGTCATCGCCAGCGGTTCCCAGCATGCGGTGAACATCCTCAGCCCCCACCTGCCCATCACTGAATGCCAGCAGCTGATCAAACAGAGACTGACTGTCACGCATGGAACCGCGTGCGCGGCGGGCAACCAGTTCCAGTGCTTCGTCGCTGACTTCAAATCCCTCCGCCGCGGCAATTTCACGCAGCCGCTCGGCGATTGAACTCTCATTGATACTGGAAAAATCAAATCGCTGGCAGCGGGAAAGAATGGTGTCCGGAACCTTGCCCGGCTCTGTCGTACAGAACACAAACTTCACATTTGGTGGCGGCTCTTCCAGCGTCTTCAGCAGCGCATTGAATGCTTCGCGTGTGAGCATGTGCACTTCGTCGATGATGTAGACTTTGTAGCGAGTCCGCATCGAGCGCACCCCCACGTTGGCACGCAGGGACCGAATGTCGTCAATCCCGCGATTGGATGCCCCATCAATCTCAAGCACATCCACATCGTTGCCGCCGGAAATGCCCCGGCAGATCTCACACTCATTGCAGGGAATGCCGTCTTCCACAGCAGGACAGTTGAGCGCCTTGGCGAGAATCCGCGCTGTGGATGTCTTCCCTACTCCACGAGCCCCGGTGAACATATACGCATGAGCCACTCGCCCGGCACGAATGGCATTTCGCAGAGCCGTCGCCACATGCTCCTGCCCCACGACATCGTCGAATGCCTGAGGCCGAAACCGGCGAGCCAGTACTGTGTAATGAGATTCAGTGGTTGACACTGAGGCATCTCCTGAAACGGACCACAAACACAGCCGTAGTCCGCAGACAGAGTCGCATGAGAGATCAGACGCTCTGGGTATCTTACGAGCGGACTGCACAGGGTGCCAATGAGAGGCCGCAGCAGTCTGCAAACGGAGCACATTCCCGCCGCCGTCACGGCCGGATCAGAGCTGGTCGGAATTCGCAGCAGAATTGCCTGCAGCAGCGGGAACTGGTGTCGTCCACCGCAGCAGCAGCGGCAGCATCACCAGATCACTGACCAGCCCTCCCGCCATGGACAGGCTGAGCAGTCCGCCAAAATAAACCAGTGGAATGAATTCCGAAACAGTCAGCACCAGGAATCCGGCGACGAGGGCCAGATGAGCCAGCACCACCGCTCTGCCGACACCGGCCTGTGCTTTCCGAAGTGCTCCACTGAGCCCCAGCGTCGGCAGAGCACGTTCAAATTCATTGATGTAATGCACCCCGCACGTGAATCCCATGGCAACACTGGCGATCATCGCTGTGCCAATGTTGACAGGGACATGCAGTAACCCAAGGGTTCCGGTAACAATTCCAATGGGAAATACATTCGGTACCAGTGAAATCAGCCCCAGACGCAGACTGCGAAACGCGATTGCCGTACAGATCACGGTCCCCAGTGACGCCAGCAGAAAACTCCGCAACTGATCAGCCAGCAGACTGTCGATGATGCGAGCCATCACAACAAACAACCCCGAGGCACTTGCATCGGCCTGCCAGGTCTGATTCGCACTGTTGGCAACCTGCTGCTCCATCTCGGCGAATGCTGTGACAATCTCAGCCCGCACTCGCTCAATCTGTGCAATCTTCTGCTCCGTCGACTGTTGTTCAGGAGAACGCAGTACGATTCGCATCCGCCCTGCGGACTGATTCAGGAATCCGGCCGCCAGTTGTGGCTGACGCCCGCGAAGTAATCCCAGTCGACGAACGGGACTCCCGATTCGCGGCGGGATATTGATGGCATCGGTGAGCGAAACGACCTGTAACGGTATGCCCTGCTGCTTCAGCGCACGCAGGCGCTCGGTAAGCATGGTCACCCGGTCAAGAAACTCGGGGGTCAACGGCTCCGGAATATTGAACGAAACATCCCATGTTCCTGCCGGTCCCAGCCGGGATTCGACAAACTGCAGCGACTTCAGGATCGGAGAGGATTCGCGGAAATTTCTGCTGAAATCCGTCTCTACCTGCATCACGAACAACCCCGGCGCAGTTGCGAGCGTCAACACTGCACACAGCAGCGCTGTGCGCAGCGGAAAGCGGTCAATCAGATCCGCCATCCGGGCCAGCATGCGATCCAGATAAGCTTCCATGCGGACCTGCCCGGGCACTGCCACCTGACGTCCGGAAACCATTGTGGCCGGCATCACCAGAATGATGTACACCGGAATCAGCAGGGTGCCGAGAGTCATCATGACCGAAAAGCTGCGCACTGGAGTAATCTCGGAGACCAGCAGTGCCGCAAATCCCACAGCAACGGTCACCAGCGTCCAGAACACGGGGGCCGCAAGATCCCGGAGAGTCCTTACGGCAGCATCCTCTGCCGACAGCTGCTGCTCTCGACGCAGTTCACGATAGTGCACCAGAATGTGCGTTGTTGTACTGATGGAAATAATTGTCACGAGAGAATTCAGCATGGAGCTGACCATGCTGAGCTGCGCCCCGACCAGCACAAGTGCGGCCCGTGTCCATGCCACAGCCCCCACAACGATCAGCAGTGAGGACAATACCCAGCGGAGGCCACGAAAAACCCAGAGCAGAATTGCTGACAGGACCAGCAGCGAAAACAGGTACAACAGATTCCCGTCACGTTCCACCAGATCAAACATCTCCTGCACCTGGACGGCTTCACCGGCTACTGCAGCGTCCGGACGTACCTCCTGTACAATTCGGCGTATTTCCCGAATGGCCACTTCGCGAGAGACCGGACTCTTCTCAGCCGGAAGCAACTGCAGCACAATCGCCGTTGTCTGCAGGTCCGGACCCACAAGAATACCGGAGAACAGTGACAGCATTGCCAGCCGGGTATTGCGGTTCCGTGGCGCTGTGTTGAGCAACTGCGGCAAATCCTGAGTCCGCTCCGAATCGACTCCCGGAAGCTCACTCAGCCGCGCTGCGAGTGAACGAATTTCCTGAGCAGCCTGCTCGTTAACACTCAGCGGAACACCTTCGTCGGCTGCGGAAATCAGATCCGGCTGCTGCCAGGCCACAATGACGAATTCGTCTCCGCCGAAGTATCCCCGTGTCTGCTGCAGCAGCAGAATATCGGGGTGATCAGGAGGAAAGAACGACTCGATTGTCTGATCAAATGTCAGGCCATCTGCAACTGGCAGCGCAGCAGCAAGCAGGACAACCGCAATCAGCAGCAGCCAGTTACGCAGCCGGACAAGGTGATCAGCAGACATGCAATCAGATTCGGACGGAAAGAAATGTGGCAGCTGGGCAGCAGGTGGTGAGCAGATTGCTGGAAGTACCTGACGAACTGACGCAGACGCTCGATTCTGTATTCAGCGACAAATTGTCACTGGCTGCAGGAATCGGGACTTCCCGAAAGGATCCCTCCCGGTATTCCGGCTCCGTTCGCTATGATCCGGCCGAAACGAAGCGAACAGACAGACGCCCCCAGATTCAAAGGCGAGTATACAGGAATGGTCCGCGACTTCAGCAGCGAAAGCCTTACCCACGACCCAATTCATGGCTACATCCCGTTCACGACATCTGTCGGACTACCTGCCGACGAAGCCTCAGAACAGGAACTGATCGATAATCCGTGGGTACAGCGACTGCGACAGATCCATCAGCTGCAGACCGCCTGGTGGGTGTTTCCGTCGGCGGAACACATGCGGTTTCAGCATGTCATGGGCGTCATGCACCTCGGCAGTATCACTGTCAGTGCGTGGTATGATTCGCTCTGTGACGCATGTCGCAACGTACCGTCCCGGGCCTATGTGGAAAGTCTTGTAAGAATCGCCGGCCTGCTCCATGACGTCGGGCATGGACCATTCGGCCACTTCTTTGACGATCACTATCTCGATCAGTACGGGCTGACTCATGAAGACATCGGGGGGCACATTATTGAACATGAGCTGGGAGACATCATCCGCCGAATTCGCCGCAACCCCAACGGCCGACTGCAGCCACTGGAAGAACTGAATCCGGCTCAGGTGTCGTGGCTCATTCGCCGACCCCTTGGTTCACCGGAAGACAGCGAGGGGCATCCCGACTGGCTCCGCAAACTGCGTTCTCTGTTCAGCGGAATCTACACCGTCGACAATATGGACTTTGTTCTGCGTGATGCCTATATGTCGGGCTACAACACCAGAGCCTTCGATATCTCACGTCTGATTCACTACAGCTTCTTCACTCCCAGCGGACTCACTATTCACTCCCGCGGAATGCCAACTCTGATCAACTTTGTTGAGACTCGAGCCAACCTGTTTCGCACCATTTATTTCCATCGCGTTGTCCGCGGAATTGACCTCGCTCTGGAGGAGCATTTCGCAGCCACCATGAAACACCTGTTCCCGGGTAACCCGCTGGAACACCTTCAGGAATATCAGCGGCTCACCGAGTCCTCATTGCTGGTTGACGTCGGACGCTGGGCCGGCAGCGACAATCCCGAAGTGCGTGAACTGGGTAAGTACTGGCAGAATATTCTGCACCGCCGGGAAACATGGAGAATGGCCTGCGAACGAACCATTCATTTCCATAGTGGCGAAGCGGAAAGCACGACGATCTTCTCCGAGCCGGAACTTGTGGAAAAACGTGTCCGGGAAGCACTGCCGGGGGCTTTGCGCGAGATTCCCATGCGCATCGATGTGGCCAGACACTATCATCGCCCCAGTGCTCGCAAACCCACCGGCAAGCAGAACTACTGGTATGATCCCGGCACCAGCAGTGCTCAGGTGCTCGACGATGACGAACTGTTCCGCAATCTGCCGACCAGTTTCCTCATCTTCCGGATCTATACCATGCAATCTCAGCATGACCGTGAACTCAATGCAGCCCTGCAGAAAGTCGCCGGAGGCAGCGGGGGTGACACCCGCACCAACATGTAACTGACCCGCTCATGAAATCGCGCCAGAAACAAACCTCTGCCAGCCTGCCGGCGTTCGCTTTCGGAATACTGGCGCTGCTGCTTTCAGCCGTGATGATCAACCACGGGCTGACGGATTCAATTCTGCCCGCCGCCGCCGGGCTGACAGTTGATGAGTCATTCAACATTGATCAGGGCATCTATCTCTCACAGGCGCTGGGGCAGCATGGTCCGCTGATCCTGACTCCGGAAACAGGGATCGCTGTCTTCAGGGATTATCTTCCCGACCATCCTCCCCTCGTGCGTCTGCAGATCGGACTTGCGCATGATCTGTTCGGGTGGCTCATCCCCGGCTCGGAAGATGTTGTCTATAATGTTCCCGCTGCACGACTCGGTGCCTGCCTGGCGTTCGCACTGATGACCGCGCTGCTGTGCCGATTCACGATCCGGCAGTATGGACTGGCAACCGGAATCTTCACGGCACTGCTGCTGACAGGATCTCCACGCCTGATCGGACATGCCCGCCTTGCTGCTCTGGAATCGGGCACGAACCTGGCGTGGATACTCGCTTTGCTTCCGCTGCTCGCGTGGTGGACCGCCGATGCACCGCCTGCTCGCTGGCGAGCGGTTATCAGTGGCTGCTGCTGGGGCCTGCTGCTGCTCTCGAAAATTCAGGCCGTTCTGCTTGCACCGGCTGTCGTCGTCTGGGCTCTGTATCGGTTCCGTATCAGGTCAATCATACCGCTGGCATTGTGGGGCTTTTCCGGAATCGCGGTACTGTTTGCCTGCTGGCCCTGGCTGTGGGACGACCCGCTGGCAAATTTCCAGCAGTATCTGGGACGTACAACCGAGAGACAGACTCTGTACTGCTGGTATTTCGGGGAGCGATTCATGGACAAGGAAGTTCCGTGGCATTTCCCGACAGTAATGCTGCTCAGCAGCCTCTCAGCGTGGACCGTTGCAGGTCTGCTGCTGCGATTCCGCTGCGGGAAACCTGATCGATGTGAGCAACTGCTGCTGCTGACAGGAGGCGTCCCGATTCTTGTTTTTTCTCTGCCCGGTGTTCCCGTCTACGACGGCATTCGATTGTTTCTGGTGGCACTGCCAGGGCTCTGTGTTGTCGCTGCACGTGGCTATGCCGGCTTGTTTGCCTGCCGTTCCGATTCCAGCACTGCAGGCAACAATCGACTGCCGCTGTTCCTGACACAGTTCCTGCTGCTGTTGCTGCCACTGCCGTGGACCATGCAGCCGTTCGCCATCAACCAGTACGGACCGCTTTGTGGGGGCAATCGGGGCGCCGCAAAGCTCGGTTTCGAATCCGGATTCTGGGGCGACGCTCTGAACGGCGACTTCTGGAATCAGATCCCTGAGAATTCGAAGTTGTACGTCGCGCCGGTCAGCCACGAATTCCAGCTGCTGTCGCTGCAACAACTTGTTCCCGTGCTCAGGCAACGTCAGATCGAACTGCTGCCATGGCATTATGACTCCTCCACAGAGCCTGGACCGCTGCTGTTGATCCATCGACTGGCAGACTTGCGCCCGGAACTGCAGCAGATTTCTGCCGCTGAATCTTCACTCGCGATTGTCGATGCCTCCGGGATGGTCCTGGCCAGGGCCATCGAGCGATTGCAGACTGGCGACTGAAGCGACGGCTTGTCGCAAAAATCCCTTCGCTTATCCCATGAAACACACAACTTTCTGACAAAAAAGTCTCTGAGTCTGGAAAAAACGTCCAGGAATCCGCTTTCGAGCAAAAAAGCGGGGCACTGATTGCGATGTTCAAGTGTTCTTTTAAGAGAATCCTGTCCGGATTAGCCGCGGACCCGCAGCGAGATCACCGCGGCAGTCCGGAAATGGATACCCCGCATACGGCAGTGCATACGGCAGTGATGAATGCGGTGAGTACTGCAGTAACCCACCCCAGACAGACGATCTACTGCGATCGTCTGCCCGCCAGGCGATATTATGTCGACAGCCAAGAAATCCAGCCTGACACGACGTCAACGCGAGATCTATGAGTTCCTGAAGGACAAGATCCTGAATCGTGGTTATGGACCCACAGTTCGTGAGATCGGTCAGCAATTTGGCATTCGTTCTCCCAATGGGGTAATGTGCCACCTGCGTGCGCTTGAACGGAAAGGCCTCATTTCTCGCCAGCAGAATATGTCGCGGGCAATCCAGCTGGCTGAATCGCTGAACAGTCGCCTGTCGGTACCGGTGATTGGTACAGCCGTCTCCGGAGGTCCCTTCCAGCCCTGCACTGCTGACAACCAGTTTGTCAATTTCGAAGCAGCCATGGGGGAAGGCGACGGTACTTGTATTCGCGTTGAATCCAATTCCTACGCGTCGCTGAATATTCTTTCTGGTGACACCCTGATCCTGAACCAGAACCTGCCGCTCGCCTCCGGTTGTCATGTCGCAGCTCTGGATGAACGCCACAGTCTTGTCATCTGTACGGTCAGCGAATCAACCGGGCAGCTCACCCCCCTGTTGCCAGGCGCATGGACCCCATCGACTCGCCAGACACTCGGCGTCATCACCGGGATGATTCGGCGTTTTCGTCTTCCGCCAGCACCTGTGGAAACTCCGGAAGCTGATCAGCTTCCGGAATCCAGCGTTGCATCAATGATACAGGGTATGCAGTACTGAAAGTTTCCTTCTGCAGCGGCTCTGCGGTCAGTTGCCCTGCAGGACTATCCACTTTCGCCGTTTGTCGCATTCAGTCGTTCCAGAAATGCGTGAACAGTACGGTTCAGCCGTTCAGCAATCAGCTCAAAATCCCAGTGAGAGCTGCCACTGCTGATTCTGCGTTCGCCGTCAACATCTGCCTGGATTACCCATTGTTTGCCGCAGGCATCGGCAGCGGGAAATAACAATGAGCAGATGGGTGACCCGGATACGATTGTCTGATCGGGGTGCGGGCGATCAGCAATCCGAACGGAGTCGCTGAGCAGTGTCGGATCCGGGCAGGCCATAGCAGCTGCCACATCGCAATCACTGCGAAGAATAATCTGCCCCCAGGGTGCCGCTTCAGGGTACTGATCGTGTATCTCATATTGACCCGTTGCTGCCTGTGGATTCGCCATGGTGGAAACTGCGTTCAGCAGATCCCGAATCAGGCGACCAGGCTCATTCACTTCGTGCAGCCAGAAGGACGCGGGAATGCGCGGATTGACTTCGAGGAGTATTGCTCCGTGTTCTGTGAGCATCAGATCCATTCCCCAGATCCCGACAGCTCCACTCTGCTTCGTCAGCAGCGTCGCAGTCTGCAGCAGTTGCCGGTGCAGCCACTCTGGTAACGCAAACGGTCCGACAACACCACACCATACGTAATCGCCTGCACACAACTCCGACCAGCCGTTCAGCTGCAGAACAGCACTGCTGATCCGCACACCGCTGTCCTTTGAGCAGACCATGACTGAGAAGGGCTGCCCCTCCAGCCGCTGCTGAAAACAGACAGGAGTCTCCATCGACGCCGCCGCGAGCTCCAGCGCCGGATCATCCAGGCGACGGATCCCGATACCAGCAGCAGAATGAAGCGGCTTCATCAGCCAGCCATGCGGGGCAGCGGGGCGTTCAGCGACCGTTCCTGCCAGTGGTACAGCAGTCCCGGTGAGAATCTGCTGCAGCCAGAACGGGTCTCTGAGTCGTTGTACCGCTGCAGCGGACGGTCCCAGAACTGGTCGAGATTGCTCCAGCTGTTCCAGCAGTTTCACTTCGTTTTCCATTCCACCACAGCAGAGCAGGGGGATGGAGGCATCAACCTGCCGGAGAATTGGCGACAGCTCGGCCAGTGCCGCTGGCCGCGGAAGCAGCGTTCCCCCGTGCTGCCTTACCAGGTCACACAGATCCAGATCATGAAACAGGTCTGTGCACCAGAACTTCACACCGGCTGCCACTGCAGCCTCCGCAACAGCTCGAACGCTGGCGCCGCACAGGATTATCCCGGGAAATGCGTCCGGCAAATCAGCATGTTCTGATGAACTTTCAGTCATCGACGGCCTGTCGGTTGAAGAAACTTCCAGGAATCGCAATCCTGTGTGAACTTTGGGAGCAGCAAGCAGGCGACCTTGTCCACATCACAGGCACCTGATTGTGAAATCGGTTCCGACTGAGATCACAGACAACTGAAAAGAGTGGCCGGGATCTTAATGAGGAAGTCCCGGGCTGGCCACGCCCCAATTCAGACGGGCTGGCTTTGACGCCGTCAAACTGGTTTTGACGCCGTCAAAGCTATGGTCGCTGACGCCTGAACTGACACTTTTTTTCTAAGGATGAACTCATGTCGATG
>JALQUR010000327.1 GCA_023260695.1 Planctomycetaceae bacterium
AGTTCTCGGAACTTCAGCAGTGCCCCTGCAATCAGAATACACGGGATCAGAAATCCGAAGAACGATACTATTGCCGGAATCACCACGTCATTGAACGGGACATCAAACCTGTTTTCAACGAATGCCGATGCCCGATTGAAAATCGTGAAGTCCGGCACGATCGCATTGAATACCCAGAGCACACTTTCCAGTGCGCCGTCTGCCGCAGAAACGACATTCATAGTCGCTTCAGACACGTCCATTCCCACCTGTGGATTTCGGTGCTGAGCGATCAGAATCACCGACTCAACCGTACCCATCCCTTCTTCAACACCGGCCAGTTTCCGCTGCATGAAGTCGTGAAAAAACTGCCCCACAAGGAAAAACGTCAGCGTAAAGAACAACGCGACCGGGCCCTTCACTATGCAACTGACGGTCACTCCCAGAACAATCACCAGCAGCAGCATCAGACCAATGTTGACGATTGCTTTCCAGTAGCCCTTCCAGAACGGCTGATCAGCCTTGCGAATGAACAGGTCCGGACGAGCCATTCCGAGATACATCTGGTCGTTGATGCAGGCAACCTCCACCCGCAACTGCCCATTGCTGTCCAGCAGGTCGTTGAGCAGATCCTTTTCAATCACCCAGCCGTTCGCATCTTCCGACACCAGCTGCTCACGTCGAATCAGCTCGTCAAGGAACGCATACCAGTTGCGATCATCTGCAACGGAAAGCGAATTCCCGCCGTCTGCCGTGAGTGCACCGGCCGCAAGCTGCTCTTCGAGCACCTGCACCAGACGCTCGGCATTCAGCTGGGAAATGCGAACTTCTGAAACCAGATCGCTCGTCAGAGTTGCACTGAGATTACCCCCGGAGACCAGCTTCCCGGAGCCATTCCACTCCTCCAGAATCTCGGCAAGAAATCGAGCAAGAGTCTCGTAGTCCGCGACAAATCGCAGAGTGCGAGGCACTCGAGTCAGGTTGGTGGAGTTTTCTTCGTTGTCGTGGTACTCAGAAACATGGAACGAAGGCAGCGGAACTTCCAGCCGCGGGAGTGCGGCTGTCAGGCCCTCCGCATTTGTATTCAGCCCCTCAGCGACGCTGTCCAGAGAATCAGCAAGCGGCCCGAACGGCACCTCAATACTGGCCCCGTTTTCCTCAGCCCGCAGAGCTTCCAGAACTTGCTGTGATGCTGCACTCGCTGCCTGAAAACGAGCCGGCATGTCGCCAGTCAGCTCAGATCCGAGGGTCTCCAGAAACCCTCCGGCACTTCCCATTCCGTTGTACAATGCAAAGTAGTCGCCGGAACGCAGTTCGTCAGAAGCGGTGCGAATCCGCTCCGCCAGCTCCGTAGTCAGCCCAGCCGCGTTCCGATACTGGCCCTCACGCAAGGCTTCCGAAACCGGACGCAGCGATTCACTCACAGCAAGCATCCCGAAGGCGTCTTCACGGGGATTCACTGTGAGTGTGTACTGGGCAGAGATCCCCTGCCGGATACTTGCTTCAGACCCCTTGACTGTTCGGAATGCCTCGAATCGACACTCCAGCAGCATTTCCTGACTGCCGTCTTCGGCGGTCGACAAGGCAGATTCGTCGACACCGGGAAATAGCCAGACAGCACGAGCCCGCGAGTTGCCCTCAATGTGAGATCGATAAGCCCACACATCACCAACATTCAAACCAGTCACGCCGGGAACCCCATCGGCGCCGATGAAATACAGCCCGCCAAATTCCGGTACGCGACACTGCAGGGCTGCCTGAGCATTCTCAGGGATACGGCGATTCAGCCAGAACAGACCAATCGCGCCCATCACCAGCAGACCGGCGAGTGTGACCAGTCCAAGGCCCGCCATTCGTCCCATGACAATTTCCAGGCGACGAGCCGGCTTTGTCACGACCGTATGCAGCGAGCGAATGCGAATATCTTCCGGCAAAGCCCAGCAGCTCAGGAAAATCACAGCGGGCAGAATCAGCCAGGAGATGGCTGTGAGCAGGAAAGTCACGTGCACACTGACCTGCAGCTCTGCACGCCCGTTGGAGTCGGTAATGAACCACCCGGCAAACATCAGCAGCACGGCGAACATGACAAAGACATATAATGCCCGCCGACGAATCGCCTCCAGCAGCGTCAATCGCGTCAACGCCAGCACACGCTGCGGCGAAATGCTGGCGAGGTCAGAGGCATAGCCCTTGACGCCATCAACGTACAGCCGCAACCCCGCGGCCATTCCATTGCGAGAAACCGCCAGAATGAATGACATGAACAACGCTGCGACCACAAGCAGGGCTGTGAGCATTGCCCAGCTCTGCGCAGCGAATCCAAAGTTGTATGGAGTAATGTCAAAGTCCATGACTTGCACGCTCTGCTGCTGACGAAGTGTTCGAAATGCAAATGAACTCAGGTTGCCCGGTCAGATTGCCCGGTCAGATTGTCAGATTCCCGTCCGCACCAACCGGCCGGTCTTCAGACACAGCCCTTCAGTTCTCGGCCGCCTGCGCGGATGCAGCGATCTCTTCCGTTGAAAAACGACGGCCGGGACGCTCACCACTCTCACGAACCGTACGCAGAAACAACTGCTCCAGATCCGCGGTCGGGCGAGTAAACTCTGCGGAGATGTTGTGCTTCTCCAGCACTGCCTTCACATCTGCGATCGCTGCCTCTGACAGACTTGGTGATCTGATCAGAGTCTCATCACGAACCTCCAGCAGCTCGTCCACCCGTCCGAGTACCTTGAGCTCACCCTGAAACAGTACCGCAATCCGGTCACAGACGTCCTGGACATCTGCCAGCTGGTGACTGCACAGCACCACAGTCTTGCCCTGGCTTTTCAGCTGCTTGATCAGATCCTTCATTTCTCGAGTCCCCAGCGGGTCGAGACCACTGGTCGGCTCATCCAGCAGTACCAGGTCAGGATCGTTGATCAATGCCTGAGCGAGCCCGATACGGCGGGTCATCCCTTTGGAGTATTCTTTCAGCTGGCGACGACGTGCTCGAGCCAGCCCGACCATCTCAATCAGCTCGTCTGCACGCCGAGCACGATCTGCCGCAGACATGTTGAACAGTCGACCATAGAAATCGAGCGTTTCGTCGGCGTTCAGGAAGCGATACAGATACGACTCTTCCGGCAGATAACCAATGCGCTCGTTCTTGGATACGTCCGCAGCAGGACGCCCCAGAATCTTCATCTCGCCGGATGTCGGGAAAAGTAATCCCAGCAGCATCTTCAGCGTGGTGGTTTTTCCGGAGCCGTTGGGACCAAGCAGCCCGAACACTTCCCCGCGATGAACATCCATACTCAGGCTTTTCACAGCCTGAACCTTCTTGCGTCCCCAGAAATCACGATAGATCTTGGAGAGGTTTCGGATCTCAATAACCGCGTCTGACATAGTCTTTTCGCTCTGAAAAACGCCTGTAAACAGGGGATTACCCGGGCAGAATGAGGGCGCACACTCCGCAACTTTGCAACTCTACGACTTTTTGGCCGCCGCTGTTGGCCAAAATTTCAACCTGAAGGCAATCCTGCGGCGCTCTGCACGACCCGCTGCCGCAGAACCTTCGCAGCTTGCAGGATAGTCGATCCTCGCCTTTTCCAAGGAATCGACTCAGACGGCGGCAGGTCCGGGAATCTCACTACGGTCGCTGAACTTTGCTCAAGTTGTGCCCATGATCAGTTCACGCAGACAGCGGTTCAGGCAGGAACTCAGATCCGCCCCTGTGCCGCACGCTGGTCGACGCTGTCCAGCGCCCGCTGGTATACGTCCAGATACTGCTCCGCACTGCGGTCCCACGACCAGTCGATTCTCATCCCGTTGCGGACCAGCTGTTCCCAGACTTCCGGCTCCCGCCACGCCTGCACTGCACGTTGCAACGTCTGCAACAACGCATCAGTGGAGTACTCCTGGAAGGAAAACCCCGTTGCCCGCTGAAGACTTTCCGGAGTCCCTGAGTAGTCGATTACGGAGTCGGCCAGACCTCCCACGCTTCGCACAATCGGTACCGTGCCGTAACGCAGACTGTACATCTGATTCAGCCCGCATGGCTCAAACCGGCTTGGCATCAGAAACATGTCTGCCCCCGCCTCAATTCGATGGGCGATGTCCTCGTCGAACCCAATACAGCCGCCCGCCTGCCCTGGAAAACGGCCGGACAGGTCCCGTAACAACTGCTCATAACGCCGATCACCGGTCCCGAGAAACACCAGTTGAGATCCCGTGGCCAGAAACCGATCCACTCCGGCAGCCAGCAGATCAAGCCCCTTCTGATCCGCCAGACGCGTGACCATACCAACAAGTGGTACGTCGGGATTCTCCCGCAAAGAGAACATCTGCTGCACCTTCCGCTTGCAGATGGCCTTGCCCGCGCGGCGAGTCTCACTGGAATAGTTCTGAGGAATTCGAGGGTCACGTTCGGGATCCCAGATCTGCTCATCGATCCCATTCAGGATGCCGGCCAGACTTCCACGACGATGCCGCAGCACTCCGTCCAGTCCGCAGCCGTTGTCTGTCTGACAGATCTCATTCGCATAGGTCGGGCTCACAGTCGTCAGCTGATCAGCAAATGCCAGCCCGGTCTTGAGCAGATTCAGGTGCCCCCACGCCTCCATCTGATACATGTTGTAGTAGCGACGTGGCATCCCGGTGAGCGGAAATTCGTAGTCCTGAAACTGACCCTGATAGGCCAGATTGTGAATTGTCATCACGGATGCAGTACGCTCCAGTCCCTTCATTCCCTGATAGACTGTATTCAGCAGTGCCGGAATCAACCCGGTATGCCAGTCGTTGCAGTGCAGAATGTCCGGCTGCAGCACCAGCTTGCGGCAGATTTCCGGTACCAGCCGACTGAAGAAACAGAATCGCTCACAGTTATCGAAATAGCTTCCTGATGCGTCGCCGTAAGGCTGAGTTCGATCGAAGTACTCCGGCTGGCTGACAAGCAGTACCCGCACCTGACTGCCGGGAAGCGTCGCCCAGTTGAGTCCGGCAGTGACTGCTCGCCCGTTCATATCAAGGGAGAACTGCAGCCCGGTGGAACTCACCGCTGACACATCCGGTCGTCCCTGACGCAGAGATGGATAGTCCGGAAGAATCAGAACGACATCGTGGCCGGCACGATCGAGCGCCTGCGTCAGCGAGCCGGCAACGTCAGCCAGCCCGCCTGTCTTGGAAAATGGCACTGCCTCGGAGGCGGCCATGACGATTCGGAGACGACGATCAGCTCCGGACATCGGTCCACTCACTTCAGAACATCAGGGGGATCGGTGCTGCACACCGCTACTGTTCTGAACACTATGCCACAGGAATCTGACAATCTCTCAGGCGTCTTGCTTTTTTTCCAGAGCGAGACTGTTTTCTCAGACGCCATCAGCATTGAGCTGCCACAGCTTTCCCACCTGGGCATGTTCCGACACGCCCGCTTACTGAGCCCGCTCTTCAAAAATCAACGGAACGCTGGCCTGCGGCGGCGCAACGGAAAACCAGATTCGGCCACTGACCACTTTCTCAAGCAGGTCCCCGAATACCTCGCCCCTCCAGCCGTTGAGCATCTTGACGTGCGACGTGTCACCTTTTCCTCGGAGCGTTCTTACGACGTCCAGCAGGTCCCGATTTGTTCCCACCAGCGCCTGAGCAAGCTCCATTTCCGCACAGCGATTGGCGACAGCCAGTGCCAGCAGTCGAGCCACAGTCTGCTCGTCGGAACCACTTTCTTCAGTTCGCGGGATTCGACGAGGCAGTGCATCCTCCGCAATCGCCGCCGCTTCCGCGACGGCGTCAAGAATCTCCGAAATCAGACGACGATAGTCCGGTCGGTTGAGGTCGCGCGTCGCCAGCACCTGCTGCTCGGTGGTGGGACGGCGGCGGGCCAGATCCATAAGCAGATCGTCTCGAAGGATACGCCGTGGAGATCTGTCTCGAATTCGGGCCACGGAATCGCGCCAGCGAGCCAGCGACATGGCCGTTGCCAGCTCCCGGCGGGAAAGCCGCGGCAACCCTGACAGCCGAACCCATGGTTCCTGCTGTTCATCTGCCGCAACATCGTTGCACATGCGGTCAAATTCTGCCTCCGCCCAGGTCAGCCGCCCCTCCTTCTCAAGCCATGCACGCTGCCGACTCCACACCTCCGGGATATAGGAGACGTCATCAAGCGCATAACGCAGCTGGTCCTCGCTCAGTGGACGCCGCAGCCAGTTTGAACGTGTCTGATGACTTGATACCTGAGTCCCCAGCACACGCTCAACAATCGCTCCGTAGGCCAGCGGAAAACTACGGCCTCGCAGACCCTCAGCAATCTGAATGTCCACAACTCGACGGGGAACGCACTGTCCCTGCTGAATGCAGAACCGCACTTCCGCCTGGCCGCCATGAACAATTACCGTTGTACTGTCGTCGGCCATCACGTCCCACCAGGGACGAAGAGACTCCACCGCAAGTGGGTCAACCGCTACTACTCGCTCTGCCGTGGCAAACTGCAGTAACCCCAGCTCCGCGCGGTAACCAGCGTCAGAGACAAACTCTGTATCAAAAGCTACCAGTCCGCTGGATCGAATGTGGTCACATAATTCCTGTAATTCATCCTGACTTTCAATTAGCATCGTTGCCTGGCAAGCCCACGTTTGTGGCTGAAACTTGTAGCTGGAGGATTGCAAGAGCGGGTTCCGGAAGTGAGCCCACCTGGCGACTTTCAGGGACAGAAGCCTGATGGACGTCTGCCTGTCGTGTTAACAACACCATTCGTCAGTGTATCGGTGTTGTGAATTTTCAGGAATTCTACTTCGCGTTGCCCATTTCAGGTTCCCACGGAAATCCTTCCGGAAAACGGCCGTTGCTTCCCCTTCGGGCATGCCACAAAATGAATATTTCCCGGTTCAGCATCTTCCCACATCCTGGCTCCGGCAGAATGCAGCGCCGATACCCCTTATTCATGCACTCACCGCTCAGCCTGATCTTTGTCTGCAGTGTCCTGGTGAGCATGACTGTGCGAAATCCCGCCTCCGCCATGCGGTGCGTGTCTTCTTTCTTTTTGAAGGTGGCTCCCTCTTCTTTAGAAGCTGCCAACACTTCGGCT
>JALQUR010000407.1 GCA_023260695.1 Planctomycetaceae bacterium
TTTGTTCGGCTGTCATGCGATCGGGGCCCGGTGGCATCTGGTCGCCTGCAGTGTCACCGCTGATGCGAGCAATCAGCAGGCTGGCATCCGGATCACCGGGGACCACAGCCGGGTCGCCGGAATCCCCCGCGGTGAACAGACCGGACTGAGTGTTCAGCCGCAACCCGCCCTTGTCCTGATCTCCGTGACAGCGAAAGCAGCGTGATTTGAGCAGAGGCAGAATCCGGGTCTGGAAATGAGCTGACTGAACCGGATCAGTGGTCGCCGTTTCAGCCAGAGCCTGCTGTATTCTGTGCTGCAGGAATGCATCCACCGGGTGCTCCGACGCGAATTCGTCCGGCACCGGTGGGCGATGCTGAGTCGCCAGGTCTCTGGCCAGCCGGTGTCGCTGATCCCAGTATTCCTGCTGTGAGGCGGCCGCATGTTGCCGTGTCCTGCGTTCCAGGGCAGTGATCTGTTCATCCAGAAGCTGCAGCCGCGGCGTTACTTCGGCGTCAGTAAGCGGAAAGGCTGGCAGACCGGCGGGCGTGAGTAAATTGAAGATCGTGTCGGGCTGTGTTCGCAAGCCGACCGTGATTTCCCCGGTTTCCACGCGCAGCTGCGGTCCACCAATCAGCATTTCCAGAACGACGCGTCGCGTGTCTGTTCCGGCGGGAAGTTCCGGCAGTGTGACCTTGTGGATCTGCTGTTGCTGGTGATAGCCCGGAATCCGCTGGCCCGGGACCAGCGGTTCAGCCACGGGCGTCACTTCTTCTTCGCCGTTTGGGGGCTGTTTGAGAATCGCTTCTGTTTCCGTGATCAGTTCACCGTCGATCCAGAGTCGGCTGAGTGCACGCACGCGAAGCAGCAACTCCACATCGCCGGCTGGCAGTTCTGCATCGGTGGCCATGGTGACCAGCAGCGGCGTACTCCACGCACTCCGCAGTCCGCGATTGTTGTAACGCACCGGGATGCGGCCCAGCAGCATGGACTTGATTGCGAAGCGCTGCTGCTCTTCAGGTTCTGATTCGCCCAGATGAATCCAGCGACGATCCGACTGCATCCCCTCGGAAAGGATCACAGCCACTTCCCCGGCCGGAAGTGTGCCCAGCTGAGGCATCGACGCCGGCAGCGGAACGAGGACACGAGGCCCGCCCACGCGTTCGAAGCGGGCGGTGATTGTCTGGTGATCCAGCAGCGTGCGGTGAATGCGGATTTCATCCACGGAACCGATGAGTGTCCCTGAGGCACCACCGTTCATCGTGGAACCGATCCAGACGGCGTCGTTGTCGGTCACCGGGGCCAATGTCGTCTTTCCGCCGAGATCCCAGGTACCAGCCATGGGCAGCCCATCAATCCAGCCGCGTAACGAATCCGGCTCGCCAAAATGGTAGGCGACAGCCACGTGATGCCAGCCGGAGTCGACTTTGAATCCGCTGTTACTTGTCCAGCGGTGCCAGTGCTCGGAGCTGGCTTTGGGATCCGATGCGAACAGAAAGTTCAGCTTGCCCATGCCGTCACTGGTGGTAATGCGGAGTGCCCAGTTCTGGTTATCGGTGGGAAAGCCGGGCTGGTGCGTCCGGCCCTTGCTGACGATGGTTCGCGTGCCGCCAGCACCACTGGCCTTGTCCAGCTGCACCCAGGCTTCCAGAGTAATCTGATCTCCGTTGGTGAAATCGTAGACGCTGTTTTCACCGGGGTCGGCCAGCATCAGTCGGGAGCCTTCGCCACTCAGTTGTACTGCCCGGTTGGTCTCACTGAAGCCGGGATATTCCGGGCTGCGAGGACCAGCGGCGTCGAAGTTGACCTTGCCTGCGGTTGTGACTTCAGGCGGGAGTGGTGATTCGAAGTCCCAGTGAGCCACCTGCTGGGCTGACAGGTGCGGTGCAGAGTGGAAGAGCAGGATTGCGAACAGCAGACTTCGCATCAGGCAGGGATCTTTGATTCAGAACAGGCGGGAAGAACAGGTCTTGTACGTGCGGTACGTCGTGCTGAGCAGTTCGATAAGCGGTTACGTTCAAGCTTTACGACAGCGATTCATCATACACGCAAAGGTTGACTTCTCGCGAGGTTGATCGCAACGCCACACCCAAAAAACCGCCAGGTGGGCATCCCGCCGGATCGACCATTTGTGTAGGACTGTTTGCGAATTGAGGACGGTGGCAGGCGGGAGCATGCCCTGAGCCACTGAACATGGGAAACCGGCTGCGGCGAGTGCCCATGGCACGCCGGCGGGGCGGTTCACTTGCTGGCGAACTGCACCAGGACCGCGCGATGGTCTGACGGCCAGCGGCCGGGCCAGATCAGCTCTGTGAACTCACTCCCTTCACCATGGCGGATGCCACGACGCTGACCGAAGCCGGTTACGTTGGTGAAGACGTTGAAAACATCCTCCTGAAGCTGCTCCAGGCGGCCGACTACAATGTCGAGCGCGCCCAGCGCGGCATCGTCTACATCGACGAGGTCGACAAGATCACGCGCAAGTCGGACAACCCCTCGATCACCTTCTGGTGACGGCGCTGCATCGAGCAGTCGCGCTCGCCGAGGTAGACCGCGTTGCGGTGCGTATCGGCCAGCACCTGGATCTCGATGTGGCGCGGGTTCTGGAGGACCTTCTCCATGTA
>JALQUR010000648.1 GCA_023260695.1 Planctomycetaceae bacterium
AACATGAAGCCCAAGACCAACACAGGCATAGCCGCGAGCCTGCAGTTGCTGCGGCAGAAACGTCGCCAGCATGCGTGAGATATTGAACACGATCGTGCCGTGAATCTCCTCCGGGGTCGACAGGAGTTTCAGCTGTCCATCGTGGAGCTCGTGGAATCGACCGCCTTCCGGTAATTCCAGTCGCCGGGCTTCAAACTCTGCGGCGGTGTGAATTGCTGGAACATCAGCGCTGGAGTCGTGACGTCGGAATCCTGGAATGCTGGACATTGTGTTTTGCTCTGAAAGTACTGAGTTGGATCTGTCGGGCGACACAGAGAAACCGGCTGGAATCGGATCACTGATGCAGCCGGACAGGATGCTGGTGCATCGTTGCAGGAAATACGTTCAGCCGGGAGCCGGTTTATTCTGATCACTGGCTTTCCGCAGGATCTGTAAGCTCAAACACTGCACCAGCTGCAGGAAGTTTCTGCAGTTCCGTGATTGTGCCGGCTGGCGCGGAGTGAACCCAGTCTGCGGTGGTCCTGTCCAGTGCCACGACAAACCGGATCCGTCGACTTCTGAGCAACTTCAGTGTTGACTGCGTGAGTCGTTTCTGTCGCAGTGAATTCAGCAGTTTATAGTGCGACGCCGGAAAGAAACCACTGTAACCGTTGGCCAGCGGAATTCCGGCTGCGGTCGCCTGGATCATCCAGCGCAGCGTCGGCTCAAAGTCTGCCGCCTTCGGGGTCATGACATGTGGCAGGATCAATGTCCCCTGCCCTGCGTGCTGTCTGCCGCGGATCAGTTCTGCCCATTCCGGAATGCGGTTGATGCTCGGAATACCCATACGGATCAGCGGTTGGGGGAGAATCTCAAATGCAATGATGCCGCTGCAAGTGATGACAATGGCCCCCAGAAGCAGTTGCTTCAGGCCGGTGCAGGCAGATGCCAGTCGCTGCAGCTGATCCAGCGTGCAGGCGGCAAGAAGAATTGTGGACAGCTGGAAGAAGTAGCCAAATCGAAACGGACTGCGGACGTGTGCCAGTCCAGGGACCGTGGATGTGAGCAGTGGCCACAGCGATTGCTCCGCGGTTCCCAGATGCATGCCCATCGCAAGGATTCCGGCCACGACTGTGAACGACAGCAGAAAACAGATCTCGACGGTTCCGGCACCGGTGCTCAGTTTTCCAGCGGCGCGGGCCAGAAGTAACAGGCAACACGCCAGAGCTGATCCATATCGGAACAGCCCGGGAGACAATGGCGACCACGTCTGATGCTGCAGAGGATTCTTCAGCAGCCAGTGGCCTGGCGACTGCACGGTAAAATCAATCAGATCAACAGAAAGACGTTCCACGGTTTCCGTGGTGCGTTCGAAACGATGCTGTTCCAGCAGCGTCTGCATCTGCAGCAGCATCGGCCCCGCCAGCAGCAGCACGATGGCTGCGGCCGGAATGAAGCCGACGGACCAGCGGAACAGATGTCGCCATGGGACAAGCACCCACGCGGTGACTGCCATAATTATGGCGGTGAACAGAGCATGGTGCACTGAGCATGCTGCAAGGGTGCAGAAAGCAAGACCGGCCTCTCCGCCACGCAGCAGAACTCCGCCAACGGCGGCCGGCGACATGGCTGCTCGGCGATGTTCCGTCATTGCAGAAATAAGCCAGATGACCGGCCACAGGTGAGTCAACTGCAGGACATCCAGCTGATTATGCAGCAAGGGAAGCAGTGTGACTGCGATTGCGGCAGCGAGACGCGGCATGAATCTGATGCCCCACAATCGCAGCAGTCGCAGTGTCAGCAGGCCATTCAGTGTCAGTGAAAGCAGCAGCAGCAGATTGTACGCCAGTGCCCCCTGCCCACGCAGCAGCAGCGGACTGAGAAGAAAGGTGAATGGCTGAGGTTCACTCCAGGCGAATGTGCCTTTCTCCGGATGGAATATGGGGGCGTCCCACCATGAGTCGAGTGGCTGGGAGAATTGCCTGGAATTCCAGAGCATCGTCCAGACGTTGAACAGAGCGACGGTACGGGCACCCTGCGGCGGGACTGCTACGGTGGTTGTGGGAGTTCTCCATGCCTCCGCTGTACTCCAGAACGAGACGGCCAGAATCACCAGAAAAGGGACTGCCCGCTGCACCAGACGAGCTCTGCCGCTGTTCATTGCGGGCATTGTATTCGGCAGGAATGACACCACGCTGCTACTCCGGGATCCGATAGGCGCGATCGGAATTCTGTATCAGCCGATAGCGTTGGTCTGGCAGCAGATCACTGTATTCATCGCTGCTGCCATCGGGCCAGAGTACGCTCAATGTCCCGGAAAATCCCCCTTTCTTCGCTGTGATCAGTAATTGTTTCTGATTGGAGGACTGATAACCGTCTCCTGCAGCAAGGATTTCCGGTGCACTTGCGGTGTTGTCCGCGGGTTGATGCATCACTCCGGCACCAATCGGTGTTCGTGGCGACGAGATTCCAGTGAGCGATACTGCCACGGAGATTCCCGCCGGTGGTGTCTCATTGCTGAGCAGTGCTGCCGGCTCGTACAGAGTTCCAATCAGCAGATCCGGTCTGCCGTCCTGGTTCCAGTCCAGACGTGCTACAGATCGCCCCAGGTGCAGCTCCGCCATCCATGGGCAGGTATCCCCCAGCGGCTGTTCTCTGAACGTGCGGTTGTTCCACGTGAACATCTGGGAAGGCATCTGGTAAGGGATTTCAGAGGAATTCAGGTTGTCGATGTGGCCATTGGTCAGAAACAGTTCCGGGCTTCCGTCGAGGTCGGCGTCGAGGAATTGCGCGCCAAATCCCAGAACAGCACGCGTGGCAGCTGCCAGTCCAGTGGCGTCTCTGCGATCGATGTACTGAGCGGCCCCGACTGATTCGTAGATGCCGGCCGATTCTGCGAGGAAGTTGGTAACCACAACATCTGGAATCTGATCTGCATTCAGATCGCGTACAGCGATCCCCATGCTGCCTTCCGGTTTGCCTGTGCTGCTTAGCGCGATTCCGGATGCAAATCCGACATCTGACCAGTTCTGCAATTCGGGATTGTAAATCAACAGTGAGTTCGGAGTTGTGTCACTTGCGATCAGCACCTCCAGACCGGGGGCATTGTTGAAGTCGGCCACAAGCAGCCCAAGCCCTTTCCCGGTTGTTGACGGCAGCGTGCTGCTGATATCCAGAAACCCGCCGCGGCCGTCGCTGGAGAGCAACACGTCCGGTTCAGCCGCGAAGACGGAAGGAGAGCACATTCGTGGCTGCTCCTGACCGGATTCGCAAAGACGCGTCAGAAGATCGGGACCCTGCAGATACCCCAGCAGCAGAATGTCTGCAGCCTGGTCTTCATTCAGATCGGCAATAGCGACGCTTGTAAACCACGGCAGATTGCGCGGAATCAGCTGAGACATGGCTGTAAATGTGCCGTCTCCATTACTCAGCCAGAGTGTCGCTCCACCAATACCAGCCACCACAAAATCATCAAAGCCATCTTCATTCAGATCCCCAACTGCTGCCCCCTGTCCGTATTCGAAGCCGATGAGGCCGGTTGCTGACGTGACTCTCTCGTAATACTGCCCGCGCAGATTGCGGAAGATCTGGTGCTCACCGGCGAAATCCCGGTCTGTTGCAGAGACCACTGCACCCTGTGTCATGATGACGTCCGGCCAGCTGTCGGCATCAATATCGAGGATCCCGATCCCACCCCCAGTGAGCTCATGCATGTGCCGAGTGGGCGTGCTGTGTGTGCCGTTCAGAAACTCAAATTCGAGCCCGATTTCCCTGGCGATTTCTGTGAATCGAAGGCTGGACTGGTGGTGCTCACCGAGATCGATTGTCCTGGATTCGTCCTCCGGGCTATCGACCAGCAGTGCATGATTCATGAGCAGGCGTTCGGCCTCCAGCAGGACTTCGGTGTCCTGCACCAGCCGCACTGAAGCTGCATCCAGCAGCGGGTACAGCTGCTCGATTCGCGCCTGCAGCAGGCTCTGGTCTGAATGATTCAGCAACGCAAGTTCGGTCCAGCCGACGGCCTCATGGATTCGTCCGCAGGCCTGGAAGGCATCCGCCAGACTGAGGACGGCGGTGATGTCTGCTGCTTCCCCGCCAAAGAACACTCGGTCCTGGGCTTCCTTCAACAGTCGGTCACGTTCCAGCAGTTCTGAAAACTGAGCTGCCAGCTGGTATTCTCCGGCCTGGCTGCTGAGCTGGCTCAATTGCCAGATTACTCCCCGCTGATCACCGCGCTGCCTCATTGCCGTCAGCAGTTGTCTGGTTGCAGTCTGATACTGCCCCGATCGTGCTGCCAGGATTCCTGCAACTGCCTGAATCTCCGGATCTGATGAAAACTTCGCTGCGGTTTTCTGCCATGCGCGAAGGTCCGACCAGCTGGATAATGCCAGCAGACTACTGCCAAGGATGCGCAAAGCAGGAAGATGATCAGCCTTGAACTGCAAAGCCTGGCGGGACAACTGCACGGCCTGTGAGTAATCGCCCTCGAGGAATGCAAGCTGCGCCAGGCCGGTGGGGGGGAATGGGTCGGCTGCATCTGCCTGTTGAGCCTGCAGCAGAAACGGCCTGTCAGAGATGGATCCGGTCTCTCGGGCGGCCACCATGAGCAGGTCAGAGGGGGTCTGCAGTCTGACCAGTCTGAGGATCAACGGTAATGCTTCGCTGCGGGAGCCTGTGGCAGCATAAAGCTGAGCCAGTCTCTGCAGTGCCGTTGTATCATCTGGAAAATGCGAGAGGACCTGCGTCCATGCCTCAACTTCCCGGCGGATGCTCAGCAGCTTGTCGCTGTGCATGCGAGCAACAGTTGTCAGAGCGGCATGAAACTGGCGATGGTCTGAGGGCATCTGCCTCAGAAGTGTCGCTGCTGCCTCGTAATGCTGCTGCCGCAATTCAGCCTGAGCTGCCAGCCAGAGAGCCTCCGCATTTGCTGGTGAGACTTGCAGCAGCTGCCGAGCTGTTGCCGCGGCGTCAGCGTATTTGCTGGCCTGGTAGGCTGCTTTTGCCGTTTTCAGCAGCTGCTCCGGATCAGACTCAGCTCTGCTGTTCAGCAGCCAGATCGTGGTGCTGACAGCGACGATCGCCACTGTCCAGCTGAGCAATCGAGTTGCCGATTGACGATGCTTGGGTCTGTCAGGCATGGAAAGGCAGATCAGAACGACTGCGGGTCAGACAGTTCAACCGGGATACTGTAGAGCTGTTGTTCAACATCGATGACGGCAGATGAATGTTCTTCTGACACGTATAGTGTAGCGTTGGCTGGAATGGCCTGCACGAGTGATTTATGTCCTGATGGCCAGATGATCTGCACCTGCTCAATCATGTCCACGGGACCAAGTCCAAAGAACAGACAGCGTTCGTTGCTGGAATGAAAACCACTGCCAGCAGTCAGTTGTCTCGTAATCGTCTGGTCTGCCGTAGTCACTGAACCGGTGGAGGAAGAGAGGGGAACCAATTTCAATGGAGCCATCGCCGAAGAGGGCAAGACGGGTACGAATTGCAAGTCCGCCGGTTTCGTTTACGAATCGCCAATTGCAAATCCACCGGTTTCGTTCGTGTG
>JALQUR010000472.1 GCA_023260695.1 Planctomycetaceae bacterium
TGAATTCCAATCGTCGCGTTCCGGGTCATACACCGTGTCATCCGCTCGTTCAGCCCCTGATAATCAGTCGCTCTCCGGCGATCAGGCCGCCCTGATCCGGCTGGCAACAGAGCTGCCGCAGGTGCTCAGAGCGCTCACCCGGATCAACACTGTGCCGCTTCCACCCGAGCGGTTCTTTGCAGAACTGCTGGAACTGCTCTCGACACATCTGCAGCTGGCCGCGGGTGCTGTCTGGATGCTGGATCGACCCGGGATTTTTCGGATCTTCTGCTCCCGTACGCTGGAGCTTGTTTGCTCGGACCAGCTGCCGGAATCGATTGCCCGAAACCAGTCGATTCTGAAGAGCTGCCTTGATGCCCCGGAAGCCGGCTGTGAACCGTTCCCATCAGGAGCTGATCCTCGCTGTAATGCAGTACTTTCAGTGCCGATCCGGCGACATGGTCACTGTGTTACAATTGTGCAGCTGTTTGGCAACGAGCAGATTCTCCAGACAGATGACGAATCCAGTCAGACGGCTGTGCGGCTCCTGCAGACCGCCATTGACCGGTTTCTGGACCACGCTGAACAGCTGCCCGCACCAACTCCTGCTACCGATCTGCTGTCTGAATTTCAGACCTTTACTCAGGATCTGCACGCATCACTCGATCTGACGAGAGTGGCCGGAATCGTTGCAGATCGCGCTTCCGCAATGCTGCAGTCCGACCGTGCCTCTGTGTTGTCTCGCAGTGGCCGATCATGGCGCGTCATCGCCGTCAGTGGTCAGGCTCGGATCAACCGCCGCACCAGCCAGTTGCAGGCCATGGAGGCATTTGCCACGAGTGTTCTGGCCACTGGCCGTTCATTTCAGTTTGACGCCGACCATTCGCTGCTGCCCTCACAGATCCGAACGCCGTTCACTCGCTATCTTGAACAGAGCCACGCCCGACTGGTACATCTGCTGCCACTGTCTCGGCCCGACTCAGATTCCACAGCGGCAGCCGCCGAAAACGCCGGAACAACTCCGCAGTTTGCTCTGCTGCTGGAACAATTTCACGACAGTGCGCCGGCCCCGTTGAGTCAGGCAGCGTCCGACCGCTTCTGCAGTCAGTCGGCACTCGCGTTGTTGAATGCCCGTAAGTTCACAGGGATACCGTTTCGTTCGCTGCTTACTTTACCCGGGGCGAACTCGCACGGGCTGTCAGCACTGACACGCTGGTGTCTGAGCGCCCTGCTGATGACCACCATGATTGCCGGCCTGTGCCTGATTCCGATGGAATATCAGGTAGCGGCGGTGGGCAGGCTGATCCCGGCGTCACACCGACAGGTCTTCTCACCGGCAGTCGGCAGCATTCAGGTCATCCATATCAATGATGGTGATACAGTCCGCAAGGGCGATCTGCTGCTGGAAATCTCTGATCCGGCAACAGACGCAGAACTGATGGAACTGCGCAGCCAGCTCACCGGTCGGAATCGAGAGCTGCTTGCGTTAAGAACTCAGTGGCATCAGGCACAGCAATCCGCAGCGCGCACAGAACTGCTCCGCCTGCAATCCCGGCTGGAACAGACAGATATTTCCATCGCAGCCCTTGAGAAGCAGATCGCCCACATGCTCGAGTACGCAGCACAGCTGCAGCTTCGTGCACCAATCGACGGTGTGGTCGTGCTGGCACGGCCCACCCATGAACTGGAGGGACGGCCGATCACACGCGGCGAAATTCTGCTGGAAGTCTTTGACCTCGAATCTGACTGGGTACTGGACGTCACCTTCGAAGAACGCCGATTCGGTCATGTCGGAACGGCCGTGACTTCCAGTCGCGACGGAACAATTCCGGCAACATACCGACTCCGCTCCGATCCGTCGGAGCTGTATTCAGGGGAACTCAGAACCGTTGCCGATCACACGTCCCGACTTCATGGCAGCACACCGGTGATCCGAGCACTCATTGCCACAGATGCATCCCGACCGAACCAGCATCATCTTGGTGCAGATGTCGATGTTCGCATCGACTGCGGTCAACGCAGCTCCGGCTACGTCCTGTTCGGAGACACTATCGATTTCCTGCAACGAACGCTCTGGCTCTGACCCGGTGCAAGTTGTGGTGCCAACGCAGGGCTGAGTTACCCGCGGCTTCACATCAGTGGTATTCCAGTACCGGCTCCAGCCCCAGTCTGTGACAACCCGAGACGTGCTCAGCATCCCGCCTGAGCAATTGCCGCCGTTGCAGAAATGCCTGCTCCTCCATTCGTTTCTGAATCGATCGCAGCGGGCTGAGGGCAGACTCTCCCCGCCGATTATCTCCCGACTGCTGCAGCTGACGCCGCTCACGTTCCGAAGCCGCTTCCATCAGCTGATCTTCAACACATGCGATCTGCTGAAATACACCACGACTTCCCTGACGGCCCGTGCGACCTTCCAGCTGACGATCGATCCGTACTGAGGAATGCAGTTCTGTTGCCAGCACCTGCAGACCTCCCGATGCCTGCACATTGTCCTCAACCACGATGTCTGTGCCCCGCCCCGCCATATTTGTCGCGATGGTGATTCGCCCCGCTGCTCCTGCCTCGCTGATGATTTCGGCCTCCCGTGCAAGGGAACGCGCATGCAGAATCCGACAGTCAAGACGATGCTGCCGTAGTATCTCGCCAATCTGTTCGCTGGAACGAACTGATGGCGTCCCAATAAGCAACGGCTGCCCTCGACAGATTGCCTGCTCCGCCTCTGCCGCGACAAACTGCAGCTTTTCCTGCAGTGACGAGAAAACACGGGGCGTGCTGACTGTGACCGCGCGTGGGCGATGCGGCTCGATCACGCGAACCTGCAGGCCGTATACTGCAGACAGTTCTCCGGCAACAGACTGAGCAGTACCGGTCATCCCGGAAATCCGCGGATACCGGCTCAGGAACTGCTGCACACTGATTCCGGCCACCGCCCCATGAGGACGGGAAAGCTCCACGCCTTCGCGAAACTCAATGGCCTCCTGCAGCCCCTGCTCCCACTTTCGTCCCTCCAGAATCCGTCCTGTGGATTCATCAACAATCTGTACGCGGTCATCGGTTACCACGTAATCACGATCTCGTGCAAATCTGACCTGAGCCAGCACTGCCTGACGAACTCGATTCAGTAATTCCGACACCGCGACTCCGCTCACATCGGCCGGCGCCGGCTGCAGCAGGATACTCTGGCGTCCCTGTTCCGTGAGGCAGATCGTGCGACCGCCGCCGTCGACAACAAAGTCCGTTCCCTCAACCAGACCGGCCGCTCTGCGGTCTGCCCACTGCAACATCGTTGTCACCGGCCCGGCAGCATTGTCAGCTGCAGAAAGAATCAAAGGAGTACAGGCCTGATCAATCAGCACACTGTCGGCTTCATCAACCAAAGCTGCCGCCAGCGATCGCTGCACAGACGATGCACCTCCGTGCACGACAGCACCCGTATGCTCCCGCAGCCGATCACGCAGATAGTCAAATGCGAACTCCTGCACGGTCCCGTATGTTACATCGCACTGATATGCCTGCTGACGCTGCATGGCGTCTGCGGACTGCATGACTACTCCCACACGAATCCCAAGCACCCCCAGGACGGATTCCGCGAACTGTGCATCGCGAACTGCCAGATAATCATTGGCCGTCATCACATGACAGCCTTCGCCATCCAGCGTCCGAGCAAAGACAGGCAGCAAGGCAGAGAGAGTTTTGCCTTCCCCCGTCTGCATCTCCACAACAACACGAGACAACATCTGCCATCCGGCAGCAACCTGCACCCGGTGGAAATTCAGCCCCTGTGTTCTGCGTGCCGCCTCAATAACCAGAGCAAATGCCCGCGTCACCCGGCGATTGCTCAGCCCACGAACCTGACAGTCCCAGCGCAAATCCAGAGACAGTTGCTGCAACTGCCCCGCAGGCAGGCAACACAGACCTCTGCTCTCCTGAAAGGCCTGATGCACATTGCGGCGAGTCTGCCACCCGCGGAACAGTCCATCACTGCTCACTGTTTCCTCCCGTCGATCGCCAGTCGGAAGTCAACTGAAAGCTGGCCAGCCCGGACCACTGCTGCTGCAGCCAGCCCAGAATTGATCGTTCACGACTGACAAACCTCGCTCGGCCCCGCAGTCCTGAAATCACCTGAAGCTCACTGGAATGGAGCCGTACGTCCACCCGAAAATAACTGGATGACGCAGCGACAGACCCGGACTCCAGTACCGTACTGGCAATGGATCCGCCCCAGCGATCCAGCAGCACATCAGGGACGTCCCGAGTACCTTCTCTCGCTATTCTTTCGACAACACCCGTGATCGTCGTGCCGGGACAGGCATCGCAACGAATCTCCACCGGATGATCCACTGCCAGCGCCGCCTTCAGATCATCATTCACATACAGAACCGCTCGCCAGCCTGTCCCCGGATCAATACTGCAGAGATGGGTTCCGCGAAGAACCTGTGAGCCGCTGCCTGAAATACTCAGAGGAGATTCCGGTCGATCCGAAACAAGATGCTCTGACATCCGCATGTTCTCCACCGGATCCACTGCCACTACTCGACCACCTGCCGGCGCTCGCAGCGTGAGGTCAATCAGAGCATCAAGTGACTGCTGATGACGCAATCGAGCAAGTTGCAACGCATCCTCTGTGATGACTCGAGACTGTGCGTCTGAGGTCAATGAGAGCAGACGAATCTCCGTTTCCAGCTGTCGCACCTCCGCTTCATGCAGCGTGATTTCCTGATCCACTTCAGCCGAACCCAGCTGGAACAACGGTGCCCCCTGCTGAACCAGCTCGCCGACCTTCACAAGTGGATGCTCCAGACGGCCGGAAACCTCCGCATAGACATGCCGAATCCCCGCCGGCTCCAGCAGGCAGGCAGCTGTACCGTGTGTCAGAATCGGCTGGCAAAGCCCCCACGCCAGCACCAGCAGCAGCGTCGAAACAATCAGTACTGGACGCCTTGACGAAGCTGTGCGGTCAGCCGTCGAGACGAATATCTGCTTCAGGTATTGTGCCGTCCACGTCAGCGAACCGATTGCCTGCAGGCCCACAAACACTACTCCAGCAGACGACAGGCCAGTCGGTTCGAGCAGTTGTCCAAGCATTACTCCAATCGCCACAATCAGCATCCAGCGATAGATCCAGGCAGCGATCGCATAGGCTGGCAGCAGAATTGCCAGCCAGCCCGGCTGATCATCTGACCGTTGCGTCGGTTCTCCCGACAGTAATCGACGGACTGCCATTCCCACGGCTCGATCGCCTCGAGTCCGCAGATTGGGTATCTCCAGCCAGTCCGACAGTATGTAATACCCGTCATATCTGAGCAGTGGATTCAGGTTCA